>JBKCUI010000048.1:0-4973 GCA_046318495.1 Pirellula sp. | reverse complement strand
CGTCCAAGGCCCTAAACCTCGTCTGCAAATCCAAACTGCTAAACGTAGCGTTGGAATCGATGCGCGTTCCAGCTGAAAAATTCCTTGGATTCGCATTTGCGCTGTCGGAAAGAACCGAAAAGCGGAGGCCACTATCACCGTCGAGGCCCCAACCACCGGATCGATTGTTGGAGATTTGAAGCCTAACCCCTGTGAACGGATAGTCGGAAATGCTGTGTCGGTCGCCCGGTGCAAGACCGGCGTTCGGTCCGCGAATGTCGACCGGCGACGTGAGGTCGACGACGACCACGGCCGCATCCGCTACGGGCGAAAAAGCGTTGGCCATCATTGCGACCAACAACACTCCGACGGCACGCAGGCCATTGGTGAAAAAACTCTTCACACTCATTGATTCTCCTCCGGGTGGAGCACTTAAAGAAAGAAATCGAAACAGGTGTATGAACGCAGTTTGAATCGATGGAACATCGCTTGAGATAATGACGTCATGCTTCACCGTCTGCGTCATGATGTTGACAAAGATAAGGGCCGCCGGATGGCACCGTCAAGTCAATAGGGCGGGGGGGTATTGTGTAATTTCCTGGGTGGACATAAGGATCTTGAAGTTTGGTTTTCGAGCGGATCGTCGGTGTCGAGTTGGATCATTAATAACGCGTAGCGAAAAAGACCTAGGACCGCGCGTGTCTGCAAGTTGCCGTGGGCGGAGAAGGCCAAGTGCGGGAGGGCGCGGCTCCTGCCAAGCTGAAAATCGCCGCGCGCTTGCAGCTCGCGATGCACAGCGAGACGATTACGAGCACGAGCACCGTCCTGTCGGACTGAGCACGAGCACGCAAAGAGGGCAACGGGTTTTGGAGACGAATCACAAGAGTTACGTGTTCCCGCTGGATGGGCTTTGTTTATCCGATTGGACGCCGTGTGGTGGTTCGGCAGGAGCCTCACCCTCCCGGACGCTTGTTCGGCAGGAGCCTCACCCTCCCGGGGATAAGGCATGACGGATACAGGGCGAAGGGATGCACGCGAACGTATAGGGTCGCTTGAGTTCTTGGGATGGGCCATGGATGCTTGACAGCCAACCATGCGTAGAAGATCAAGCCACAACGGCATCGCATGCAATTCAAGAAACGCTCGGCTCATGGAAACGAGCGTTTGCCATGGAGCATCCAACCGATGGGAGTGTAACGCACAAACACGACATAGGTCGCGAAACAGAATAGGACCGTCCCCGCCACGACGATCACCAGCTTGGCTATCACCGGCAAAGCGATCGGGATCAGCAACGTCTGCAAGAACAGAAGGATGGGTAAGTGCATCAAGTACACCCAGTACGATCCATCCGCACAGAACTTGAGCCAAGCATTTGAACGGGCGAGGAAGCGTTGCCCAAGCAACAACGCGATCCCTGTCCAGGATACGGACAACACAACCGCCAAAATCGCGTCCAAAATCCCGGGCGTCGGAATCTTGCCTGCCATGGCTTGTTGGATGGACTCGATGTCGAGTACTGGCAACAACCAGTAATGCGGGATCAGCAAAGCGATGCTGAAAAGCAAGAACGCCGCAAGTTTGGGTTGGAGCCGTTCGAGAATCTGCTCTCGCCCAAACAGTTGCCAACCCAGCCAGTAAAACACTCCATGGTAGGCGAAGGGCCACCAAGTTGGCACAAACGATTCCGGCGCTGCCACCGGCAGTCCGCCGCCCATAACTCCCGCGACCATCACACCGCATGGCAACAGCGGGAACCAAGGCCTTTTCAAGAGCCCATCCATTCGCAACCAACGCGTTCGATGTGCAATCGCTCCAAGCATCGAGAACATGAGCAGGTAATAGAGGAACCACAAGTGCATCGTCGTGAGCCAAACACGCCCTTCGTACGCGCCTGGGTTCTTGTTCGCTTCAACGACGACACCCAGCAATCCCTCGGGTTGCTTGACGTACGAAAACGCAAACACGAATACGATCGCCATGGCCAACCAAAGGACGGGCCAGAACAACAGAAACGGGAACGCGATACGAACGGCTCGGTTCCACAGAAATCCTTTCACGCCACGGTGCTCGATCAGCCGTTTCGAGAAGTAGCCGGACAAGAGAAAGAACAATCCCATCCGAAACAGGTGCAGCCACCAAACCGACACGTCGACGGCGATGCTTCCGACCGGATTGGTCGCAATCCATGCGGCCCGCGAGGGTTCGGCATAGGCCAAGGCCCCATGGAAGTACACCCCTAGCAGCATGGCCAGGGCGCGCAGATTGTCTAGATAATGAATCCGGCCTGCGTCGCTGGAAGGTGTTCCCATCAAACTAGATCCCTGCGACGCATCTGAAACGCTAGCGCGATAGCGATGGAGCCAGCAATCACACACAATTCGATGGCCATGATCTGCAGCACAATCGGCGGCCAAGTCACGGTCTCGCTTTTGGACATGCTCGAGATCACTGGATGTTCGCTGACCGATTTGAGGAACAGATTCAGCAAGACGTTGCCAAGCACGACCACCGAAATTGTCCAGCCGATCGATTCTGTGACTACCGCTGTCACCAATTGCAGGCTGAACCCGGCGAGCATGAACAAGAAAACCAGTAACAGAAACGGAAAGTTACCGGGCTTGGCCTCAGGCACCGCAAAGACGAGCACCGTCAAACATGCGAGCATGCCCAACCAAGGGATCAAAAAAGCCACCAACACGACCGAGATCTTTGCAATTGAGTAGTCCAAAAGACTGATCGGCAAGCTCATCACGAACGTCCGCGTCATGTCCCCCGACTCGGCGAGCAGCAGCACACCGATCAAGTGAATGCCGGCCGCAATCGTCATGGTGATCATCATGATGAAGCCGATGAAGTTGGCGGTCGGACCTGGCAAACAAGTGACCAAGACACTCAAGAGTCCGCCGATCAAATAGCCGAACATCGGCCAGCGGCTCAGGAATAGATCTTTCATAAACAGGATCTGAATCGCTTGGGCATTCATCGGCTTTTCTCCCCTCGGCCGTGCATCACGGCAGCTACAAAAATCTCTTCCAGTGTCATCGCTGCAGAACTCTCCAAGGTAGCTCCGGAGGCTTGCAATCGTTCTGCCAAGCTTGCGTCAAAGCGATCGGTGGTCATCACCCGCAAACTGCCGAAGGCCGAGTCGGGGTGCAGACCTGGCAGTGTCGGTGGGGCCCAGCCGTCGGGGACTTGCAGTTTGAAGCGACGCCAGTGGCTGAGGAATGCATCCCGTTCATCGCTGGCGATTACGCGCCCGCGATCGATGAAGGTGATCGTGTCGCAGATCTGTTCGACGTCTTGGGTATGGTGCGAGGAATAGAGAATCGTTCGAGAGTCGTCTTGCACGACTTCCATCAAGGCGGAGATGACTTCGTGTTTGGCCACCGGATCCAAGCCGTTGGTCGGTTCGTCGAGAATCAGCAACTGAGGATGGCGCGCCAGGATCAGGAGCAGCATTGCTTTGACTCTCTGGCCTTGAGAAAGACCCTTCACGCGTTGGTGTGCGATCAGCCCAAACCGATCCAGCAGTACGCGTGCGTACTCTTCGTCCCATGTCGGATACAGCGATCGCACCAACTGCATGTGGAAGGCTAGCGATTCGGATTTGTAGAGACGCATGTCTTCGGCGAAGTATCCGATGTCGCGCTTGGGCATCGCATCGCGCGAGGAAACGGGTTGTCCCAACACCGCCACCGACCCGCGTTCTGGTGCGACCAGCCCCATGAGGATGCGCATGATGGTGGATTTGCCTGCCCCGTTTGGGCCGATCAAGCCATGGACGGTGCCGGTCTGAAATTCCAGGTCGATGTTCTCCAACCGAAAGTGGCTGTAGGATTTGGAGATCCCCCGCAACGACACTGCGCTGGTCGTTGGCTGGATCGCGTCATGAACCGCACTCATTTGGTTTTCCCCTGTTCTTTTTCGTACGCATCGGCAAGCCGGCGTTGCATTTCGGTTTTCGAGATGCCCAGAAGCACGCCCAATTGGCCGGCGTTCTCGAGATGCTCTTCGAGTTCTCGTTCCGCGATCGAGGACTGCAGGCCTGGTTGATCGGAAACGACCGACCCTTTGCCTTGACGCGTGACGATGGTCCCCGCGCGTTCCAGTTCCAGGTAAGCTCGTTTGATCGTGATCACGCTCACGGAGAGATCGGACGCAAGCTGACGAATCGACGGCAGCTCGGTTCCCGGCGGCAAATCGCCCACCGCCACGCGACGCTGAATCTGCTCGATGACTTGCAAATACAACGCGCGTGGGTCACTCTGCGAAAGGGTGATCCAGTTGTGCTTATTCATATACACAGCATATACAGGGAGGCATTCGCCGGTCAAGCGGCGATCTTGGTTGGCGTCCAGAAAAAACAGTTACCCTTCGGTTTGGTTGCCGAGTGCTGAGGTGCTGCCAACGTGCAGCAGATATCGATCGCAGAAAGTTATCGGTAACTCATCTTTCTGCGTTAGATCTTTCTGCCACATCGCCTTTTGATTGGACTCTGCAGTCCCATGGGCTGGCGGCTTTACAGACGCGGGTCGACCGGTTCGCTCTCTAAGGCCAGTACTCCAAAGACGCATTCGTGGACGCGACGAAGTGGTTCTCGATGCACAAAGCGTTCGAGTCCTTCGATCCCCAGGGCGAACTCGCGAAGCGCCAACGAACGCTTGGGTCCCAGAGCACGACTGCGCAGACGGCTCAGATGCTCGTCGGCCGTATAGTCCGGGCCATAGATGATGCGCAAGTATTCGCGGCCACGGCATTTCACGGCGGGTTGCACCAGGCCTTTGTTACCGCGCAGAATGAACTCCATCGGTTTGACGACCATGCCTTCTCCACCGCGACCGGTCAACTCCTCCCACCACGCGATCCCCGAGGCTTCGCTCGCGGGTTCGAGCAAGTCCACGACGTTGTAGGGGGTCGCGCGCAAGATACCCGTGCTGTCTTGCGCGCAGATCTTTGCCAACGCTTCGAGATGCCAGAGATGGTTCCGGTCG
>JBKCUI010000047.1:0-25362 GCA_046318495.1 Pirellula sp. | reverse complement strand
TTCCGCGAAGGCCCCATCCGTTTTCGCAATATCCGCATTCGTCCGATCGGCTATTCGGTGCTACCTAAAGCCAATCCATCCGACTGGAACCAAGCCCAAGGGGACATCCAAGCCACCTTTACCGACGCGGGGACGATCCTTCTTAAAGGAGGTCGCGGACATTTGGAACTGCTTCAACCGCATGCCAATGTCTGCTTGCAAGCCGTCGCCCGCACGCTGGTCGAGAACGTCAACTCGGGGATCTTCTTTCGCTGCATTCCCGGCGAAGACATGAATGGCTACGAATGCCAAATCCATCACGGATTCAAAGAAGATCGCCGGCGGCCAGTCGATGCAGGCTCGGGCGCGATCTTCCGAAGACAAAACGCCAAAGCAGTCTTGAGCGATGAAAACCAACCTGTGCACCTCACCATCATCGCCGATGGCAATCACTTTGCGACATGGGTGGAGGGTGTACAAGTCGTCCAGTGGGAAGACACGCGCGCCCCAAACGACAATCCTCGCAAGGGGCTGCGAACCGAAGCCGGAACGATCATGCTCCAAGGGCATGACCCCGCCTCCGAAGTCGAATTCACCTCGATGGTGATCTGCCCGCTACCGTAAAGCACTGCCGGTCGCGAGCACTGTCGACTTCGAGCACAGGCGATCGCGCCGAGGGATCAGCTACCGGCGTGCTTCTTGGGCTTGTAGATCTCCGTCGCGGTTCCGAAGTGGACTTCACCCGCATTCATCAGCGTTTCGCTGAGGGTCGGGTGCGGGTGGATCGATTCGGTGATGTCGCGGACTTCGCAACCCATCTCGATGGCGAGCACCGCTTCGGCGATCAGTTCGCCAGCGCCAGCTCCGACGATGCCGCAGCCCAGAACGCGGTGGGTGTTGGGATCGACCAACCACTTGGTCAACCCATCGGTGCGACCGAGGGCTTGGGCGCGACCGCTGGCCGCCCAAGGATAGATTTCGATTTCGACGGGGATGCCTTCTTTCTTGGCGCGGTCTTCAGTGAGTCCCGCCCACGCGATTTCCGGATCGGTGAAGACCACCGCCGGGATGGCTTGCTTGTCGAACGTCACGTTGCGCCCGAGGATGACTTCGATGGCGACCTTGGCTTCGTGGCTGGCTTTGTGAGCGAGCATCGGTTCGCCCGCCACATCGCCGATGGCCAAGATGTGCGGATCATTCGTTCGCTGCTGGCGATCGCAAATCGCAAAACCGCGCTGATCGAGTTGGACTTGGGTGTTCTCCAGCCCGACGCCGCGCGTGTTGGGACGGCGACCGACGCTGACCAGCACGCGATCGAATCGCTCGTGGCCGAACTTACCGGGGCCTTCAAAGGTGACTTCGACTTGTTGGTCGATTTCGGCGACCGAACCCACTTTGGTGTTCAAGTAAATCCGGTTCTCGAAGAGGGACTTCAATCGCCGTTGAAGCGGAGCCACCAGATCGCGGTCCGCTCCGGGGAGCAAGGTTTCGGTCCACTCGACGACGCTGACTTTAGAACCGAGGGCCGCGTAGACCGTTCCCATCTCCAAACCGATGTAACCGCCGCCGATGACGAGCAGTCGTTCGGGGATGTCGGCCAGTTCCAATGCACCGGTCGAGTCCATCACGCGTTTGGAACCGACTTGGAAATTGGGCGGCATAGCCGGGGTGCTGCCGGTGGCCAGCACGCAGTAATCGAACGTGAGCTTGCCACCTTCGGGAATGCTCGGATCGTCACCTTCGAGGATCAACGTCGTGGAGTTTTCGAAGCTTCCTCGTGCGCGGATGACTTTGACGTTGCGACGCTTGGCCAATTGTCCGAGGCCACCGCTGAGGGTCTCGATGACCTTTTCTTTGCGGGCGCGCACTTTGTTGATGTCGATCTTGGGGGCTTCGAACGCCACGCCCCAGCCCTCGGTCAGTTCATGGGTTTCATCGATGACCTTGGCGACGTGAAGCAATGCCTTGGAGGGGATGCAGCCTCGCAGCAAGCATGTGCCGCCGAGCTTGGGTTCCAATTCGACGATGGCCACTTCGAGGCCTTCGTCGGCAGCGAGAAAGGCGGCTGCATAACCGCCGGGTCCACCCCCTAAAACAACGACTGGAACGTGCATGCGATGCTCGGCTCAATGGTGAGGAAAGGGAAAGCAAAAGGGCTCCGTTCGACTGGCGAACTGGAGCCCTTTGGAATGATACCTACTGAAACGCTCAACCGCTATCGGGACAAGAATTCGACCACGATGTTGGCGTTCACTGGCAACGAGATATCGCTGGGGCCTGGGTTGCCCAAGACGCTGGCCTTGAGACCTTCGGTGTCCAACGCGACCCAATCGAGTGGGGTTGGCGAATTGTTGGCGATGATCCCGCGATAGAGATTGCGGATGGCTTCGTTGCTGCGGACTTCGATCACGTCGCCTGGACGCAACATGAACGATGGGCTGGTGACCTTCACGCCGTTGACCTTGAAGTGGCCGTGAACGACCCCTTGGCGGGCTTGTGGGCGGGTCTTGGCCAAGCCGATACGGCGGACGACATTGTCGATTCGACGCTCGCACATGAGCAACAAGGTTTCCCCGGTGTTGCCCTTCTTGCGGACGGCGTCATCGAAGTAACGTCGCAATTGACGCTCGCCCAAACCGTAGAAGTACTTGATCTTTTGCTTTTCCGCGAGAGCGGTGCCGTAGTTGCTCGAACGGCGGCTGCGGGGGTGCATCCCTGGTGGATTTTCACTTCGCTTTTCGTATGCGCGAACGCAGCCTGCGCTCTCGAACAGCAGCGCGCCGAACCGTCGGTTGACGCGTGCTTTGGGGCCGGTATACCGTGCCATATTGAAGGGTCTCCAGCGCCGTCGGACCAGTCCGCGACGCATGCATAGGTTTAGGGGCGAGCCGTGTACCGGCCGCCGTTCCAGTCGGCGGTCCGCGCGACGCTGCGCAGGGCTGCTGGAAGCAATTTCGAAGGTCGGCGAAATTATGAGAATTCGATGCCGTCCAACAACCCCAAAAAACCCTGAATTCCCTACGAATCCATTACATTTCGGGCGATTCGAGCGGTCCTGAGGGGGCATCCGACGAGCCGGGCCCCTCCGGCTGGGCCGCGGAATCCACGAAAACGGACTCCGGATACCGAACGTGCATCAAGCACAATCCGCGGGCCGGCGCGGTCTGGCTCTCCGAATTCCGCTGCCGCGATGCGAGCACCGCGTCGAGCCACCGGGGCGTGAACCGCCCTCTGCCGATTTCCACCAAAGCGCCCGCGATGTTGCGGACCATGTTGTAAAGAAATCCATCAGCTTCAATCTCGATCTGCACCTCCATTCCTGAAAACGCCGGCTTTGCCTCGATCTCGAGGGCTCGGACCGTCCGGACGGAAGTCTTGCGCGTCGAACCGATCGTCTCCATGGCCTTGAAGTCATGCGTTCCCATCAGCCTCTCGGCTCCCGCTCGCATGGCCTCGAGATCCAAACTCCTGGGAATCCACCAATGGTAGGGATGCTGCAACGGATCGGGCACCCGCGACGACCGGATGGTGTACCGGTACCGCTTGCCGATGGCGTGACGTATGGGATCAAAGCCCGATTGCACTTCTCGGCTGGCAACGACCACGATGTCGCGCGGTAATTGCCCGTTGATGGCTTGCACCAATCGGTCCGCATCCACCGGCCATACGTTGCTTTCAAAGGAAGCGACTTGTCCGATCGCATGCACCCCAGCATCCGTTCGTCCGCTTCCCTGCACTTGGACCGGATGTCCCACGACCTTGGCGATGCGCTCGTTGAGGACCTGTTGAATCGCCAAGCCATTCGGTTGAATCTGCCAACCCGCGTACCGCGTTCCGTCGTATGCGACGGTGATCGCAAACGTCCTAGTCATCCACCACAACCCTCATCCCTTGAATCGACGTCCGGATGCGGTGCTCGCGAAGGACGCGAGTCCCTGCGCGCAATCGATCACGACGCATCGGACTTGATCCGCAAACCGCGGATACCATAGTCGGGCAATTGGGACTGAAGCGATCGCACCAACTGCGACTTCATGAATTCCAGCTCGGTGCGCACGGTAGGGTTCGCGGCAAAGATCACCAACGAACCTCGCTCCAATTTGCCGATCCGCGTCTGCCTGGCGAGCCCATCCCCGGCGGCTTGCCGCCAGGCATCCGCAAGCAACTCCGTCGATTGAACGGCTGCATACCCGCGGCGCTGGATGACGCGCTGCAACACGCTCCCCAAACGCGGGACTTGCAATCGCGATGCCTGCGCAGGCGGAATCTGGCTGAGATATTGGGCTTCTTCTTCGTTCATACCCGCCCATTGTAGAGACGCGAGCTGGAAAAATCACGCCGCATCGCTGGGATTCACGTCACGCAGAGGCCGCGCGCTGCAGCCGCATGATCGCATACACCAACAGTCCGCTAGCAAACGTCGCCGCGGAAAGGAGGAATTGCGTTCGCTGCACGTACCAAGCTGCCACCAACAGCAAGATTGCCCCCGCCACATAAATCGCCAAGCACACATGCTCCCACCACGCGATCGGCCGCCGCGCATGCAGCTCCCGGTACGCGATCCAAAGCGTGCTGGTGGCCAGCGCTCCGCACGCGGTCAACGTAATCCCCAGGTAACTGATCAACTGCAATACGCTGGCCAACCACACGATGCAACAACTCAAGATGGCTTGCACGACGATGGCGTTCCTGGGCACTTCCTCATCCGCCCCAAACCAACGGGGCAACCATCCGTCGCGCGCCATCTGCGCATACACGCGCGGCCCCGTCGCGATCATCGCCAACACGCTGGTCGCCGACGAGAGCGCGATCGTGATCCGCATGACCCATTGCAAAGGAACACCTCCCACGCGCATCGCGACCCCCGAAACAAAGTAATCTTTGCCATCGAGAATCGACTCCTTCGTATCGCACGCTAAAAACAAATAGTTGAGCACGAGATAGATCGCCGTCACGGCAACGCATGCCACAATCATGGAGGACGGGATCGAGGACGAACGCGGTGCGGATCGATCATCGTCGGCCGGAGCGACTTCTCCGGCGATGTAGATGCTGGCGTTGAAACCCGTGTACGACAACGCAATGAAAAACAACTGGATGAGCATGAGGAACAGAAGGTTCGGTTGCGTTAGCTGCTTGAGATAGTCAAACTCCCCCAGCGAACGATCGAGGGCCGGCGCAAACGGCGTCACGGGATGGGCGACAGTGCCCATATAGAGAAACCGAATGCAAGCGGCTCCAAAGATCACAAAGCCGATCATCTTGAGCAGCACGACGCCGTTGTTGACCCACGATCCGGTCCGCAAATTGATCCAGTGGAACAGCGCGCACAGCACAATCCAGATGGTGGCCACGGTTCGAGCCTCGGTGGTGGCTTGAGGAGTCGCGCAGATGTACTCGCCGAACACCAAGGCGGCTGTCGCAATCGGCGCGGTGAAACCCGCGATCAGCGAGATCCAGCCCGCCGTAAATCCGATCGCCGGATGCACAAACCGCGAGAGGAACGCATATTCGCCACCCGAGATGCTGATGCGTCTGGCGAGGGCAGCATACGCGACCGAACCGCAAATGGCATGCAACCCACCCAGCGCCCAGGCCACCAGCACCAACCGGGCATCCCCGAGCGCTCCGAGCGCGTACGAACTCGAGATGTACACTCCCGAGCCGATCATGTTGCCGATCACCAAACAGACCAAACTGACAAAACCAATTGTTGCACCGGAGCGGCGCGACGAACCTGAGGGTGTCGATGAAGTGGGCGTGGTGCTCACGATGCGGAACTTTCTTTGGCGAACGCTGCGATCATGCGGTCGAGCAAGGGATGCAAATCGGCGGGAACCTCGGCCTTCCAGGTGGCATAGCGACCATACCCACGAACGAATTCCTCGGCTGCCATCGGCTTTTTTCCTGCCGGCTGCAGCCGATCGACAAGCAACAATCCGTCGCGGGCGACCAGCCCCAAATGTGGCCGCAGAGTCGATGTTGCGAACGCGGTGCGATCGAGAATTTGCCTCAAAGCATCGCCATGGAGGACTTGACCAATGGTGCAACCCGCCAGGTGGCTCGCATCGATCGGCAACGGGCGCGCTTGATGCACGATCGCGCGCAATGTCTTGCCGTCGGGAAACTCGAACTGCGTGTAGACGCCAGGCCACGGTTGCAATCCGCGGATCTGGCGATCGATCCAGGCGACCGGGTATCCCAAATGGAGCAAGCCATCGGACTTCTTGAGACGCGGAGCTCGGGTCGCTTGCGCAGGATCTTGCACCACTCCCTCGGGATGATCGCTTTTCGCCAGCTCCGCAATGGCAGCCATGCTCGGGGCGACTCCCAATTGACTGAGCCGGGCTTCCAGTTCCCCGGCGTTCTCGCCCGGCGCGATGGGCGTGGCCGCCCACGTCAGAACCGGACCGCCATCGAGCTGCGGTGTCATGTGAATGACGCTGACACCCGCTTGCACATCACCCGACAGAATCGACCACTGCACCGGAGCCGCACCGCGATGGCGCGGCAATAGCGATCCATGCAGATTGATCCCGCCCAATCTCGCCGCAGCCAGCGCATCGCGAGACAGGATCTGACCGTAATCGCACACGACCAACAGATCGGCCTGCTGCTCGCGCAGCCACTGGATGGATGCATCGGTGTTGATCGAATCGGGCGTAGCGAGCGGCAAACCGGCCTGTTTGGCCCAAGCGATCACGGGGCTTTCGGGTGGGGCTTTGCCCGAACTGGTCGGCACCGGAGGCCGCGCCACCACGACCGCGATCGCATGCCCATCGCGCACGATTTGGTCAAACGTCGGGACTGCAAAGGGTCCGGTTCCCATCAAGACAACGCGCATGCTCAGTTCGAATCGAGAAGAGTTTGAAACCGTCCTCGGCCGTCGCGGACGAGGTTGGGATTATAGCTGCAACGCCCCGCACGCAATGGCTCGAGGACTCAGCGTTCGGAGCTTTCACCATCGCTCGGGCGCTGACTCGCAATCGCGTCTGGGCCCATGAATCGCAACTGCTTGCGACGCACGCTCACCCCGATCGGACCTGGCAGCTGCATGCGTTGGGGATGAGTCGTTTCCGCGGCCTTGTCGAGAAATCGACGCAGCCGCTCCCAGTGCTTGGCCGACATCTCCCGCAGCGGCCAATAGCGATCATGCCACGCTGCTACCAGTCCTTCGCGCACCACCGCCCACGGTTGGCACAAGGCGTGCGCGAGGGGCATCTGCAATCCATCGTCGAACGGCATGACGCACTCGGATGCCAACCACCGCATCCCGCATTCCTCGATGACCGCGTGCTCTTCGCGAATCCATTCCGCGGCCGTTCGCAATCGGTCCGCTACCCTCAGATCGCCTGTGAACTCGCGCAACCAGGGCAGCAACTGATGACGAATGCGGTTCCGGGTGTACTGCATGGAATCGTTCGAAGCATCCCGTCGATAGCTTTGCTCCCGCTCTTCCAAATACGCCAGCACATCCGCCTTGAACGCGAAGATCAGCGGGTGCACCAAATGCAAATTGCTCCGAAGGCGACGCATCGGCGGAATCGATGCCAGCCCGGCGGGGCCGCTGCCGCGCATCAAATGATGCAGCATCGTTTCCACCACATCGTCCGCCGTATGCCCCGTCGCGATCCAAGCCGCATCGAACCCCATCGCGACTTCTTTGAGAAAGCGATGCCGCGCCGTGCGCAGCCAAGACTCGCTGCGCGGGCCCGGGGTCGATTGCAATGCTTCCGTCGCGTGAGCCTCCTCGCTGACGGGCATCGCCATCGAACCGACCACGCACTCGATCTTCAAGTGATCGGCCATCGATTGGACAAATGCGGCGTCGCCATCGCTCTGTTCGCCGCGCAGCCCGTGGTTGAAATGCGCGACCAGCAATCGACTGGGATCGGGAGCCATACGATGCAGCGCATCGAGCAGTGCCACGCTATCGGGACCACCGCTGACCGCCACCACCACGCGTTGATCGCACCACCGCTCGACCGGCCAAACGCGCTGGATCGAAGCAACCAATGCGGCGGAAAACGGCGACGAACGGGGCATAAAGATTCTTCGGTTAGGACCTCGGAGGCCATTGCCTGAGTGCCTTGAGGCCAGCGGTCCTAGGGCTTCTTGTCTTTGTTCTCTTTGGGAGGAACCGTCTCTTTGTCTTTCGCGTTTGCCTTATCCTTTGCGTTGGTATTCGCATCGGGTTGGGTCGGCTTTGCAAAATCTCCTGCGGTTGCAATGACGAGATTGTCGGGCGAGACGAACTCCTCGATGGCTTCGTTGACCTCTTCGACGGTCAAGTCCGCAATTCGGGCTTCGAGCTTCTCGTAGTACCCCATATCGCGCCCAGCGAACAAATTGTTGACCAAGAGATTGGCCAGCATGGCATCGCGCGATCGGCTGAGTTGTTGGCTCTGCAAGAATCCCTGAATGGCATCCTTGAGCTCCTGCTCCGTTACACCCTCTTTGGCGAATCTGCGGATCTCTTCGTCGATGACTTGAACGAGTTTGTCCCGATTCGAAGGGTTGGCGGTAGCATTGATGGTCAGCACGGCAAACTCATCGATGGCGTTGGCTCGGAGGCTGCTGCCGACGTCATAGGACAAGCCTTCGGTTTGACGCACTCGGTTTGCCAGTCGCGACGACAAGCCCCCTCCGCCAAAGACGTAGTTGCCCATGTATAGCGCGGCAAACTTTGGATCGTCATCGCGAAGCGAATATTGTTGACTAGCAAAGTAGAACGAATTGTCTTTATCCGGAGTCTCGATCGAGATCATCGGGACTTTGATGTCGGTCGACGGCGCGACATCAACGCGTTGGTATGGAACTTTGGCTTTCCAGTTGGCCATGATCGCAGACAGCTTGGACTCGACTTCGGTGGGATCAAAATCTCCGACAACTGCGATCTCCCCTTCTGAGCCGGACAAGAACCGCGCGTGAATGTCCTTCACGTCGGCCAGCTTCAACGCCTTTGTCGCTTCCAGTTCTTCTTCCAGGGTCGGTGCATAGCGGATATCGCCAAGCTCGTATGGATTGAGTGTGCGCGTCACGGCGAGCGATGCCAACACCGTGGGTTCTTGCAACTGGTTTTCGATGTCCGCGATGGCTTGTTCGCGAAGCAACTCAAACTCATTCTCGTCAAACCCCGGCTCCCGAAGGATCTCTCGAATGATGTCGAGCGCTTCGAGAAGCTTCTCTCCCTTGGTTTCCAGGCTGATCGTCAGCAGTTGTTGACGCGATCGAATCGAGAGATTGGCATTGAGCTTATCGATACGATCATTGAGCTCTTGCAGCGACATGGTTGTCGTACCCCGCGATAGAATCGGGCCGAGCATATCGATGGCTGCCGATTTCCCATGCAGGGACGCTTCATCGCCAAAGCGAAGATTGATCGTCAAGTTGACCGTACCCCCTCGGGTTTTCTTGGGCAACATGGCATAAGGAATTCCGGACTTGAGTTTATTGCGAATCAACCGGGACTCGATGTTTTTGGGCGAGGGATCGAATTTCTCACCTTGGCTGATCGCCGCGCGGCCAACGTAGCCCTTTAGAATCGCCGCGATATCGGGACGATCAGGGATTTCGACGCGGCCCGACGATGCCGTTGGCTCGAACAGTCCTACGGTGCGGTTGTTGCGTACCAGATACTTTTGAGCCACGCGCTGAACGTCGGCTTCGGTGGCATTTTCGATGCCATCGCGGAATTGGAAGTACAGCCGCCAATCTCCTTGCGATGCCCAATCCGAAAGCTCGATGGCCAGGCTTTGTGTTTTGGAAGCCATCGTCTCGCGCTGGTTGAGGATTTGTTGTCGCGCCCGTTCAACTTCCGCTTCGGTGATCGGATTTTGCGCCAAGCTTTCCAGTGTCTCGGTCATGGCGTTCTTGGCATCTTCCAGCGATTTGTCTTTGGGGACTTGGGCGAGGAAGGTGATCGCGCCCGGATCGTGCAAGGGAGGGGCGCCTCCACCGACGGCCGTCGCTTTCTTGGTCTCGACCAAAGCCTTGTACAAACGGCCGCTCGGTTCGTCGGTCATGATCAACGACAGCAGTTCCACGGCTGGGAACGAAGGGTCCGAGCCGGCCGGCACGTGATACATCGCACCAACATATTGGGAATCCCCGACGCGCCGCACCGTGGTGACCCGGTCTCCATCTTGTGGAGGTTCGACGGTGTAGGTTCTGGGCAATGGAGTAGCCGGATTCGAAAGAATGCCGAAGTACTTTTGGATCAACTGCAATGTGACCGTTTCATCAAAGCTACCAGCAACGATCAGCATGGCATTGTCGGGACGATAGAACTTGCGATAGAAGGCTCGAAGGCTATCGACCGGCACCCGTTCGATGTCGCTGCGATTGCCGATCGTGGACTTGCCGTAGTTATGCCATTGATAACAGGACGAGGACATGCGTTGTTGGAGCACGCGGATCGGACTGTTCTCACCTTGCTCGAATTCGCTGCGCACGACCGAAAACTCGGATTGCAAGTCTTCGCCGAGGATCTTGCTATTGACCAACCGGTCGGCCTCCAAACGAATGGCAAACTCGAGGTTCTCATTCGAAGCAGGAAGCGTCTCGTAGTAATTCGTGCGATCGAGCCACGTCGTACCGTTGAATACCGCGCCGCGATCTTTGAGCTGTTTGGGAATGTCGGGATGCAGTTCGGTGCCTTTGAAGAGCATGTGCTCGAGCAAATGCGCCATCCCCGCTTCGCCGTAGCCTTCATGCCGCGAACCGACAAAGATGGTGCAATTGATGGTCACTTTGGGTTGACTGTCATCGTGAAACAACAGCACCTTCAGGCCGTTGTCCAGTGCGTACTCGGTGATGCCTTCGACGGTGGTAACTTTGGTGGGCATTTTGGGATCTGCTACAGCGAAGCCGGGGGAAGAGCCCAGCAGGGAAAGGAAAAGAGCAAGGGCGATGCGCAGTACGCTGCCAGTCTGGCGACCACGGGTTGTCATTTCGATCTCCGGCGTCACGGACAAAACGGATGATGAGAGGAGGTTTGCGTCGTTCCGACAAGCCATCCGAAGTGTGGAGGCGAAAGCGGCAGGATGCGTTCGAGCTCTTCCGATGAGACGATTTCCTAGGCTCAAACGACGTATTGATATCGTGCTCAACACAGCCTGTCGCCATGCCGACTCGCTTCACCCCCAGCCAAACGCTGGTCAGGCGGTTTGCCGAGCGTACGATGCCCGGGTGTCCTCAGGCGGTATTGACTGCAAAACCGCGAGGAGTGATGGCGGCCAGCCGGTTTTCGAAGGAAGCCTTGGATCCAAGCGACTCAGTATAGTCCATCGCCAAGGATTGACTATACGAAAGGCTCCTCCGGTCCCGCGGCCATCCCACGCCCCAGAGCCATCCCACGCCCCGGAAATCGCCCTCGCCGTCGCCATGACATCGACCCGCCACCAGTGCTACCATACCCCACGACTGGACAGCGCCGCCATGGCGTGGCAAGTTCCGCCAGAAATCCCCTCCAACAACCCAGGAGCAACGCAAAATGGCTTGGAAACACGTTTTGGATTCCGACGCGCTCGAAGAAGGCCAAAGCGCGGAAATCCTGCATGCAGGCAACATTATCGCCCTCTTTCGGCATGAAGGATCGTTGTACGCGATCGACGGCATTTGCATGCATCAAGGCGGACCGCTCGCTCGAGGCAAGCTGGCAAACGGCACCATTCAATGTCCGTGGCACGGCTGGATGTACGAGTTAAGAACTGGCAACAATGCGGTGACTTGTCAAAGCATGCTTCGAACCTATCCCATCCAGGAGAGCGACGGAAAAATTGAGATTGACTTGGACTCCTGACGCTTCCTAGCATCCCCGCACGGGGTGCAATGGCCCGCGCGCCGCTCCGGCAGAGACCGGCGGATTCGGCTCGCATCCCAACAGCTCGCTCAGGATTCCATCGGTCAGGAGGACCGCAGTGCAAACCATCAAAACCGCCGTTGTCGTTGTTTTGTTGCTCTTCGTGTTGTATGGCGGCTACGTCGCTTTCAACGGAAGCGATACGACGCTCAAGCCGGAGCTCGAAGAACTTTTGACCCCAGGGGATCTCGATGCCGACGTCTCGGGTCCAGGTCCATTGAGCGTGCCCAAGCCAGCACCGGGGCCATCGGGCAACACCTCCGATGCCTTTGCTAAATTCGCATCGTCTCCGCTGCCGAGCTTTAATAATGCATCTTCCAACGCTCCCAGCGCGGCGGAGCCTTCCGTTCCAGATTTGGACATCCCGCAGTTGGATTTGCCCAAGTCGCCAACACCCAACGCGTCCTCCTCTCTTCCCAATAACGCCGCCCCGTCTTTGCCCAGCGCGAATGCATCCGCACCCAAAGACCCCGGATTCGGATTGGCCGTCCCAGAGGCCCGCCCTAAGGATGAGGGTGTCTCGGCAGCCGCCGCACTGGCCGAATCCGTCGCCCCACCCGCCCTGGATCTCCCAAGCATTCACGGCGATGCTCGAACGTTGGAACAAGTGACCAAGACCAAGTTGAACGAAGAAACCGTTCGCAATGCTCCGAATGTGTTGCCCCTTTCCAAACCGGGACGCTCGTTCGAAAACGCCAAGCAACTCGCGATCCAGCAAGCCTCCAAGGGCTCGCTCCGAGACGCCTTGGGAATTCTCTCGGTCTTCTACAACGCACCGGAACTAACCACCGACCAACGTGCGGACTTGCTCGATCTGCTGGATGCCTTGGCCGCAGAAGTCATCTTCTCGAAACGCCATCTGATGGAGTTTCAATACGTGACCACCTCCGGCGAAACGCTCGAACAAGTCGCCAAGCGATACAGCGTTCCGCGCGATGTCTTGGCCCGCATCAACGGCTTCGAAGGCTCGGACGAACCTCGCCCTGGCACCCAACTGAAAGTCGTTCAAGGCCCCTTCCGAGCCGAAGTCGACCTGACTCGCAGCGAAATCACACTGTTCCTCGGCGAACTCTACGCAGGCCGCTTCCCCGTTGCCTTCGGCGCCGATCCTGTGCCCAATCCAGGGACTTACGAAGTCGCCGACAAGCAGCGCAACAAGAACTACTACTCGACCAACGGCATGCAAATCCCGGCCGACGATCCCAAGAACCCCTACGGCGGGTACTGGATCGACCTCGGCCAAGACGTTTGCATCCACGGATCGGCATCGCTCGATCAAGGGGCCTCAAATCTGGGTTGCATCGGCCTCTCTCCGCTGGATGCCAGCGACGTTTTTGGTATGCTCGGACGCGGCTCCCAAGTGACCATCCGACGCTGATCTCCAACAACGCGATTCATCTTGCTCTACGACAAAGACATCCTCAAAGCCCTGGTGCGTGAACACGCCCTGCAGTTCGGCAACTTCACCCTCGCCAGCGGCAAACAAGCTTCGTTCTATCTCGATTGCCGCAAGGTCACGTTGCATCCCACCGGAGCCAACATGATCGGTGCTGGCATGCTCGACTGGATCACCACCCACCGCGCCGATGCGCTTCCAGATGCCATCGGCGGCATGGCCATCGGTGCCGATCCGATCACCGCCTCGGTCGTGGTTCATGCAGGACAACGCGGTCTGGGCATGCGCGGTTTCATGGTCCGCAAAGAAGCGAAAACGCACGGCACCGGCAAACTGGTCGAAGGCCCCGTCATGCCGGGCATGACGTGCATCATCGTCGAAGACGTCATCACCAGCGGCGGCAGCGCTCTGAAAGCCGCCCAAGCAGCCGAAGAATTCGGCATGAAGGTCCTCGGCATCCTAGGCGTCATCGATCGCTTGGAGGGTGGCCGCGAAGCCATCGAACAAGCCGGTTGGCCCCTGGCCACTCTCTTGACCATCAACGACTTCCGCTAGTCGCCTCGCGAATCGCGCGGAAACGTCGCTGGCTTAAGACCGCACGGAGCGCGGGTGCCCCGCCCGCAGCGCGATTCCTTTCTTAGCGGAACGGCGTAAGCCGTCCGGTGACACGGTGGCAAATCATCATCGAAGCACTCATCGCTACACCGGAGGCCTCACGGCCTTCCGCTAAGACGGACATGGCCTCGCCGCAGGCGGCTCTTTCTTAGCGGTACGGCGTAAGCTGTCCGGTGACACGGTGGCAACACGTCATCGAGTCCCTTAACGCCACACCGGAGGCCTCACGGCCTACCGCTAGGATTCGGACGGGAGCGCGGGCGTCCCGCCCGCATCGCGCTCTCCTTCTTTACCGTACGGCATAAGCCGTCCGGTCTCGCCAGCAACACCTCCCATCGCTCGGCTCATCCGGGGACTAAACCAATTCGTCCCATACCTCCGTTAGCAATCGATCCGAAAGCACATCGTCCACAGAGGCCAGGAACCAATCGTTACCCGTGCTTCCAAACAACGCATCGATGGACTCGTCATCGAAGACCGTGCTGCTGCCCGGTGCTTGCGTCAAGTAAACCCCAGCATTCAAAGGCGCCCCCGTGATGATGTTACCTCGAATGTTGTTGATGCGATCGGTGACCGAGCGTGCGCTATTCCATTCCGCTATCAACGACTGCAATGCCGAGGACTCATTGTCCAAGCTGCTCCAACCACCTAGAAGAATGTCATCGGCGCCCAGACCTCGAAGGATGTCAGCACCGACACCTCCGATCAAAATGTCTCGATTCAACGAGCCGGTCAACGTGTCATCGCCAGCATTGCCGATCAACACGGACGAAAGCGACGAAAAGGCGCTGATCACATCGTTTCCAGACCCGCCGATCAGAATCGCAAAGTTGCTCGCGAGTACCCCGATGCTCGTAGCGACTCCAGCCACCTGATTGATCTGCACCGGCAAGATCCATGCAGCATAACTGAGCGTGTTGCTGCCAGCCCCGCCGCTCAGCGTTCCAGGAACACGACCATTGACTCCCACGGCGAATCGATCCTCGGCACCGCCACCCGTGAGATTCTCGAATTCGGCGAATTGTGAATCCCCATTGAGAGTGCCCGCGCCAACGTCCGTCACGGACCAGTTGTTCTGTTGCAAGAATCCGACCAGCGTGTCGGTACCCGCTCCACCCGAAACGGATGGAATGCGGCTGGTGGACGCGGTGAACGAGAACGAATCACTGCTCGAACCACCCTGGATCTCTTCAAAAGACACGAAGTCGACCGTGCCGACTCGGCCTGCGCGATCCCCGGAGATGGACCAAACCGATGCCGTGTTGGGTCCTGTGAAACGGTCTTGGAACGTCGAACCGTTCCAACGCTCGATGCCCTGAACCAGTCCGATTCCCGTGGATGCATTGCTCGCCAGCGAGACGGAAATGGCCGAACCGTACGCAGAGTAATCGACAGTGTCCGTTCCGGCACCTCCGTTTACGGTTCCGAAGCCTCCAGCCGTTGGAGCCATCACGAACGCATCCGATAGCCCACCACCTAGCAAGTTCTCGATTCCCGAGAACGCAAACCGACTGTTCAGATTACCAGCCTGAGCGCCTTGCAAAGACCACGTGTTATCCATCGCAAAGGCCGTCACTTGATCTACTCCCAAACCGCCGATCGCCGTTCCGGTCAACGATGCCGAGGAAGTTGTCCATTGGAAGGTATCGGCTCCCGAGCCCCCGATGAGATTCTCAAAGGATGCGAAGTGGATTGTGCCGATTCGCCCAGCATCGGGTCCCGACAGCGTCCACGTCGTTGCGGTATTCGGGCCTTGAATCGAATCTTGCAGCGCGGAGCCGATCAGCGTTTCGATGCCTGTATAGCTCGTCATTCCAGGAGCTACTGCCGGCGTTAATCCGATCGATATCGCTGCACCGTACGTGGAGTAATCGATGACGTCGCTGCCACTTGCTCCGTTGATCGTTCCGAACCCGCTCGCCAGCGGTTTCATCTGATATGTGTCATTGAGCGCGCCACCGAGCAAATTCTCGATACCCGAGAAGGCGAAACGACTATTGAGGTTACCGGAGTTCGGCGCGTCCAAAGACCATGTGTTGTCCATGCCAAACCCGGTGACTTGATCGACCCCCAGCCCCCCCAAAACCTGTCCGGAAAGAGCTGCGGTCGCCGACGTCCACTGAAACGTATCCGCCGCTGAACCACCCAATAGGTTCTCAAACGAAGAGAAGTTCAGCGCTCCGACACGACCTGCATCCGGCCCTGAAATACTCCATGCCGTTGCGGTATTGGGACCAACGATCGAATCCGCCACGCCAGAACCAATCACCGTTTCAATCGCCGTAAAGCTAGCCATCCCCGGTGCAACCGCGGGAGAAACTCCCACAGAAACCGTTGACCCGTAAGCCGCATAGTCCAAGGTGTCGTTGCCCGATCCTCCATGGATCACGCCAAAACTACTTGCAGAGGGGAAAACCAGGAACTGATCGGCAGCGGCGTTGCCATTAAGGTTCTCCATGCGCTGGAACGCATTGGTTCCGTTGAGCGTGCCCGACTGCAATCCAGTCAACCTCCACTCCGACGCCGTATTGAAACCATTCAACGTGTCGGCTCCAGCTCCCGCATCGATCCAACCGGTGATCCGAGCGCTGCCTGTAGACAACGTGAAAACATCGTTGCCGGCACCGGCCGCCCATCGCTCGACAGAGGTAAATTGAACCCCGGAGGTCAACACGGCATCGGGTCCGTTGACCGTATACTGCGTCGCGGCGTTCGGGCCGAATGCACTGTCGATGGCACTCCCTCCGCGAATCGATTCAATCGAGTTGAACTGCTGAACACCATTGGCAGTCCGAATTGCCAACTGAAACTCCAACGGTGTGGTCCAGCTCGAATAATCGAGCGTGTCGTTCCCCGAACTTCCATCGATCGAAGCGATCCCGCCACCGCTGCTGCTGATACTCCATCGATCGGTCGACGTTCCACCGCGCAAATTCTCGACCTGCGTGAAAGACACGCCGTTCTGAATGCGCCCGCTACCTATTCCATCGATCGTCCATTCGTTCGCAACATTGGGCGCGATGATCCAGTCACTGCCAGCACCCGCATCGATCTCGGTTTGCACCCCACCCGAGGTAACCTGGAACGTATCGGCTCCGGTACCCCCCACGAGTCGCTCAAAGCCGAGCAAATTCGTCCCCGGTATCGACGCAACGCCCGATGCCGCAAGCGTCCATGCCGTCGCCGTGTTCAACCCGATCCACGTGTCGCGCCCCGTACCACCCGTGAAATTCTCGATGTTGTCGAATCCCGCAAGGCTCGTGGCGGTTCGCAGTTGACGATCGACGACGATATCGTCCGCTCTTTGGCTAAAGCTCAATGTGTCCACGCCGATGCCTCCTAGCACCCGCGGCCCGCTGGAAACCGCCGCGAGGATCTCGAATTCATCGCTAGCGGAACCGCCGTTGAGGACTTCGAACCCCTCGATCGAATGGGTTTGGTTGAGAACGGTGAGCGCATTGGATTCGATCGACCACTTGCTACCGACGTTCGGACCGAAGAAGGAATCGACAGACGCCCCACCTCGAAATGATTGGATGTTGTCGAAGCCGAAGGTTTGCGAGGCTGTGCTGGATGCCAGATTCACTGTGATCGGCGCGCTGTAGCCGCTGTAGTCGAGTCGATTCGTTCCAGCCCCTCCTTGCACTCTCCCCGAAATGCGTTGACCGTCTCGGAATGCAAACGTGTCATTGCCGTTGCCTCCTTGCAAATTCTCCACACCGCGAAAGACATAACGATCCGAAGACGCAGTCAGTTGCCCACCTCCAATGCTCGATACATCCCAGAGCGCGTCGCCAACCAACGCTGAAATCAACGTATCGCTGCCCGGTCCTCCATCGACCTCGCCAACGCCTCCTCGAACGGTAATGATGTCGTCACCAGCTTGCCCGCTCGCAATCCACGACTCTACGTCGACTCCTATCGTGGTCATGCTATCGGAAACGATGCGATTCGGATCGACGGTGAGGATGTTGCCCTGAAGGTTGCCTTCCACCGTCACCGAATCGACGCCCGGTCCCGCAAAGATGCGGACGCCTTGGGTAGAGAAAGTACCGATGGTTACTCCATTGCGAACGGCAGACAGCGTGTTGGACGCGCTTCCCTGACGCACGACAATCGTGTCGTTGCCATCCGATCCGCCGATGAACAGTTCGCCGTCCAAGTAGAACGGACGGACTTGGATCGTATGTTGAAACTCGCTCCAACCTCCATCTTTATCGGTGACTCGAATGCGGACCACGCGCGCCCCGAGCGCATTAAACGAATTCGAAACGGTCGCTCCGCTTGCGGCTTGAGAAAGACTCTGATCGAAGGAGCCGTTGTTATCCCAATCGATATCGAACCGGAATCCCGCAGCTTGGTCTACCGGTGACGGATCGCTGGCGGTCAATTGCAGCGAGAAGGGCTGGTACGGAACGACTTGGACCGGCCCGATCGCAGCACCGACGGGAGCAACGTTGTTGACAACAACGGGTAAACTGCCTACCGATCGATAGAATCCGTCTTCGTCGGTCAGATCGACTTGAATGCGATTCGGGCCAGCCGCTTGAAACACCAGTTGCGGCTCCAGACCTTGTCCGTACTCGCGAGAGGCGAATACCAAGTCGTAAAAGAACGAGTCGGGCAACTCATTCACCAACATCAATCCGTGGTTAGTCTCCGGCCGATCCAACCATCCTTGGATCACCGATCTTGGAACGGTCCATTCAATCCACCGGTTGTTTCCATAGTGAACGATGTTTTGCGAATGGAGATAACTCGCCGAAGGACGCGTCGCATAAGTCGTGGTTGCTTCATCCCAAGGCGAAGTGATCTGGTATAGGTCGACGCGCCGCGGATTGAAAAAGTGATGGGCGCTGGTCGCAGGACCGAGCAAATAGACCCGAAACGTCGCATCGCCTTGGGCTTCTGTTAAACCGATTTCGTTCAAGTCAAACTTGAAGAGCGGGTAGGATGCCAGCGAACCGCCCGCACCAGGATTGAACCAATTGGTAGCCCAAAGCGTCGATCGACTACCATGAGGCACATTCGGCCCACCAAAACCCGATGCGTCGTTGACCATGGTGTCGGCATCGGCAATCTCGGTGAAGGTGACTGAACCGGGCGAGCCCGCTCCAATGCGACCGTCTTGGTAGACATGCGTCACCACCCCAAGATTCGAGACGGATGTACTGGTGCTATCGCCCCACCGCACCGTCGCTTGCGAAACCGTATCCAACCCTGGATCGTTCACCGGCCCCAGCGTGAGCGAATAACTCGCCCCCTCATCCACCGACCCAGCGCCGGACAGCGCGATGGTGGGAGGACGATTGGTGACGCTGAGCGTGGCTGCGGAACTTGAGACAGGTGGATTCACCCCATCGGTGACCTGAACCCGCACGGAAACCGTTGAGGGTCCGTCGATCCCCAGAGCGCGGAGCTGCGACCAATCCAAACTGGGCGCGACGCCCGTCGCATCCCCGAATACGCCGTCACCGTTGATGTCCCAACTGTACGCCAACGCATCGCCGTTCGGATCGGACGAAAGCGCCGCAGAGAAAGACAACGCATTGCCTTCGGTGACCGCATACGGACCACCCGCAACCGCCTCGGGAGGCAGATTGCGTGAGCCCAACTCAAAGGTCCGCATGACCGCTGCGGAATAACCGCTGAACTGACCTTCGCTCTTCCAAGAAAAAACCAATTCGCCCGGAGCGCCAAAATCCACCGAGGAACCCCATTGGGCATCGTTGGTGTAGGAGTTCACGCGAAACTCCGCGCCGATCGCCGCCCCGTGACGATCGATTCGACGCGCATAAACTCCTTGCAAGCTACCATCTTGGTTTTCACTGTCCCACGAGACAACGAATTCTCCGGTGGCATCAACGGCTACGTCTCCATTGACTTGATTCCCAGCCAGGAATGTGTTGACTCGGGATGCACCGCCCAACGGTGTTCCGTCTGCTGCAAATCGCGCCGTGTAAACATCCTGCTGCGTATCCGCCGATTCGATTTGCCATGCAACCAAATAGGTCCCATCTGGGGCAACGCCGATTCCCGCGGCATACTGATGCCGATCCTGAATCGGGCTTACTCGCTGCGATGGTCCGGATGCATTACCGTCTGCTCCAAACTTCCGAACGTACACATCGTACAACCCAGTGCTGTTGTTGTAGCTAGTGTATAGCATCAAAAACCCGCCGTCGGACGTTGCGCTCGTCGACCGCACCCATTGATCGCCCACGGTGATATCGTTCAAGACACGATCGGAAACATAGACTTCACCATTGATTCCAATCACCTTCCCGAGCAGGCTGTTGCCTGAACCATCAATCCAGGTATTCGGATCTTGCCAAGTAATCACGAATCGGTCGCTTCCTAGCGCGCTAACGGTTGCACCGGATTGAAAGTTCTGTTGAATCGCGGTGTTCACCAGAAACTCACCCGTGCGCGGGGAGCCGTCGGAATTGAAGATACGACCTCGGATACCCCAACCTTCGCCGTCGCCCCCCCAGCGCTGCCATACAACTGCAAACTTCCCATCCTCCAGAATAGCTACATCCTGTGCTGCACTGCTATCGATGCCGGAAGCCTGCTGAACACGAATATCCCCCGTGACTGGAGTCGTAGCGCTGTCGAAGACGCGGGCGTGAATCCCGGGAAAGGGCTGCCCACCTGAGTAATCGTACGCCCACGTCGCTACCTTACGACCAGCGCTATTGGCACTGATCTTTGTCGTCTCCCATACGATCCGAGTATTCGGCCAAACCGCCTGCGATGCTCGAAACTCGTCGCCTGTCGGAATCGGCGTGTCGAGGCTGGATGTGTTAACCAGTTGAATCGTTGCATCCGATTCCGCAACAAATCCGGCGGAATCGAGAACTCGCAAACGAACGGTTTCAACCCGATCGCTCGCAATCGATGGAGACACATACGTTGGCGTGGGAGAGGTTTCGTTTCCGCGCGTCGCACCACTGCCCGTCTCGCCAAACACGCCGTCCCCATCCAAGTCCCACGTGAAGGTAACGCTGGAACTCGGCCGACCTTCCACACTACCCCGCAAAATCAACTGAGAATCCTCAGCAACGCGGTATGGTCCACCGGCTCGAGCTGTGAAAGGACTTACCACCTGCACGCTGGCTCCAGCCACGATCGAAGTCTGATTGGACAAACCAGCCGAAAGCGTTCGCTCGCCGAGCGATTGAAACGTGACTTGGAACGTCTTCACCCCTTGATCGGCTGCGGTGAAGCTGTATTCGGCGGGAAGCTGAGCCAGCCGGTCGCTGCTCTTGAACCGTACCGTGCCAGTGAAGTTGCTGGCGATCTGACCGCTGGAATCACGCGCCGTAACAGTGACGGTCAAAGGTGTTCCTTGCATCGCCGCGCTCGGGATACTCAACGACAAATGCGGATTGGCTGCAGGCGCGAGATTGCGAAGGATGCTGACACTTCTATCTACATAATTGGCAGTGGCAAGATCGGGCGTTCCATTTCCATCCAGGTCGGTCGCTACAAGGCCAATCGGATTCGCTCCGACAGGAAGATATGTTGGCGTCGACCAGGACCCATTTGCCTGACCCGTGAAAATCGCGATGGAGTTCAATGAAGGAATCGAAGCAACCAAATCGGTGATGTTGTCGTTGTTGAAATCTCCAAGACGACTAAAGCTTATGCCTCCAGCAGTCGGGATTTTGATCGGAGTCTGCAGCGTTCCATTGCCATTTCCGAGGAAGATCGCTAAATCCTGCGAAGCTTGATTGCCAAGGATAACATCTACTTTACCGTCAGCATTCACGTCGGCGCTGAGAGGCCATGTCGGAAGGCTTCCTGAAGCATAGGCAACGCGGCCGCCCAGGCCACCACTGCCGTTGTTGAAGAGAATACTGATCGTTCCGTCCTGATAGTCCGACGATACCACGTCCGGCCAGGAGTCGTTATTGAAATCCGCGATGGCCACTCCGGTCGTTCCGTTCCCAGACAGATACTCAGCGATCGGGGCAAAACTGCGATTGCCGAGTCCTCTCAAAACGGAAATGGTGCCCGCAGAGTGCGAGTAGTTGGCCGAAACCAGATCCGGTTTGTTGTCGCGGTCTATATCGGTGACACCAATTTCGACTGGCAACCGACTAAGATTCCAACTCATCAAGTTGGAGAAGGTGCCATCTCCGTTTCCAAACAAAATGGCAATTTGCCGTCCCGTGTAGTTCCCCGTGGCTAGATCCAGTTTTCCATCCGAATCGATATCCGCAACGGTGACGGAATTCGGAGCCCCACCGACCGCATAACCCACTGCGGCTTGAAAAGCACCACCACCCCGCCCGAGAAACACGTCAAGTCTTCCTTGATCGTAATTCCCAGCAACCAAGTCGATCATGCCATCGGCGTTAAAGTCCCCCGACGCCAGGCCATACAGCGCACCCGACGTGGGATACGCGACCGGAGCGGAGAAATTCGCCGGCGCAGTATTGAGGCTGATGAACCCCGAGGACTTGTCCCCAGTGCCCAATGCATCCGTTTCTTGCAAGGATGTCCCCAACGGGAGACCGTGCAACCAGTCTTCTTGCCCCGTAGAGGATGCGAACGAACTTGCATCCGATGCCAACGGCAATCGTGTCTCGAGCAACTCCACCACCAACTTGCGTCTCGCTCGTCGAACTTTGTGCCGCGTACGAAACGATAAACGCGTTCGCGCCTGGTTGGTTCGGTGATCGCCTCTGGACATCATGCAATACCCTTTCATCTTGCACTTGGTTGAAACCGCACGGATGGGTTCATAGACACTTCCCGGAGAAGCGGAGCTTGCCTGCTCGTTGCGTCTGCTTTGCGATCCGACCGCGCGATTTTACTGACGTATCCGTACACCGACAACCTAGCGAAACAACCTTCGTCCATCTTCAAACAAGCTTCAAGAAATCCAATCGAAACCGCTGCATCCACGGGTTTTTCTGGACCTTCATATCCAGAATATTGGCGACCGGAATACACCGCCGCAGACGCACTGGATGCGCATCGATTGGAGGCTCGGGCGGGTTGGGTTGAACGCGCACCGCACAAAAACGGATGAAGCAACTTCGGCGCATTCGTTCCGCACCGGAATGTGATCGTTTGGACGAAAACCAAAGCGCCCCCTTGCCATCGCCCCGCGCGCAGTGCGACTGCCATGCATCGCGGTACGGCGCAAGCCGTTCGGTGACACGGTGGCATATCATCATCAAGGCACTCATCGCTACACCGGAGGCCTTACGGCCTACCGCTAGGAAAAGAAACGCAGTAAACGCCTCACGGCCTGCCGCTAGGATTGGACGGGAACGCGGGCGTCCCGCCCGCAGCGCCTTGCGATCGCGCGCACGGCCATCCAATCTTTGCTAATGTAACAACCATCGATGCTCGCCCTCCGCTTCACCTTTCCCGCCGACCGACCATGAACTCACTTTGCGCTACTTCATTGTCCCGTTCACCGCGACCATTTTTTGGATTCGGCCCGCTCGTTCTAGGCGCACTTTGGATCCTTGCATCGCACGCAGCCCCGACTGCGCGAGCCGATGAACGCCCCAATATCTTGTTCATCTTCTCCGATGATCATGCCCAGCACGCGATCTCGGCTTACGGTTCACGCGTCAACCAAACACCTCACCTGGATCGCTTGGCTCGCGAAGGAGCCCGCTTCGTCAACGCCTTTGTCACCAACTCGATCTGCACCCCCAGCCGTGCAACGCTGCTCACAGGTCAGTACTCGCATCGCAATGGCGTCCCGGTGTTCAATCGCTTCGAAGGGGAGCGTGACCATGTGGCCAAGCGACTGCAATCCGCCGGATACCACACGGGGATGATCGGCAAATGGCACTTGGGATCCGATCCCACCGGCTTCGATCGCTGGATCGTGTTGCCCGGCCAAGGCGCCTACTGGGACCCGGTTTTTTTGGTCCCCGGCCACAAACTGACCTTAACAGGTCACTGCACCGAAGTAACGACCCAACTCGGGATCGAGTTTCTCGAGTCGCGGCCCAAAGACCAACCGTTCTTGTTGATGCTGCATCACAAAGCCCCCCATCGCGGCTGGGAACCGGACCTCAAACAAAAAGCCGCGTTTCGCGATCGCACCTTTCCTGAACCGGAAACCCTTTGGGACGATTACGCCACGCGTCCCACCGCGCTTCCTGAAAACGAACAAACCATCGCTCGCGATCTGACGCGCCGCGATCTAAAGCTTGATCCGCCGTCCGAATTGAAGGGGCCTGCTCGCAATGCATGGCTCAACGAAAAGCCCGTCACAGTGACCGTCGACGGACGCACCTTGGAGGGCAAAGAACTGGTGCGATGGAAGTATCAGCGGTACATGCAGGACTACTTAGCGTGCGTGCAAGGAGTCGACGACAGCGTCGGACAAATCCTGGACTATCTCGACAAGTCTGGCTTGGCCAAGAATACGATTGTCATGTACTCGGCCGACAACGGTTGGTATTTGGGCGATCTCGGGATGTACGACAAACGCTTCATGTACGAGCCAGGATTGAAGATCCCCTTCATCGTGCGAGGACCGGGTGTTCGACCGGGAAGCACCCCCGAAGGCATGGTGGCAAACATCGACTTCGCCCCGACGATGTTGGCTCTAGCCGGCGAAAAGGTCCCTGAGTCGATGCAAGGCCAAAGCGTGGTGCCTTGGCTCAAGGGCGAGCGGCCCTTGGACTGGAGGACTTCGGTGTACTATCGATACTATCACGATCCCGGGCATCACAACACACGAGCCCATTATGGTGTGAGAACGGCGACGCATAAATTGATCTATTACTGGCGCAAAGATGCGTATGAGATGTTTGATTTGCAGAACGACCCTACAGAGCAGCGGAATCTCTTGTTCGATCCATCGACCGCATCGGACCCACAGACTCAGGAGCGGTTCGCTGCCTTGCAAGCCGAGTTGCGTCGCTTGCAACGCGAGTACGGCGACCAAGAGCAGTACGCGGACCCGAAAGATTGGCCGAGCGGCAGTGCCGACGGTCCCTTCGACGACAAGCAACCGCTCGGCAAAAAGACCATTGCGGAAGCCATCAACCTCTCCTTTGCTCCATAGGCACAAGCCTCGATTAACCGGCTGTCCACTCCTGGCCGCCGACACGGCACCAATAGCCCAAGCACGCCCCCATCCCCCGGGACGTTGAGGCTCCGTCCGAACCCTACAACGCCAAAACCCTTATGGCCGTTCATCATGGCCAAGCCGCGAACGCACCCCCGGGAGGGTGAGGCTCCTGCCGAACCCTACAACGCCAAAACCCTCATGGCCGTTCATCATGGCCAAGCCGCGAACGCACCCCGGGAGGGTGAGGCTCCGTCCGAACCCAACAACGCCAAAACCCTCATGGCCGTTCATCATGGCCAAACCGCGAACGCACCCCCGGGAGGGTGAGGCTCCGTCCGAACCCTACAACGCTGAATATTTATGGCCGTCTATCATGGCAGCGCCGTGGAAGGCTCGGCAGGAGCCTCGCCCTCCCGGTTCTTGAAAGCCATCGGCTCTAATACGATCTTCGAC
>JBKCUI010000046.1:0-3175 GCA_046318495.1 Pirellula sp. | reverse complement strand
TTTACCCGAGGTGTAACGTCCTACTTGATTGAGTTTTCCAAATGGATCATAGAATTTCCAAACACCCGTTGGAAGACCGTTTTTCATCAACCCTTCGTTTTGAAGCACACCATTGTCATAATAGTTTTTGACATAACCATTAATTCTGTCTACAGAGTCTTTGCCTTGCCAGATAGTCATCAACTGACGAATCTCGTAGTGGTCTGTATGCGAACAATCGTAATTTTCAAACGTCTCAATGATGTAACTTTCACTCAATTTATTTCCCTTTCTATCGTAATCAGTTAAAATCCCTTTTGATTTAAATTGAATTGAGTCGTTGATTGAGATGATTGTGTCAAAATAATTTGCTTCATATAAAAATTCTCCGTCGTAACTATAATACTTCCAGCATCCTACTTTTTTACCCGCCGTAATATCACCATCGCGTGCAATCGTATCGTTCGGATAATACTTCGTGATATGGTAATCAATCCCTTCTTTGTTAACGATGCTTGGTCTGCCGTAATAAGGTCTCTCATAATAATCCCCAGCCAATCCTAAATTTGCCAAAACCCGATCCAGACTTTGGGTTGAAGTAATATCAGTCGGTTGAAAATAAATGGAATCCTTCCAATCAAAAAGATATCGAACGCTTAATTCATTTTCCTCCCAAATTTTCTCTTCGATAGGAAAAGAATATTGGAATTTCACATAATGGTATTTGAAACCAAGGGTGTCATAGGCCTCATAATCTTCGATTGGTTCACCGTTGAGGAAGAATCCTTTTTTAGCTAAACGACCGCTCATATGATAGGCTTTGGATTCCCCTTGTAGCAAGCCGTTTTGAAAATTGAGGTCGTACAATAAAACAGAATCTTGACCTTTAAGCGTGAGGTAAGTCCTTACGTATCCATCCAACTCACCATCTAAATAATTTAAATTCGTGTGAGCCAAGCTATTTCTCTCGAACGCGGGACCATTCTCATAACCATCCTTAAAAGGAATTCGTTCATTGAGTTCGCCGTACCAATTGTAGCGCAAATAATCGCCGTTTGCCATGCCATTTTTATATTCCGCTTCGCTGTAGAGATAATGTGTTTCCTTTCTCGGTAATGAATCCAGGAGTGATTCATCTTCATAGTAATCGCTTACTTCCCTTGGATACGCAATGTCATATTCTTTTAATTTCCCATTTAATTCTCCTTTATCAAAAGTCATTTCATATAACAAATCACCAAACTGATCAATTATTTGCCATTCGCCTTGTGGCTTACCGTCACGAAAAGATCCCTTCGCGATTTTCATAAATGGTGCTACATTTTTTTCCTTATAACGTTCTTCGTTATCATATTCCTCCCATTCGTAGCTAGAAGGATATTCGATAAAACTTAAGAATCCTCCAAGCAAGTTCACAAAAATAGTTGAGGCAAAATCCTCATCGAATTCAGATGCATCAATGGATCCAAATAGGGTTTCGCATTTCGTCGTTCCATTTTTCTTGAATTTGGCTAATTGCTTGTATAATTTTTCGGTCATGGTAGCTGCACGCGGCAAGACCAAGCTTATTATTTTGTTGGAGACAAGCTCGAAGTCGTTTTCATTTGTTACTAACTTAAACTCTCCAGTGAAAGGCTTGCCATTTTGCTTTAAGACATAATCCTCAGTTAATTCAAAGCCCTCCTCATATTGGTTCATTAACAATTGAGGAATCGAATCCTTATCACTGTATGGCAATAACGAAGCAGAGGTTGTTGTATGCAAATCAAGATTACCCAATTGATATTCTTTTGTGCCGTTCCAACTTTCATAATTTTCAGCAAAGAGCATTTCTCCTTTAAGCGATGAGTCACCCGTTACACCGAATGAAGAATAAGTAATCTTTCTTTCATCTGGATAACAATTTCGCACATACAGCTTGCTTGTATCTTCCTTGAACCAAGATTGGAAAATAATCAACGAGTCGTTTAACTGATGCTGCAGTGTATCCATGTGGTCATAGAAGAAATATCTGCTATCAGGTTCATCTGATGCTATTAGTCCACTGATATTAAGGTATTTTATAAGTTCAGGCTGAAAATCAACCCGTTTAAATTTACCTTTTTGGTCATACACAATTTCATTGTAGAGTTTTCCATTGTAATCATAAATAGACTGCACATAATGATTCGAATCTCTGTCAAAACGGATGACATCCAACGGTGTGCCATTGTCCCAAAAAATGGTATCTTCCTCAAACAACATCCCGTCCTTAAACTCATATCTGATAATTAATTGACCATTTGGATAGTGCCTTTCATAAACGCCATCATAATTAAATTTAATTCCTAAACTGTCAATTAAATGGGCTGCAGTGAAATTTTTACCATAAGTCGGATCATAGACATAATTTTTAAAATCGTAATAAATGTCCTCCTCTTCTTCCTCGTAAAAATCTTCTTCCATGTAATCGCCATATCCTTCATCATAATATTCCTCATCCTCGTACTCTTCACCTTCGTATGAATTTAATTTCTCCTCCTCTAGTTCCAAATCCAACTCTTTAGGGAAATTAAATGAATAAAATTTGGAAAGTGATACGTTTGGAGAATACTTTGGGTTAAAGTCATATTCATCGGTTGAATACGCGTCCCCAGTAATCAAATTACGACGAATTACAGCCTGCTTAACCACTGTGTCTTTATTCGTTAAGGTATACTGCAGGGTTATTATATCATTGTTTCTGTTTCGCTTTTTGCTCTTACCAATCCCTGTATAAGATATATCACGATATATCCATTTTTCAGACATTTCATTATTCTCGTAATACCCTTCAATTATTGGGTTCTTAGAATTATTGAAATACTTATAAACTCCATCCTTGAAGCCACTTTTGAAGTGCACATATTCCCGGGTCGTATCTTGATCGGGATAGCCTCTGTTTATGAAATCTTTTGCATCCTTGTTGGTTAATGTGTAAGAAGCTTTGCGCGTTTCGATGTACCAATCGCCCACTTTTAGGCCTTTCTCAAAACGTCCGTATTTTAATGTGTCTCCTTTGGCATTGAACCAAACAGCATCTCCTTCCAAAGTGTTATTCTGAATGGTAAAAAAGCCCGCCACTTTTTTCTCGTTGTAGATCATTCGACCATTCGACTTAACATCGAAATAATTACTAAAGTATTGCACATACTTTCCATCTGGAATTGGATCTAAA
>JBKCUI010000045.1:0-11241 GCA_046318495.1 Pirellula sp. | reverse complement strand
TCGATGCCACACCGACATGCAGCTACGCCAAGGGCCTCTACAAATACCCCCACGCTCGCTTTCCCTACGATCGACTCAATGAAACGAATCGCTCGCGTTCGCGTTTCGAACCCGAATTCGAACTCGCGGACACCGAGGCCTTTCACGACAACGATTACTTCGATTGCCAAATCGAATACGCCAAAAATGGACCCGATGACATCCTCGTCCGCTTGACCATCCACAACCGAGGATCGCGGCCAGCGGTCCTGCATGTGTTGCCCCAACTATGGTTCCACAACACGTGGGTCTGGGGATGCACGCACGACGGTTGCGAAGCCAAACCCAGGCTGCGACTGACTCGCCCTGCCTCCGAACCCAACGGTGTGGTGTTTTGCGACCACGAATCGCTGGGACACTACGAGTTTCGCGTCGCCGTCGATTCCAGCGAAGATCCTCCCACCTGGCTCTTCACTGAAAATGAAACCAACACCGACCGCCATCCGGGCGCGTTGTCTGCAGGCAAGTTCTTCAAGGACGCCTTCCACGAATATGTCGTCCAAGGGGACACCTCCAAAGTCAATCCTCGAAACTTTGGGACCAAGTGCGCCGCCCACTCGATGCTCATCGTGCACCCAGGTCGCCCCAAAGTCATCCGATGCAGATTGACGGGGCTCGGGCAACAGGCGGCCGCCAATGCCGTCCCGCTCGTGGGAGAAACGCCCCCCGAGTCGTACCGACCGCTCGCATCCATCGACTCGGAATTCGATGCGATCTTTGACCTGCGGCAACGCGAAGCCGACCAGTTTTACGGCAATACCATCGCCCAAGCCTTATCCTCCGAAGAAAAGCAAGTTGCACGGCAAGCCTATGCCGGCCTGATTTGGACCAAGCAGTTCTACTACTACGTGGTCGACGCTTGGATGCAAGGCGACCCCGAAGGCCGACCGCTCCCCAAATCGCGTCAACTCGGCCGCAACAGCGATTGGAAACACTTGTTCAATCGCGACGTCATTTCCATGCCCGACAAATGGGAGTACCCCTGGTACGCCGCATGGGACTTGGCGTTTCATATGATCCCCATGGCCCAGATCGATGTGGAATTCGCCAAGAGCCAACTCAAGCTGTTCCTGCGCGAATGGTACATGCACCCCAACGGACAAATACCCGCTTACGAATGGGCCCTGAACGATGTGAACCCACCGGTCCATGCTTGGGCATGTTGGCACATCTACAAAAAGTCGGGCGATCGCGATTTCTTGGCTCGGACGTTCCAAAAGCTATTGCTCAATTTCACGTGGTGGGTCAACCGTAAAGACACCCGTGGCCAGCACGTCTTCAGCGGCGGCTTTCTGGGCCTCGACAACATCGGAGTCTTCGACCGCAGCGCACCTCTCCCAGGGGGCGCGACGCTCGATCAAGCCGACGCGACCGCTTGGATGGCTTTCTACTGCGGATGCATGCTGCAAATGGCCCTCGAATTGGCCGACGAAAGCTCCGCTTACTCGGACATGGCCAGCAAATTCTTCGAGCACTATGTGGCCATCTCCGAAGCCATGAACTCCCTGCACGGCACGGGCTTGTGGGAAGACAACGACGGCTTCTACTACGATCACCTCTACCGCGAAGGCAAAAGCACGGCGATGAAGGTCCGATCCCTAGTCGGTCTGATCCCGCTATGCACCAATGTCATCCTGCGAGAATCGACTCTCAAGAATCTCCCAGGCTTCAAACGCCGGATGAACTGGTTCCTCAAGAACAAGCCGCAAATGTCGGCCTACATGACCTACCTGGAACAAAAGGATGGAGCCGAGGGCAAAGATGGAATGCGTCTCTTGGCGATTCCCTCCACCGATCGCTTGCGCCGACTCCTCACGTACATGCTGGATGAACGCGAATTCTTGTCTCGCTACGGCGTTCGCTCCCTGTCCGCCATCCACCTTGAGAAACCGTTTGTTTTCGAATACGACGGCGGCACCAGCTCGGTCAGCTACGTGCCCGGAGAAAGCAACACGGCCATGTTCGGTGGCAATAGCAACTGGCGCGGCCCGGTTTGGTTCCCGTTGAATTACTTGATCGTCGAATCCCTTCGCGAATACTACGAGTACTACGGCGATTCGTTCTTGATCGAATGCCCGACCGGCTCCGGCAATCAAATGAATCTGATGCAAGTCGCCGACGAAATCGAACGTCGCCTGGTCAGCATCTTCTGTCGCAACAGCCAAGGGGCGCGCGCCGTGCATGGAGCCGACCCCCGCTATGCCACCGACCCCAACTGGCGCGACTTGATCCTGTTCTACGAGTACTTCCACGGGGACGACGGTCGTGGTCTGGGCGCCAGCCACCAAACAGGCTGGACGGCGCTCGTGGCTTCGATGCTCGAACACCAAGCCACATGCCGTGCGAAGCATTGAGTTCTATGCGGGCATCGGCGGTCTGTCGGCCGCTTGCCCGTGGCTCGACGTCGTCGCGGCATTCGACATCGATCGCGACGCGCAGTCGGTCTTCCAATGCAATTTCACCACTCCCTATCACGTCCGCGAATTGGAATCCGTCCCTGTTGAATGGATCGCCGAGCTCGCGGCCGAACTGTGGTGGCTAAGCCCTCCATGCACCCCGTTCACACGTCGCGGACACCAACGCGACATCGAGGACCCTCGCACGCGGTCGTTCCAACGATTGATGCAATTGGCCGCAATCGTGCGCCCGAAAACGCTGGTGATCGAGAACGTCGTGGGCTTTGAATCATCGGCCATGTTTGCCGCATGCGTCCAACTGTGGGAACAACACGGCTATCGAGTCTCCAGTTTGGCGCTGTGCCCATCGCAACTCGGCTGGCCCAACACTCGCCCCCGCATCTACACGCTAGCCACCTTGGATTCGCAATCGTTGGACGCTTGGGTGGATTCCCAAACGCGAGTGTCGAATCCGAACACATGGTTGCACCGAACCTGTCCGACGCTAGCGCGATGCTTGCAACCTGAAATCCAACGCGATACGCATCCATGGCTGTGGCTCGATCCCGTCGTTGCGGAGCGCTATGCCTCCGCGCTGGATGTGGTCGACCCCGAGCAGCCCGATGCGATCGCAGCATGCTTTGCCTCCTCGTATGGCAAAGCCGTCGTGCGATCGGGGTCCGTGATTCGATGCCAAGGCGGACTGCGCCGATTCGCGCCTCGCGAAGTCGCCAACCTATTGGGCTTTCCCGAATCATTCACTTGGCCGGACCATTTATCACCCCGTCGCCTTTGGCATTTGCTCGGCAACTCCCTCGCCATCCCAGCCGTTGCCCATTGCATGCAGTTCAGCCATCGCTGATTCCCCTCCCCCCGCATCCGACAGTTTTCTTCATCGCGCCCATCGCTCCCATTACAATGGCGATGCCCGCCCCGCCCCACCTGAGCATCGCCTCCCCATCTCGCAGGCCATTCCCTATGACTTTTGTCACTTCGAACATTCCGTCCCTGTTTGCCGCAATGCTGTTCGGATCGCTGACGCTCGCGATGGCTGCAGTCGGAGCCGAGCCGGTGAATCCGAGTCGCAATGCTTCGCCCTCCCGTCCTCCGAATGTCATGATAATTCTGTGCGATGACCTCGGCTATTCCGATGTCGGCGCGTACGGCAGCGAGATCCAGACGCCGAACCTCGATCGATTGGCAAAACAAGGTCGACGCGTCAGCCAGTTCTACAACACGGCCCGCTGCTGGCCGACCCGGGCCGCGTTGCTCACCGGCTACTATGCACAACAAGTCCGTCGCGATGCCGTTCCCGGCGTCAAGAGCGGTGGCGGTGGCCAACGCCCTGCGTGGGCCAAGCTCCTTCCGCAACGCTTGCAGGAGCTCGGATACCGTTGCTACCACTCAGGCAAGTGGCACGTGGATGGGCTGCCGACCCAACAAGGGTTCGACCATTCGTACAGCCTGCAAGATCACGATCGCCACTTCCAACCCCGTTCGCACACCCTCGATGATCGCGCTCTTCCCGCCGTGGCCGACGGCGCCGCCTACTACTCCAGCACCGCCATCGCCCAATACGCGATCGATCATCTCAAAGAGCATTTTCTAGCGCACGCCGATCGGCCGTTCTTTTCCTACGTGGCCTTCACCGCCCCGCATTTTCCACTGCACGCCCCGCAAGACCTGATCGCGCTCTACCGCGATCGATACAGAGCCGGTTGGGATGAACTCCGTTCGCAACGCTGGGATCGGATGAAAAAGGACTTTCCCAAGGCGACGCTTCCAGCCATCGAACGCGAACTCGGCCCCCCTTACGCATTCCCCAAAGCCTTCGAAGCACTCGGTCCCGGAGAATCATCGCTCCCCAAAGCATGGAACGAACTCAGCGAGTCGCAACGATCCTTCCAAGTCGACAAGATGGCGATTCACGCCGCAATGGTGCACGCTATGGACATCGAGATCGGTCGCATCGTCGACACGCTGCGCGACCAGCAACAACTCGACTCCACTTGCTTGATCTTCATGTCAGACAACGGTGCCAGCGCCGAGATCATGGTCCGAGGCGATGGCCATCAAGCCGATGCCCCGCCAGGCTCGGCTGCGACGTTCCTATGCCTCGGACCAGGATGGTCCAGCCACGCCAACACGCCCTTTCGCAAGCACAAGACATGGGTGCATGAAGGTGGCATCACCACCCCCTGTATCGTCCATTGGCCCGAACGCGTCTCGCCTCGTTCCGAACCCATCGATGCACCAGCCCATGCCATCGATTTGGTCCCCACCATTCTGGAGTTCATCCCAGACGCCACAAGACAACAACCCGTGTTACCCAATGCTCCGACGTTGCCTGGTCAATCGCTCGTGTCGCTCCTGGTCGACTCTCCAAAGGACTCCAACGAGGCGTTCGCAGAACGCATGTTGTGGTGGCAACACGAAGGGAACCGCGCCTTGCGTCAGGGCCCGTACAAGATCGTCGCTGCCGGCCAGGATGCAGCTTGGGAACTCTACGATCTCAACACGGACCGGACCGAAACCCGCGACTTGTCCGCTGCCCACCCCGATCGCCTACAGCAAATGGCTCAAGAATGGGAACGCCTGCGCGATGCATTCATCGCCGACGCCAAGCGAGACCTTGCCGAGCCCCGCTGATCCTATCCACCCTAAATCGCGTTGGCCCCAAACGGCCAACTCCCAGCACTCCGTTGGAACCGATCCAGAGCAAGCGTTCGACTAACGCTGCGTCGTCGACGTTTGCTGAGCCATATTGTTCGAACGCGCCGCCGATCGCGGTCCCAAGTTCGCCAGGGCTGTCACGCACACCAATACCACCACCGATAGCATCACGGTGTACTCGATTGCCGTTGGCCCATCTTCGCCACGCACCAGACGATCCAAGATCGATGCTTTTTCCTTCATGTTCACATCCGCTTTTTCTTGAAAACTGCGGGACTTGGCGAGGTCCATCGCTCCACGTTTGAGCGATCCCCCGACCCGCGTAAACCAACTCATTTCCGCACCTATCCCATCGGCATACCGAGGTGCAAATTTCCACGCATTTTTCCCAGACCGGCCGACCGGAATAATCGGACTGAGCGGCCTGCATTCGGATCGATTGACGCAATGGGGGCCTTGGTCAACAATGCTGGCAGATTCACGGTTCCTCGCAGCGCCTCGGCGCGTTCCATTTCCTACTCGCAAGGGTGCCCCCCTGATGTCCACGTTGCAAAACCAAGACCCAGCCATCTGGTCGGCCATCGAATCCGAAGCCGTTCGCCAGCATGAAGGCTTGGAAATGATTGCTAGCGAAAACTACACCAGCGTTGCGGTCATGCAGGCTGTCGGGAGCATCCTGACCAATAAATACGCCGAAGGTTATCCGGGCAAACGCTACTATGGCGGATGCGAATTCGTCGATGTCGTCGAGAACCTCGCGATCGATCGGGCCAAGCAACTCTTCGGTGCCGAACACGCCAATGTGCAACCCCACTCGGGCTCCCAAGCCAACACGGCTGTCTACTTGTCTCAATTGCAGCCGGGGGACACGGTGTTGGGACTGGACCTCGCCCAAGGGGGCCACCTCACCCACGGCATGCACTTGAACATCAGTGGCAAGCTCTACAAGTTCTTTTCTTATGGGGTCGACCCCGTCCACCATCGCATCGACTTCGATCAAGTCGCAGCCTTGGCCCGCGAACACAAACCCAAACTCATCGTGGCGGGAGCCAGCGCCTACCCGCGCGAGATCCACCACGATCGCTTTGCGGAAATCGCTCGCGAAGTTGGAGCCAAACTCATGGTCGACATGGCCCACTACGCGGGGCTCGTCGCTGCAGGCTTGCATCACTCCCCAGTCGCCTGCGCCGACTTTGTAACCACCACCACTCACAAAACCCTCCGCGGGCCTCGCGCTGGTTTGATCCTTTGCAAATCGGAATACGCCAAAGCCATCAACAGCGCGGTCTTCCCGGGCATCCAAGGTGGCCCGCTCATGCACGTGATCGCCGGCAAAGCCGTCTGCTTCGCGGAAGCTCTTCAACCGGGATTCCGCAAGTACGGCGAACAAGTCATCGCCAACTGCAAAGCACTCGCCGAAGTCCTCCTCGCACAAGGCTTGCGTTTGATCAGCGGCGGCACCGACAACCACTTGGTCCTCGTCGACGTCACCAGCTTTGGTATCGGCGGCAAGATCGCCGAGAAAGCCCTCGAGCACTGCGGCATCACCGTGAACATGAACATGATCCCATTCGACACGCGCAAGCCGATGGATCCGAGCGGCATTCGAATCGGCAGCCCCGCACTCACCACGCGTGGAATGGGCACCGACGAATTCCGTCGCATCGGGCACTGGATCGCAGAAGCCTTGAAATCGCACGACAACGAAGAATCCCTGAGCCGTATCCGTCATGAAGTTCGGGAGATGGCCAATCAATTCCCAGTCCCCGCGGCTGGGCTCGTGACCGCAGGATGGGAAAGTTAGGATCGCTCGATGGCACTACCAAAAATTCTCATCGCGGATGACAACGTCGCCAACCGCGAACTGCTCGAAGCCTTGCTGTCCAAGTTCGAATGCGATACCGAGATCGCCGTCGACGGCGCCGACGCGCTCAAAAAGGTCGAGTCGTTTCAACCCGACTTGATCCTCCTCGACGTCATGATGCCGAAACTCAACGGCTTCGAGGTCTGCCGCAAACTCAAAAACGATCCGAATACCTCCAAGATCATGATCTTGATGGTCACGGCTCTCAGCGAGTTGGGAGATATCGAGCGAGCCGTCGAAGCTGGAACCGACGACTTCTTGTCCAAACCCGTCAACAGCCTTGAGTTCCAAAAGCGTGTCTCCAACATGCTGAAACTCAAAGGCACCGAAGACGAACTCGAGCGATTGCGAGCCTACATCCGCGACATGGAAGAACGCGCGTGAGATGGCTCCCTCCGCGCGAGAAACACTCCTTGTCGAACGCGATGCCGATCGACGGCACTCCCTAAAGTTATTGCAGCGATTATCGAGGTGCATCACCCTCGAGCACGTCACGGCTCCGATCGCCGGGCTGGAGTATCCCTGGACGCGCGTCGTCGATCCGGATCGGCTCTTGGAAGCCACCCTCGCTCGCAACGTCGATGGAATCGTCGAACTGGATCCCTTCTGGGCGGCCACTTGGCGAGCGGCACAAGGCCTCGATGCCTACCTGGATCGCATCCCGAATCTGCCCGGCCTCTCCGTTTTGGAACTGGGAGGCGGCAGCGGACGCGCTGGTATCGCAGCCGCCCTGCGCGGAGCCCACGTCTGCATCTCGGATGCCTCGAGCATGGCCTTGCTCATGTGCCGCTACAACGCTCGATTCGTGTCCGAGCGCGTCTGCGTTCGAAAACTCGACTGGTCGCGCCCCGAATCCCTGAATCGACGCTACCCGCTCCTGCTAGGCTCGGACATCGTCTACAACCCGTCGCTGTATCCCATCCTCGAACCGTGCATGCGCCAAGTCCTCGAACCAGGAGGCTTGGTACTGCTCAGCGAACCCCAGCGGCACACCGGGGATCGATTCTTGCATTGGATTCGAGCCGCCGGTTGGTCGTGCGACGTAGACATGGTCGATCTGGCCGATGGCCAACGGGAAATACGCATTTTTCGTTGCCAACTCGGCTAGCTTGGTAAGAATGGAGAAGGTTTGCGTGCCGATATCACCTCCCTCTCATCACCCACTTCGAATCCTCCCCATGCGTCGACGCCTTCTCTTCGCACCTCTATGGCGTCTGGCCTGGATCGGTGTCGCAACCTCGATCGGTTGTACCGACCGGTCCCCGGTTGCTCCCTCGTCCCCATCGCAGCCGCCGGCCAATGCATCCTCCGCTTCCAAGTCAAACGCGGCGACCGAGTCTGTTGCCCCCAAACGAGCGACCTCTCTGAGAGCCCTCAAACTGCTCGAAGGCAATCGCTTCGATGAAGCTTGGGAAGAATGTCGAAAAGTACTCCTGCAATCGCCAAACGACCCTAGGGCCTTGTACGTCGCCGCCCAAGTCCTCAACGAGCGCAACAAACTCGATCAAGCCGTGCAAATGGTGGATCAGATTCCACTCGCCGATCCAGAGTATGGGATCATCGGACATCGCAATGCCATCCAGTGGTGCTTCCGAGCCTCGAAGCTAGAAGAATGCGAACGTCGCTCCCATGCCCTGCTTGCCAAAGTCCCCAATGACATCGAATCGCTCAAGGGACTCGCGGCCAATCTCGATTTGCAAGGCCGTCGTTTCGAAGCTTCGCAAATCATGCAGCGACTCGTGGCTACGGGTCAGTCCGACATCACCAATCTGATCCTCGCCATCGACACTGCGAAACCGGTGCAAAGCGAAGGCCCCATTCGAGAACGCCTCCAACAATCCCCCAAATCCCCTTCTTTGCTCGGTTCGCTTGGCTTCAGTGCGCTCTACGAAAAACAACCCCAACAAGCTGAGACGCTCTTTCGCGAAGCTCTCCAATCCAATACGGCTTCCGCCGCCATTCACGTCGGTCTCGGGGTCGCATTGGTCGATCAAGAGAACTTCGACGCGTTGCCCGATTGGTTAGCCCGAGCTCCGCGCCCCGCCGTGGAATCGCTCCCCGCGTTCTGGCGTGTCCTGGGCCTTTGGTGCCAACATCGCGAGCAATACTCCGAAGCGATCTATTGCCTGACCCGCAGCGTCGAACTGGACCCGTTCGATTTTCTCGCCATCGGCCCCCTCGCAGCATGCCTCGCAGCCAACGGCCAGCAGCAGGATGCCCGCGCTGCGGAACAAATGTTTCAAGCCATCCAATTGACCAATCGCAATGTGAACTACACACGCGATGGCCATCGCAAACCCGAGTGGATGCTACAAGTCGCCGATCGCTTGCAACAACATGGACGCGTCATCGAAGCCCTCGCTTGGCGCGAATGGTGCGAGCAATCCAACGGTAACGACAAAGCCAAGATCCAGAGCTGGCAGTCGCAACGGGCCAAACTGGCCGAGTCCAAATCGCCCCCAACGTTAATCAGTGGACTCGCATGGAACAGCCGCGATTTGGCACGACCGGACTTTAGCGCACTTGCCGGTCGCAGCGCCGATCGCACGCCAACGACGGAACCGAATTCCTCCCGATTCACCGCTGCCGGCTCGGTGGCTGCCACGCTCCGTTGGACCGATGTCGCGCCATCCCTCGGAGCCAAATTCCAATACGACAACGGCGACGACAAAACGATCCTCGGCATGCAGACTTACCAAAGCAATGGTGCTGGAGCCAGCGTTCTGGATTACGATCGCGATGGATGGCCCGATCTCGTGGTACTCCAAGGAGGCGGCGACCCGCGTATCCCGTACACCAACCAACCTTCGGTGCTCTTTGCGAACCGCGGCGGACAACAGATGGTCGACGTGGCTCGCTCCGCCCACGTTCAAAACTTCGCATACGGTCAAGGAGCAGCAGTCGGGGATTGGGATCAAGACGGCTTTCCGGATCTGTTCCTCTTGAACTTCGGCCAAAACCGTTTGCTCCGCAATCAAGGCGATGGAACCTTTGAACAAATCGATGTCCCGGGGATGCACCGAGACATTGAGAAGAATCCGGTTTGGAGCGTCAGCGGAGCCATTGCGGATGTCAATGGCGATCATCTGCCCGACCTGATCGAAATCAATTACTCGTCGGGGATCGATGTCATCACCCATCTGTGCGTGGGCAAGGACAGGCTTCCGCAAGTTTGTCGGCCCACCGAGTTCCCCCCATCGCGCGATTACATCTACTTGTCGGATGGCAGCGGTGGTTTCGAAATGGCCAACGCTGCCTGGGGACTCGACTTGGCCGATGGCCGCGGACTGGGAATCATCGTCGGCAACTTGGATGAACAGCACGGCAACGACATCTACATCGCCAACGACATGTCCGCCAATAACTTGCTCATCAGCGCTCCTGACCCCGCGCGAGCGAACCGAACCATGCTGGCCGACGAAGCCGTTCGGCGAGGTTGCGCGGTGGACAATCAAGGCAAACCGCAAGCCAGCATGGGCGTCGGATGCGCCGACGTGGACCGCAATGGAACCCTCGACTTGTTCGTGACGAACTTCATCGACGAGTACAACGCCCTCTATCTGCAAAACGCGAATCACTTCTATCAAGATGGCTCGCGCCGTTACCGGCTTATCGATCCCAAAAAGAAGACGCTCGGATTCGGGACACACCTCATGGACCTCGATCTGGACGGTTGGATGGACATGTTCATCGTCAATGGACACGTCGATGACTACCGCTCCAAAGGCCAACCCTACGAAATGCTTCCCCAAGTCTTTTTGCAACGCGACGGGGCTTTTGTGGAGCAATCCACCGAATCCTACGGGGACTTCTTTTCGAAACCATCGCTATCCCGTTCCCTGGGAGCCTGGGATTTCAATCGCGATGGAAAACTCGATTGGATCGTTACCCATCTCGACCAACCGTTGAGCATCTTGAAGAACGAATCGCAAAGCGATGGGCATTGGCTGATGCTGGAGTTGGTCGGAACCGAATCGGAGCGCGATGCCATCGGAACCGTGATCGAAGTCCATTGCGGGGAAGAATCCTGGCGTCATCAGCGGCTGGCAGGCAATGGCTTTGAATGCAGCAACGAACCGTGGATCTTCCTGGGTCTCGGTCGCCATGCAACCATCGACCGCCTGGAGATCCATTGGCCCAGTGGCAAACGCACGTCGATTGATTCCATCCCTGCCGACCGACGAGTTCGTTTGGTCGAATCCCAGATTGTGCTCCTGGAGGAACGACTTGAATCCTCCAGCCGATAAAGCGGACTCCTCAACGCCTACC
>JBKCUI010000044.1:0-12758 GCA_046318495.1 Pirellula sp. | reverse complement strand
CAGCAATGGCAACTACTTGCCCGGCTTCGGTGCCCATCGCGAGTTGGATGCGTTTGTGCGAGGCGGTATTCCAGCCGCGGACGCGATCCGGATCGGCACGATTCACGGCGCTCGGGCGCTCAAGATCGATGCCGATCATGGCTCGATCGAGCCTGGAAAAATCGCCGACTTGTTGGTCGTCGAAGGCACTCCGCTAGAAAACATTCGCAACACTCGCAAGGTCCAATGGGTGGCGACGCGAGGCCAGTTGTACTCCAGCGAAGCATTGCTAAATCAAGCTCGAGGCAAACTGGGCCCAAACAACGACGAGGAACAAGACGCCTGGTAAAGCATTCGACTCTACTCCGCGCGAGATAGAGCACCAAAGAAGCCATGCAGCTTTTCTTTCGATAGCCTTCCATCGATGCGAACTCCGGTGCACACATCGACCCCAAACGGCTCGACGCAAGCGACTGCCTCGACAATATTCGCAGCATTCAATCCGCCAGCGAGAAAGACCGGAACACGCACCGTTTCGCGAATGCGTCGACTGACCGACCAGTCATGCTGCTGGCCCGTTCCTCCCAGTCGTTTGACGGGTAGCGACGTGTTTCCGGAATCCAAGAGCAAAGCGTGAACGTTCGCCTCGGCATTCACGGCGATTTCGATCGCTCCCGGACCGGTGACGTGAATGACTTGCACGATTGCAATCCCTGGCAATTCACGACGCAGTTCACGATAGACCGATGGCTCCACATAGTCGCATAGTTGTATCGTATTGGTGCCGCACGTTCTCTGCTGTGCCACGATGCCATCGACGGTGACTTCACTCGTCAGCAGAAACGTTGCGATCGGTGGTGGTATCTGTTTTGCGATCTCGGCAATCGTTGCCTCAGGGATCACCCCAGGGCCACTGGGCATCGCGGCCACCAACCCGAGCGCCGATGCCCCCATGGCAACCGCGGTTCTCGCTTCTTCGATCGATGCGATGCAACAGATCTTGACCCGTGTTGATGGCTTCATAAGGGATAAACTTGGTAATCGTGCGACGTATGATGAACCATTGCGTCCATCACGAATACTGCGATGTTGACGTGATGGGAGGGACACCGATGCTCAGCGTTTATTCATGACGATTCCACGCTTGCACGTGCGTTTGTTGACGCATCGCTGTTCGCAAAGGATTTGGCAGGTTTAAAAAGCTAGGGCAATTCAATGGTGATACTGCGATTAACTTCGTCCTTTTGAACGACGGTTCCAAAATCGATTGCTCGGAGCGCCTCGTCAAGCGGTCCTGAGAATCCAAGCGTAATCGTTGCATTGTTTCCCGAAGTGGACATTTGGAAGTTCCCCGTTTTGAGCCGCTGCTTGAGCTTTTCTAGAATCGCTCCTGCATCAAGCGCCGATTTCGATTTCAAAAGAAAGCGGACGTTGCCCTCAACGCTTCCTGAACCAGGAGGTGGACCGAAGTTGGGGCCTTGCGCACTTGGAGGAAAACCACCCGGGCGGACTTGGTCGCGATTGGGTCCGGTTGGAAAACCGGGGGGCGGATTGGGATCCGTTCGGCCTGGGCCAGGTTGGAGCCCACGCGGCGCCATGTTACCCAGCGGGCTTGATTCGGGACGGTTGCCTGGATTGCGGCGTCCTAGGCCACCGCTGATTGCATCGCGCTGAACGAGGTCGCTATTCACTCCTCGTGCGCGGTCGTTTGCAACATTCCATGCATCGCGAAATTGCGATTCGGCAGTTGGGGACTGTTCTATATCCGCTATCGACCAATACGCAGCGATCTCTTTCAGCGCCGCCATCGCCAGCGCCTTGTTCTTGTCTGCAACTGCGCGTTCGAAGGGAGTCCTCAACATACGCATCGAAACAAAGCCAGCTTGGTTGGCTTGCCGCATCATCGCTTGCGATGCAGCCTCGTTTCCTTGGGCTTCTTGAACCAACCCTCGAACATATAGCAAGAATGGATCTTGATGGACTCTATAGAGCGATTCCGCCGATCGATCGATGATGGGCAAGAGCGGCTCGGGCAATCTCGGTTCGAGCGACGTCATCGCAAAAGACATCACGGCCAAATCGGCTCCTGGATCCTTGGGATGCTTCGATTGGAATTCGGTAATCAACTTCGCAACCTCGCTTGAAGATCGGGACAGCGCATCCGCGATCTGCACTAATCTTGTTGTGCGCGAAGGTGGTTGTTTTGCCAGCCAGTCCGCGATCGAGGAGTCATTCGCCGGCAGGTTCGCGATCGCCGATTCCTGAGGGGGACGAAACCACAAGGCAGGGGCTGGAATCGGTTCGGTCGGAGAAACGAAGTCGGCGTTCGATGGGAGGGCACCATAGATCGAGAAGGATTTTCTGCCGGCGGCATTGGCTTTATTGATGCGTTGCTCATACTCGGCGTTGGAACCGCTCTTGATCGTGATGACTTGCCACGCATCCAAATAGATCTTGCCCCCAATCTGGCTCATCGGAACCTGCCCCAGGACATTGACCACATCGACAATTTTGGGATCTTTTGAGTTCGAATCCATCACCAACATCAACCATCCAAAACGCGGGGGCAAGAACCCAAACGAATCGGGATAGTTTGGCGGTGCCGCGCGGTTTCGATCTTTCGCATGGTAGGCCAATTTGGCGGCAACGCTGTTGAATTCCTCTAGGTTCATGACCGTGGTCAACGCTTCCAACGCAGCGTTGCTTCGGAACAGTTGGTGGGGATACTCTGGATCCGAGTAGTACCTCACGAGGACCGCAGGCTGACCTTGATAGACCGTCTCACCCAATACACGCCAATGGCGAAAGGCTTCATCGAGAGGCGTGCTCTCCAGCGAATGGCTCCGTAGATGACTCAAGACTTTGGGTGCCTCAAGATGCTTGAGGATCGCTTCCCAAGAAGGTGTCGGGCCATCTTTCTGCCGTTGATCAAAATCTGCATCCGCAATCATCTTGAGCGCAGCGTCGGTATTCCCTCGACTCGCATGGTGTGCGAATTCTTCGGCCAGTTTCAGCAGCGGTTTGTTCGCGAAAGCGGTTTGCGAACGCACTTGCCCAGCGATTGCAACCGTCGAGCCATCCGACGGATTGGCCGTGTTTTCCCGAACGGGGCCGTCGTTTGTGGAGATGGCCAAAGACGTCGCCGTTTCTGATGTTGTCGACGTGTTGTCCGATGACGATGTCCGGGACAGAAAAACCGCGGCAGCAATTCCCCCCAGCAGCAGCACGCCACCAAGCCCCATCGTAATCCAAAGCCATCCAGGCAAACGAACCGATGGTCTGGCTCGAGACCGCGGCAATGGGTAGCTAGTTGGATGGGATGGCCAATGCGTGGGAACCGACGATGGCTGCGTTCGCGACGGCAGGCCGTCACCTACGCTTTTGTTTGGTGTCTGCTGCGCGACTGCACGTGCCGGCTGGGATGTCGATGCGACAGGAAATCGCGGCGTATTCGACGTGGATTCCTCGGATGTGGCCGGTCCCTGCAACGGAGTGCCGCATTTGGGACACGTCACTTTTTTTCCAACCAGCGTTTCCTTCGACCGAAGGATTGCGCCGCACGGACATCGCAACTGCATCGTCATGAGCATGTATTCCAAAGAGACATCGAAGATCCCCTGATATCGAAGAGACACTGGCGCGTATCTCGGGATTCTCACGGATGCTGGAAACGCTGGCAAGTTCCCCATCTGAGGATGGATAAATGCCGCTGCTTCGAAGCAAAACGAGCCACCGTCGAGGCTTGATGGCTCCAATACCTAGGTATTCTTCGGCGAGAATGGGTACTCGCCTAGTGGGAACGCTCCACCGGCTCTTGCCGAGTCGTTTCGTAGGTGACGGTCTTGGTGCGTTGTTCGGGTACCAAGGATGTGACCGTGTACCGAATCTCTTTTTCTCGTTTCTCCGGCACTCGATTGAGCACGGTGTACGCCACCGACTTTCCCGAGACGGGATCGACTTTCGTACGGGTCTCGCGGACCTCGGTCATCACGGTGTACTGGACCGTTTTCGTACGCCGCTCTCGAACCGGCCGCATGATGGTGTAGGTGACGTCCTTGGAATGCGATTCTCGAATGCTTCGAGCGGTAGGACTCAACCGAGTATTCACTCGGGAATCCACCGCGGCAGCGACGGCCGATCGAGGCTGAACTTCGTTGGTCCGCTGGGAACGCCCATCGACGGCGGTGCTCGCAAAACGCGATCCGGATTGCGACATGTCTGCGGTGGCGAGAGCCAGGACGCCCAGCGAAATCCCACAGGTAGCAAACGCGAGTTTCTTGCGATTCATGGGCGGGATTCTCCGTTCGCTCTTCGCAGCGCCAACACTTCCACGCTGGCCCCATAAATCAGCCAGCGTTGCCTGGGCGCGATGCCACAAGCCTTCAGAGTGCCATTTTCTTGGATTCTGACAACGCCATCTGATTCATCGACGGACCGTTTCCACTAAATCCAGCGTTTTCCCGACTTTCTGAAGCCACAGGCTCCGAGGGCGGGATTTTCTCTGCGGTTTCTTCACGCTTCGAGCCCAGGAATCTTGGCATTACGAATCCTTCAAGCCATCATCCTTGGGGAGGGGCAAACGGTTCGCGCGTTCGACCTAGCGTCTTCGACCCTGAATGATCGCGCTTCTGGAAAACCCCCAACTACACTGGATGGACAGTCGACGCCTCCGGTTGGCATCGATTCCGACTCTTTTGTTTCCGCACCTAGAGATAACACTCCGAAAAGCAATGATGCTCAAGAAATGGATATTGGCCGCCAGTCTGTCGCTGGCGTATCTTCCGTCGCAGTCTTTTTCTCAAGACTCGGATACCCCCAAAGATGAAACGCCCGGAATCAACGCCGGACTCGTGTCGGCATTGAACTTCCGAAACCTCGGTCCTGCACTGATGTCGGGCCGCATCGGCGACATCGCCGTCGATCCGGTCAATCGTTCCATTTGGTATGTCGTCGCTTCCTCGGGTGGCGTTTGGAAGACCGAGAATGCCGGCGTCACGTTCAAGCCAATCTTCGATGGACAAGGGTCCTACTCGATCGGATGCGTTACCATCTGCCCCCACGATCGACATACGATCTGGATTGGCACTGGCGAGAACAACTCGCAGCGCAGTGTGGGCTACGGAGACGGTCTCTACAAATCCACCGACGGCGGACAGTCGTTCAAGCGTGTTGGGCTGGAGAACAGCGAGCACATCGGAATGATCGCAGTGCACCCAAACGATCCCGATGTTGTCTATGTGGCCGCACAAGGTCCGCTTTGGAAAGACGGTGGAGATCGCGGGCTCTACAAGACGACGGATGGTGGCAAGACCTGGTCGAACATCTTGAGCATCAGTCCGATGACAGGCATCAATGAAATCCATATCGACCCCAAGAATCCAGACATCCTGTATGCGAGCTCCTACCAACGTCGCCGACATGAATGGGTGTTGATCGACGGCGGCCCGGAATCGGCGATCTACAAGTCGACCGATGGAGGCGCCAACTGGCGCAAAATCAACCGCGGACTCCCCGAAGTCGACAAGGGAAAAATCGGGCTGGATATCTCTCCGGTGAATCCGGAGATCGTCTACGCGATCGTCGAAGCCGCCGAAGACAAAGGGGGATTCTTCCGCAGTCTCAATCGAGGCGAGACCTGGGAAAAGATGAGCAGCTATGTTTCGAGCAGCCCTCAGTACTACAACGAAATTGTATGCTGTCCCCATAACGCGAACCGCATTTACTCGCTCGATACCATGCTGATGGTCAGCGAGGACGGCGGGAAGACGTTTGTCGGCGCTGGGGAAGACGACAAGCACGTCGATAACCACGCTATCGTCATCGACCCCAACGACGAAAATCACTTGCTGGTAGGTTGCGACGGTGGTTTGTACGAAACTTGGGATCGCGGCAAGAGCTACGACTTCAAAGCCAACCTGCCGATCACCCAGTTCTACAAAGTCGCTGTTTCGAACGACAAGCCGTTCTACTACGTCTACGGCGGCACGCAGGACAATGCGACCCAAGGCGGTCCATCGCGAACCAATAACGATCACGGCATCCGAAACAGCGATTGGTTCATCACCGTCTTTGGTGATGGCTTTGAGCCCGCCGTAGACCCGAATGATCCCGATACGATCTACTCGCAATGGCAGTACGGCGGCTTGGTTCGCTACAACCGCAAGACGGGCGAAACCGTGGACATCAAACCGCAAGAGTCCAAGGAAGGCCCGCCGCTTCGCTGGAACTGGGACTCGCCGCTTTTGATCTCGCCACACAATTCCAAGCGTCTCTATTATGCGTCGCAGATGCTCTTCCGAAGCGACGACCGCGGCGACAACTGGACAGCCATCAGTCCCGACCTGACGCGGCAAATCGATCGCAATCAACTCAAGGTCATGGGCCGTGTCTGGGGCGTCGATGCGGTAGCCAAGAATACTTCGACCTCGCTCTACGGAAACATCGTATCGCTCGATGAGTCGACGCGCGCCGATGGCCTGATTTACGTAGGCACCGATGAAGGCCTCGTTCAAATCACCGAAGATGGAGGCAAGACATGGCGCAAGGTCGATCGCTTTGGTACGTTGGATGTCCCCGAGTACGGCTACATCAACGACATCGAAGCGGATTTGTTCGACCCGAACACGGTCTACGTGGTCGTCAACAATCACAAGCGCGGTGACTTCCAGCCTTACATCCTCAAGTCCTCCGACCGCGGAAAGTCTTGGCAAGAAATCACGGGTGACCTCCCCAAACGGGGTAGCGTCTACACGCTCAAGCAAGACCACGTCAATCCGCAGTTGCTTTTCTGCGGTACCGAGTTCGGTTGCTACTTCACGGTGGATGGTGGTCAGAAGTGGATCGCGCTCAAGTCGGGTCTGCCCACCATCATGGTGCGGGACTTGGAGATTCAACGGCGTGAAAACGATCTGGTGCTCGCGACGTTCGGTCGTGGTTTCTATGTTCTTGATGACTATGCACCCCTTCGCGACATCAAGCCAGAACTGCTCGAATCCAATCACATGTTCCCCATCAAGAAAGGACTGATGTTTCAAACCGTCAGCAAGATGGGAGTCGGAGGCAGGGGCTTCCAAGGAGCGAACTTCTACACCGCTCCCAATCCCGAGTATGGCGTGACCTTCACGTTCCACCTCAAGGACGAACTCAAGTCCAAGAAATCGCAGCGCGAAAAGAGCGACCGCGATGCCGCTCGGGCAGGCAAGGACTCTCCTTATCCGTCGTGGGAGGATTTGAAGAACGAAGACCGTGAAGTCGCTTCTTCGCGCTGGTTGACGATCCGAGATCCCTCCGGTGCCGTCGTACGAAAAATCCCGACCTCCACCGGACGCGGAATGGTGCGCGTGAACTGGGATTACCGTCACGCCGGTCCCAGCTCAGGGGGGCGACGACGACGCGGAGGTGGCGGTGGTGGTCCCGTCGCTGTTCCAGGCAAATACACCGTGGAAGTCTCGCAAATGGTCGATGGCGAAGTCCAGGAACTCATTGCGAAAACCGAGTTTGAAATCGAACCGCTAACGTTTGGTGATACAACCGAAATCAATCGCGTCGCCATTCGCGATTTCGCCAAGCAAGTCTACAAACTGGCCAATGCGGTCAACGCTGCAACCGAGTTGGCAACCGAAGCGTCCGAGCGACTCGACGCCCTCGAAGGCTTGACCAGATCGGCCGCGGAAGTCGATGTCAGCTTGTGGAAGGAGATTCGAGCCCTGCAGTTGCGACTCAAGGACATCCAAGAGAAGTTCACCGGCGATCCGACGCGCACCAAACGCAGTGAGGATGCGATGCCGGGACTCCAAAGCCGGCTTTCCAACGCCATGATGGGAGCCATGGGTAGCACCACGGGCCCGACCGGAACGCACCGTCGGCAATACGAAATCGCGGGCGAAGAGTTTGAAGCAGCGTTGGTTGAACTCAACAAACTGCTCCAAACCGACATCCCTGCGGTGCTCGGTCGTTTCGATGCCCTTGGAGCGCCGTGGACTCCAGGCCGTCCGATTCCAAGTTGGAAATAGTCGTTTCGACCTTCGCCCGGGGCAACCCTTCCCAGGGCCTATCGGGCATTTTTTTGGGCCGACAGTAGTTTTCTCGACCGCCTCGGGAGGTGAATCCCAATTTCACCTCCCTAGGCGGGTGGAACTCTGTCATTCCTTGTCGGCGTATTCTTGCCTCATAGCACGGAACTTCTCCGCCTCGGTATCACTCCCCAAAACGACATGAAGTTCGATCATGCGATCGATCGCGTCGAGCATACGGAGTTTTCCTTGCGCAGAAATTTTATCCTCGCGCGCCTTCATACCCGCATAGCCCGCGGTAATGCACTGCTCAGCCTCCCGCATGAGTGGGCTCGGATCCCCTGTCTCTTCTTTCGATTTCGCTTGTCCCAACAACGCCCCACCCAACATCGATTCCGCGCTGTACCTATTCCATGCGTCCGGCGACTCTCGCTTGCGAATCTTTAGTCCTTCTCGCAACAGATCGATAGCCATGTCGAACATCATTAACTTGATGCAGTCATCGGCCGTTCCAATCAAGACAGCCGCCAACTCCAGCGAGCCTTTCGGCAATCGCTGGCGCGCCTTGTCGATTCTCTCCTTGGCAATCTCCAGATACGCTTCGTTGCGGTTGGCTTTTTGGTAGGCCGTGGCCAACGAGTCCATCGCCCAATCCAATTGTGGATACTGCTCGTTCGCTTGGCGCACCTCTTCGAGCAGCGCAATGGCCTCGTCCAGTCTCCCAGCATCGGAGTAATTCACGCCGAGATTTGCCGCAATGAATTGAGTCTGGTAATCCGATCTGCCCAGCTTGGACTCGTAGGCGTGCATCACTTCTTCGAACAATGGGATGGAGCGATCCAACTGCTTTGCCGACCAATAGACAGCTGCCAGATTCGCCTTGCGACTGAGGGTTTCCGGATGATCTGGGCCCGGCTGCTCAATGCTGCGCTCTACGGCTTCCTCCATCAAGGGCAAGGCCTTGTTGATCTGCCCCATGGCTCGATAGGTTATGGCTTGCCCCTCCAAGTACAAGATCACACTCGGATGACCGGCGCCCAACTTAGCCTTCAATCGGTCCAACGAATTCTTATACAAAGCCAGTGCTTTGCTGAAGTCTCCTTGTTCGCGATAAATGCGAGCCAAGTTGTGAAGGTTGGTTAAGGTGTTGGGATGATCGACGCCCAGAATTGCCTCCCGCATCTGCAATGTCTGTTGAAAGATGGGCTTTGCTTGCTCGATATTGCCTTCGCGAAGATAAGCCAAGGCGAGATTGTTCATGCTGGTCAACGTCGCCGGATGCGATTCCCCCAGTCTCTTCTTGCGCAATTCCAAATTTTCCTCGAACAAGACAATCGCTTCGTCGATTTCATCGGTGGCTTGATATGCCAATCCCAAATTGTTCACGCTAACCAAGGTAAGCGGATGGTCTGGGCCCAGCTTGGCACGTCGCATTTCAACTGCTTCTTTGTGCAATGGGATCGCCGCCTCGGGCTGCTTCATATCCACCATTAGGGTGGCGAGGTTGTTCAAACTGCTCAACGTGTCGGCGTGATCCGGACCGAGTCTTTGTTTGCGAACTTCCCACGATTTCTGCAGCAACGGCAGGGCTTTTTCGAACTGTCCTTTGAGGAAATAGCCACCCCCAACGCTGAACATACTTTGGATCGTATCGAGATGATCCTCGCCGAGTTTCGACCGTCGCTTCTCCAGCGTTTCCTCCAACAGTCGCAAGCCCCGGTCCAAGTCTCCAGCAGCCATGTAAGCCCGCCCAAGGTTATCCGCGCTGGTCAATAGATCTGGGTCATCTTCATCGAGCTGGTCCACAAGTGTTTGCCGCGAACGTTCGAAAAGCTCGATCGCTTGATTGTCATCACCCAGCCCGGACATGGAATGGGCCAACGTGATTTGCAAATCGGCAACCGTCAATGCGTCACCGAGCTGCGTACCCTCAAGTTCGCTCACCGCGCTTTGCAAATTGTCGCGCAGCGCGTTTCGCAATTCGGCGATCGTGGCGTACTCGGCCTTGGGATCGAGATTGGCAAAAACCGAGCCGAGCACTTGATTCCCTCTCTTCGCATACGCAAGATTCCGTTCGGCTTCTCGCTTTGCATCCAGCGCATCTTGCAAGCGTTGCGCCGCGAGTTTCTCCGCCTCCAGCGCTCGGAACAAAGCTACACTGGATACAACGATTCCGGCGATGAGCGAGGCGGCCACCAGGGACGCCGCAGTCGCCGCGACTCGATTCTTGCGAACGAATTTCTGAACGCGATACGTGAACGAAGGGGGACGGGCTGTAACGGGTTCATCCTGGAGATAACGTCGAATGTCCGCAGCGAATCCGGATACCGAATCGTATCGGCGCCCCCGGTCTTTCTCCAAGGATTTCATGACAATCCAGTCCAAGTCTCCCAGCAAGATGCGCTTTAGGCGAAGACTATCGATCTGGCGTCGACCGGTGATGCCCGAGAGAACTTCATCCGTGTTGCTATCCAACTTGCTGCTCGGCTTGGACGCTTCCTGTTCCCGAACCAGCTCCAACACCTTGAGAATGGCTTTTCCCTGTATCGATGCATCGTCCAGAGGCGTGCTACCAGTCAGCAGTTCATACAGGATTACTCCCAACGAATAGATATCGGTCCTCGTATCGATGTCCAGACTGTCCAAACCCGCTTGTTCCGGCGACATGTACTTGAGAGTACCGAGCACTTGGCCAATCCCGGTGAACAGCGTTTGTTGCTCAAGGCTTTGGTCCGTTGCCATGGCTTTGGCCAATCCAAAGTCAATCACTTTGGGGACCGGTTGACCATCGATAACGGTGACGAGGATGTTTCCGGGTTTCAGGTCCCGATGAATGATCCCTTTTTGATGAGCGTGCTGCACGCCGTTGCAAACATCGATGAACAGCTTCAAACGTTCATCGACGCTCAGTTTATGCTCGTCGCAATACACGGTAAGCGGTTGTCCTTGCACCAATTCCATCGCGAAGTATGGCTGTCCGTCGGGGGTCTCTCCAACGTCTAGGATCTGAGCGATATTGGGATGATTCATCATCGCTAACGCTTGACGTTCCAGCTCGAATCGCGAGATGACTTCCTGGGAGCCGATCCCGCGACGGATGACCTTGAGCGCCACCCGACGTGTCACCGGTTCCAATTGCTGTGCCGTCCACACTTCGCCCATCCCGCCTCGCCCCAAGGGAGACTGAAGGAAAAATGGTCCGATGCAGTCTCCGGGTTGGAACTGTAAATCGCGATACCTACCCTTCGGGGGCCTGGAAACATCGGTCGCGGATGGATCGGCAGGTCCATCGAGAAGCGAAGACGTTACATCCAAGTCGCGATCGTCTGGAACGGTCCCGAGCGAGTTGGAATCCACCGTCGCATCCTGACGATCGCGTTCTTGCCAATAGCTGAGGATGCGGGCCTTGAGCGCCTCGTTGCCGCTGCAATGCTCCAACAGGAAAAGCTCCCTCGACTCGGCGCTCACGGAACATGCAGCGCTGAAGATCTCGCTATCGGTCATGGACACGGATTCCCTTCAAACAACCAAAAACAACGGCTACCCACGGCGATTCGAGGCATCTTCGCCTACCATCGTCATCGACTGCGCGCTCGTGCAACAAAGTGGAGACGCAAGCGCTGAGAGCGGCGTTTGCGGGAGAGATTCCGGGCCATTGTAGCATCCCCATGGGTTGCCGAAGGCGAGCATTCCAAGTGCCAGATCGCGATTCGCAGCGAGCGAACTCCCCAGGAGTGCAATCCTGGTCTTCGGGATCCCAGCCTTTTTCGGCCGCCCGACCTTCATCCGGCCGGCGACGCGAGCTCTCCGAAAATGCGAGAGACGCTCCTAGATGCGTATTCCATTGGGAGCGGTAAACGTTTCGTCGACGATGTTGCCCGTGTTCCGAGTATTCGCGGGCTCAAAAACGAGCACTTCGGCTTCGGCGTCTGCCCGCGTTCGATGCTCAACACCCCTGGGCACCACGCACAGCTCGCCCGCCTGCAGTTCCACCAATCGATCGCGAAACTCGATGATCATCGCGCCCTTCCATACCAAGAACATCTCATCTTCGTCGGCATGCACATGCCATGGAAAGGTTCCGCAAAACTTGACGAGCTTCACCTCTTGACCGTTCAGCGATGCGACCACCTTGGGCCGCCAATGCTCATGGATCAATTCGAATTTGGAAACCAACGCTACTTTGGACACGCAAACATCTCCTCAATCCGGCCACTTCGAACCGTCTTTTTCCTGTAGGAATCAAGATCCCCAATAAAGGACCTAGCATCTTCAGTATCGCTATCGCAGGTCTCTGCATCCAGTGGAGTCCATGGTTCCAAAGGGTCCAATCCTCGGATTGACTTCTAGATCGCAAGGGCGCATTCAGATCGCTTCATCCATTCCGAAGCACTGCATCGACACATGCGATCCAGTCTATAATGAGCGATCCTCCCTATCCAACTTGCTCTCCCCCGAGGATCTCCTATGCGTGCTCGACCTTGCCGGCCATTCTTTTCCGCGTGCGCGATTCCCTGCATCGTTTTCGCGGTTGCGATCGCGATTCCTTGCAATGCAGTAGAACCTTTGCCCGCCATCCGACTGTGGGCCGGAGATGCGCCTGGCTCCGAAGGCAAAACCAGCCCGGAGAAGGTCGACGAGAAAGGGGTTGGCTTCACCAACATCACGAACGTCCATCAACCCTCCATCATCCCGTATCTACCCGACCCTTCCAAACGCAACGGAGTGGCCGTGCTGGTGATCCCAGGGGGCGGTCACCGCATGTTG
>JBKCUI010000043.1:0-3335 GCA_046318495.1 Pirellula sp. | reverse complement strand
TGTTTCTTTTGTTCATAGTGAGGAGGGCGAGGTTTATTTTGATGGATTACAAGTGGACTTAAATTTTTTGCTCCGAGCTTTTTATTTTTCCCGACCGACAACTTTGGTATTTTTCGCAGTCAACCCTGGAGGACAAGATGGAAGATAAGCACGATTCTTTGCCATGGGACTATTTCCTAACCAACTACGAGCGAGATTTGCTCCACCTATCCCTTGAAGACATGATGCGAAAATATCCAAGGTTAAACAAAGAGCAGGTGGAATCGGACTTTAATGAAATCAGGACAAATCTTGAATAGCCAAATAGACAAGCATCTCTGGATATGTAAAATTATGGTGATATGAGGATAATCCACAAAGGAAATTTAGAACATAAACAATTAAAAAGCCAAAAAACTGGCGAAGTTTATTCATTTTCCCATGTTGTTTCCGACTTTTTTGGTTCCGAACAAGTTTTTTTGACTCATGATAAAATCGCACCCCATAGCAGGTCATCAGCCCCCCATCGTCATTCTTGTATTGAGGAAATTGTTTTTGTTTCTAAAGGAAACCTCACCCTTACATTTGGGGAGACCAGAAGCACTCTTGAAGAAGGTTCATTTGTTTTCTTTGACCCAATAGATACAGAGCTACACTGTTTAATAAATGAAACTGATTTGGAAGCCGAAACCATTACTATTTCCACAAAGAGAAATGATGATGTTGTCATCTATGACAATAGCAAGATTTGGAAGCCACCAACTATTGAAACCGACCGACTGATTTTAAGACCAGTTGAGCTGAACGATGCTGAGAGCATTTTTTCTTATGCAAAAAATCCAAATGTTTGCAAATACACCCTCTGGGAAACACATCAATCTGTAGAAGACAGTTTAGAGTATATTCAAGATTACATTTTTGACTACTACTCTAAGGGAGTCCCCGAACCATTAGGAATTACTCTTAAAGAAAGTGCTAAAAAAGTCATTGGCACAGTTGGATGCTTTTGGACATCTAAATCAGCAAAAGCGATGGAGCTTGCCTATGCCATTGGGGAAGAACACTGGGGCAAAGGCTTAGTAGCAGAAGCCTCCGAAGCAGTTATGAATTATTGCTTTAAAGAGTTTAATCTCAAGCGAATACAAGCAAGATGCAAAACAGAAAATAAATCAAGTGCCAGAGTGATGGAAAAAATCGGAATGACTTATGAGGGGACTCTTAAATCAGCAATTTTCCATCGGAATAAGTATTGGGACATGCACTACTATGCGAAAATTATTGAGTGATGGCTCTCTACAGAAACCTCTATTAAATAGGATTGAAAAATGAAGATATTTTTGATTGTTTTTTTAGCAAGCTGTTTTTCTTCTGCAAAAGAGATTGCACTTTCATTTGATGATTCTCCAGTCAACTCCACTCACCATTTTGAATCTGTTAAGCGAACTGATGAACTGATTAAAAAACTGAAATCTTTAAATGTTTCTGGAGCCATGGTATTTGCGAATCCATGTAAAGATGAGGTGAATGGGATTTCACAGCTTAAAAAATATGTTGATGCAGGACATTTTATTGCCAACCACACTTGCACTCATCCACGACTGGATGATGTTGGATTTGATGTTTATTCCAAAGACACAAAGAAAGCCGATGAACTCCTGACCCCTTTAATGAGTGGACAGAAGTTTTTTAGATTCCCATATTTAAATGAGGGCAAAGACGAGGTTTTAAGAGACCAAATGCGACTCTGGCTCAGAAATAATCAATATAGAAATGGTATGGTTTCAGTTGATAATGATGACTACATAGTTTCTTGGGCAATAAATAAAGCTAAAGAGCAGGGTAAAAAGATTGACTACAAAAAGGTAGAAAAACTTTTTTTAAATCATGTTTTAGGTGCAGTAGATTTTTATGACGATTTAGCTGTTAAGCAATTGGGCTACTCTCCCAAACATGTGATTTTGCTTCATGAAGTAGATGCGACAGTCATGTTTATTGAATCTTTGGTTGTTGAGTTAAGGAAAAAGGGCTGGACAATAATTAGTGCAAAGGATGCTTATCAAGATAAACTCTACCTTGAACAGCCAAAGAATACTTATGCAAATAATGGAATTGTAGCTCAAGTAGCTTTTGAGAAAACAGGTGTTAAGGAGTCATTCAATGACTTTGATAAACTAAGGGCAGACCTCATAGACTTATTAAAAATTAAATAATGACTGAAGATTCTTTTGAAAAAACACTTATTATTTTAGGAACTGCAAGAAGTGATTCATACACACTGAATGCCCTGATAAATCTTGCCTCTTTCAATAGCCCAGAAATAATTGAGCTTCATAAACTTAAAATATCACCTTATAACTACAGCCAACCAGCTAAAGATGATTTTTTGCAAATTGCCGAGAAGATGACTCAGGCAGATGTGATTGTTTTTGCAACCCCAGTTTATTGGTATTCAATGAGTGGGTTTCTTAAAGTTTTTTTTGATAGACTCACAGATTTGATTTCTACCTCTAAAAATGTAGGACGAGGCTTGGCTGGGAAGAAGGTCTATCTGTTTGCTACTGGTTCCGATGCCCAATTGCCCGAAGGTTTTGAGGTTCCTTTTATTAAAACAAGTGAGTATTTTAATATGAAATATCAGCGAGCTTTTTATATTTGCACAGCAGACAAAAAATAATTTTTAATAATCTAAAATCCTGAATGTTATAAAGGCTTTAAATAGTTGACCAAAAAACTCACCAATTAGCTTTTATTTTTTGATTTGGTAAAATTAAGACATGGAGAAAACTCCCATCGTGGTGATGGTCATTTCCCCTCTGGAAATGGTGAGAGTAGCCTGTCCTTAAAATCGGAACCTCCTGAACTTAACAGTCAGGAGGTTTTTTTATTCCCAAAATCTAAGCACCCCATCCAATAACACCGACCCTTTTTGCTTTAAATGCAACTAAATAGGTCTTGCTTTTTTCTAATTAAATCGCTACTTTATGCCCAAAACAGGTCGGGTTTTTAGTTCCCTCCTCCTGAGCCATTTTTATGCTCCTCAAAGCTGCACTGGGAGCAAACTTATGAAACTTTCCAAGAAATCTTTTAAATCTCCCTTTGGCACCTTTTTGATTGTGGCAAATCCAGATTCTATCGTTGCGCTTCTGCTGCCGAATCAGGAGACAGAAACCTTTGAGAGGGCAGTAGAAAATAAAAACCATCCTATTCTCAAGCAATGTGAGGCAGAGCTGAAAGAATATTTTGCCGGTTCTCGCAAAGAGTTCACAGTCCCTGTCTCAGGCGCTGGAACTGAGTTCCAAACCAAGGTTTGGAATGAACTCATGAAAATTCCCTTTGGGGAGACCACTTCATATTTA
>JBKCUI010000042.1:0-52279 GCA_046318495.1 Pirellula sp. | reverse complement strand
CCCCGCGCGCGATACAGGTCTTCGATCCGCGTATCGAGTTCCGTTTGCTTGTCTCGCAAGCCGACCAATCCCGAGGCGCTGCTGAACAGCGTTTCTCCGAGTTTGCCGCCCCCCTTGGCGATTTCCTCGCCGCCGTTGCGAAGGGATTCGTGCGTCAGTCCGAACATCGATTCGAACTGCTCGCGCGTGATTTCAGGCATCATCGCACGCCATTTCGCATCGGAAATCTCCAATTCATCGTTGCTGTCGCGGAGGGTCTTGGAATTGCCTTTGCGCCGAATGCACTGCAGCGTCTCTCCTGCAGCGTTCTCCAACCAGCCACCGACGCGCAGGGCGCTGTAGTTGTGCACGAAATCGTCGGGGGTCGATTTGGGAAACCCGAACAGCAAACAAGTCAGCGCCCGGAGCGATGAGCTTTTGCCGGCTTCGTTGGGTCCGAAGACGATATGGAGTCCGTGCGAGCCCACCGACAGATCGAGGTGGGCTTTTTCAAACGGTCCGTATGCCAGCAGATCCAATCGACGCAGTCTCATGGCGACCCTCGTTGCGATTGAAGATGCCGCAGCAAGCGCGTTCGGGCTTCTTCGAGAAGGTCGGCGGTCCAGGCTTGATTCAACCACGGTGCGTCTTGGCGCAGGTCATGGTGGAATTTGGTTGCGATGGATGCCAGGTCCCATTCGTCGTCCGAGAGGGTAAGCTCGCCCCGTTGCAGATCGTTCAATACGCCGAGGACTTCCGAGACCGCATCTTCGGAGACTTCGTGCTGCGGTTCGGGGGTTGCGAGCGGCGTCGTTTCGATGCGGACTTTTTCGATCCAGCATGCATCGTTGCCAAGTTGGTTGGCTAGGCCGCGAACGTGCTCGACGAATGCGATCCGATCCGTGTTGAGCAACTCGTGCAACGCCGTGGCACCGCGGATGCTGACGCGGCACGCGATCCATCGATCGTCGGCAGCCTGCATAGCTTTTTGGAGGCGAGCGTCGATCTCTTCGAGCAGTTGATCCAAGCTCTCGTGGCACGGGGTGTCGATCTCGATGTGCTCCCATCGCATCACGTCCAAGGCTTCGAATTGCGGTTGGCAACGTCGCTGATCGTCGACGGTGACCAGCAAGCAGCCTTTGGGACCGGTCTCGCGGATGTGGCGACCTTGGATATTGCCGGAGAATGCGATGAAGGGTTGTTCGCTCAGGATTTCGCGCTGGTGGATATGCCCCAGAGCCCAATAGTCATAACCGTGTCGGCACAAGCCTTCGATGGTGCATGGCGCGTAGTTTTCGTGTCCATCGCGGCCGGTGGCGCTGGTGTGCAAGATGCCGAGATTGAAGTAACCGGGAACGGCGGCCGGATAGTTGAGCGAGAGGTCTTGGGTGACCGCTTGGGTTGCGAAGCTTTGGCCGTGGATCGCGACGCCGAGGGAATCGAGTCGCACGCTGTGGGCTTGCTGGTGGTCGAAGCGGGTGACGTTGTCGGGCAGGACCAACGTCCGCGTGATCTTGCTCGCGGCGTCGTGATTGCCTGAGATCATGAAGACAGGGATGCCCGCATGATTGAGGCGGCCCATTTGTTTGCCGAAGAACTGGCCGGTGCTGTAATCGGGCCAATCGCCGTCGTAGATGTCGCCAGCGAGGATGACGAAGTGGACGCGGCGTTCGATGGCCAGATCGACCAGCCGGATCAGCGCGGCCCGAGCGGCGGTGCGGATGCGCTCGGACGGCGCCCCTTCATACTGCTGCAATCCGCGCAGGGGGCTATCGAGATGGAGGTCGGCGGCGTGAATAAAACAGAGCATGCCGCCATTGTACGCAAGATCCCGGACGAACGCAGTCCTAGGCGCCGCGCGCGATGGACGCGGCGGCCAACCGGATGAGAGATTGCAAGGCCCGGCTGTCGGTGCGGCCCAACTGTTCGGCCAGCGATTGCAGTCCACCTGTGGCTTCGCGCACCAAGTTCTTTGCGAAGTTCAACGTGTACTGCGATGCGTCCGTGGCATCGATACGCGTTCGCATCTTGGCCACGGAGTCGGCCGTAGGATGCTCCATGCATTCGATCCATTGAGCCCGTACGGCCGGGGATTGCATGTGCAATGCGCGGATCAACGGGAGCGTTGGCTTCCATTGCGACAAATCGGTTCCGAGCGTCTTGCCAGATCGCTCGGCGTCGCCCCAGAGGTCGAGCCAGTCATCGAAAATCTGGAAGGCGGTACCAAGCTGGATTCCGAATTGATCGAGTTGTTGGCAGACCTCCGAGCCGGCGCCGGCGGACCATGCGCCCAGGGCGCAGCTCACACCGCACAGCGCGCCGGTCTTGTCCTCGAGCATCTTGAGGTATTGATCCTCGGTGATGTTCCAGTCGGCGACGCTGTTGCCTTGTCGGATTTCCCCTTCGCACACGCGTTGGGCAGCGATGGCAATCCAGCGTCCCGGCAGCGTCGAATCCCCTTCGTTGGCTAGACGATAGGCATTGGTGAACAGCCAGTCGCCGATCAAGACGCTGGCGGGGACATTCCATCGCGTATGCACCGTCGGTTTATGCCGTCGCAAGAGGGCTTCATCGAGGATATCGTCGTGAACGAGGGTCGCGGTGTGGACCAACTCGACGACCGTGGCCAAGCGGATGGTTTCGTTGGTGATCCCGCCTAGCCAATCGGCGGCGAGCAGTGCCAATGCTGGGCGGAGACGCTTGCCGCCGAGCTCGGCGACGTAGCCCAACATTTCCGAAACGTTTGCATCGTGGCTGATCAGTTCGCTGCGCAAACGCGATTCGACCGCTGCTAGACTAGGAGCCACGCACGCCAAGGCGTGCTGGAATTCGAGTCGGTAAGCGTCCGCGGGCAGCGTCCGGTCAACAGCGATGGTTTTCGAGCGAGAGCGCTCGAGTTGGTTATCGGGCAAAACGGTGTTGTCAAGCAATGCGGATGATGAGGCGACAACTTTGGGCGGGTGTCCAGAGTTCTCCGCAAACATCCTGTGGGTGGAAGTTTCGGCAGTATCCATGATGAGTTTACTCAATTCGACTGAAATCGCCGCGCTGGCCGCCAGATTTCTGCAACAGCCGCACGCTTTCGATTTCCATCGTTCGATCGATTGCTTTGCCCATGTCGTAAATGGTGAGAGCAGCCACGCTGGCTGCCGTCAATGCTTCCATCTCGACCCCCGTCTTTCCTGTCGACCGCACCGTCACTTGCCATTCCAGTGTGGTGGGTGAGACCCACTCACAGACGACATCCACACCATCGATAGGGAGGGGGTGGCACAACGGAATCAGCAAGCTGGTTTGCTTGACGGCCTGAATGGCCGCCACGCGGGCAACCGCGATGGCGTCTCCCTTAGCGAGTGCATGGAGACGAATGGCATCGGCGGCAGCGATCGACATCGCAATTCGACTGCTCGCGGTGGCTTGTCGCACCGTGATCGGTTTGGCTCCGACGTCCACCATGTGGGCGTTTCCCTCGGCATCCACATGGGTTAGCCGAGGGTTGGAGCTGGATTCCGAAGGTCCGCAGGACGCGGCATCGGAGCCGCCGGTCGAGTTGTTCATGACGCTCTGATGCCCGAAAAAACGGGGGGCAAATAACCGAAGCGGCCGATTAGCCGGAGTATTCGGCGCCGAAGAATTCCTTGCTGCCAGCCACCGAAGGCTTGATCGTGCGCTTGCCTTCCTTCCAGTCGGCGGGGCAGACTTCCCCGTTGGTCTCGAAGAATTGCAAAGCCTTAACAATTCGGATAGCTTCGTCGACCGAACGCCCCAGGGGCAGATCGTTGACGACTTGGTGGCGGACGACGCCGGCTTTGTCGATCAAGAACAGTCCTCGCAGGGCTACCGATTCGTTGAGCAAAACGTCGTAATCGCGAGCGATTTGCTTGTTCAAATCCGCGACCAACGGATAGCCCACCGGTCCGATGCCACCTTGATTGCGAGGGGTATTGCGCCAAGCCAAGTGCGAGTAATGGCTGTCGACCGAGACGCCGATGACTTCGACACCCAAGCTTTGGAACTCTTGGACGCGATCGGAGAAAGCGATGATTTCCGTGGGGCAAACGAACGTGAAGTCCAACGGATAAAAGAACAGCAAGACGTACTTGCCGCGGTATTGGCTGAGGCTCAGTTCGGCGAAGGAACCGTCCTTGAGCACGGCTTGGGCTTTGAAGTCTGGGGCGGGCTTGGTGACCAAAACGGCCATAGCGGGATAGCTCCTGGAGAACGAACGCTGGAGAGGGGGGACACAATGCACGCGATGCAGACCGCCGTCAGGTCCGGGCGACCCACATCGAACCCAGGAGGGGCCTATGTCGATCCGGGGCGCGCGGCGGCTGGCAGGCGGTACATCGTCGACATTGTGCGGAGACAGTCAAGTCTTACGATTTTGTTCCCTTGTTGTTTTTGTTGAGGAAGGGAATCGGCTTGAGTTCGACTGTCTTGATCGATTGCAGGTAATCGAGGGTTTCCTTGGCTTCGTCGCCGCCGACTTGAGCGTGGAAATGCAGACTGAAGCCATGCGGGCCTTTGGCTTCGATCAGCGTCGGCTCCAAAGTCAGCAGCGCCCGCACCACGTCGAGTTGGCCGAGCATGGTAGCGCAGAACAGATCGACGCGAGCTCCGCGGCTGAGCAGGAACTGGACGATGTCGCGACGCCCCATGTGCGAAGCGCCCCCGAGAGCGGTCTCGAAATCCCCAGCCCCCCAATCGATGGCCGCATGGATCAGCCCCGGTTCGCGTTCGAGCAGTTTCCGCGTCATGTCCAAATCGGAGTGCGCGTAGATCACGAAGTCTTGTGCGAGCGTGCGATTGATCTGCTCTTTGCGCCACGAGGGCTTGAAGCTCGGGGGATCGTAGTCCCGTTCAAACGCGGCTTCGACCGGCCCGGCCGGCTTGGTTTCTTGAGGGGCCGGTGCCGCGTTGGGCGCGGGGGTGTCTTGCGCGAACCCGGTCGCCGCCCAAGCGGTGGCAGCGGTGCTCGCGGCAAAGCATCCAAAGAAACGCCGGTCGAAGACGGGTTGTTGACGCAGATCGATCGAAGGTCGCATCGCAGCCACTCTCATGCCAAAAGGTCGGATGGGTTGCGAGTCAACGAAAACGCCTCGCATAGCCGACCAGTATAGGTGCTATGCGAGGCGTAATCGAGGCTTGGGCCGATGGACGGTTGCCGAATCTAGGCGATTGAAGCCTCCGTCCACGGCATTGGATCTGGATGCAAGCCACAGACGAGCGCGGCCATAGCCTCGCGCCTGTGCTCGCATGACTGTGCTCGCATGACTGTGCCGATTAGGTACCAAACTCCTGGCGACGGCGCCCGAGTTGCTCCTGCAACCGCTGCACGATGCTGGTGTGCATTTGGCTGACGCGGCTTTCACTCAGATCGAGTGTCGCGCCGATTTCTTTCATCGTCAACTCTTCGTAGTAGTAGAGGATGATGATCAAGCGTTCGTTGCGGTTGAGGCCTTTGGTGACCAATCGCATCAAGTCGCTCTTGCTCACGCGGCGGGTCGGATCTTCGCTGCGTTTATCTTCGAGCACATCGATTTCGCGAACGTCTTTGTAGCTATCGGTCTCGTACCACTTCTTATTCAGCGAGACCAATCCGACGGCGGCCGCATCGGCCTTCATCTTTTCCAGTTCATCGATCGAGATCCCCATGTAGATCGAAAGCTCATGGGTGGTCGGAGCGCGACCGTATTTTGCTTCAAGAAGTTTCGTGGCTTCGTTGAGCTTGCTGGCTTTGCTCCGCACCAAGCGAGGGACCCAGTCCATGGTGCGCAGTTCGTCGAGCATGGCGCCTCGAATTCGAGGGACGCAGTATGTCTCGAACTTGACGCCGCGTTCCATGTCGAAAGCATCGATGGCATCCATCAATCCAAAGATGCCAGCGCTGATGAGATCGTCGAGTTCGACGCCTTCGGGAAGTTTTGAGCGAAGGCGTTCGCCGTTGTATCGGACCAACGGGGTATAGCGTTCAATCAGAATGTTCCGCAGTTCGACATTGCTCGGGTCTGCTTTGTACTTCGTCCAGACCTCGGTCATGTCGGCATTTTGTACTGCAGTTGTCGCCATCCGAACCTCCATGCTTCTTGGCTATAACCCCATCGGAGGCTTGATCGTCGCCTCAATGGGTTGTTTTCTCGGTGCCTCCGTTGCGACAGCGTCCTCGGATCGCATCGAGGCGATCCTTCACGCTGGCTGTTCGCGTCCGAAGGGACCTCATGTCCGATCGAATACGAAACCGACGTCTGGCGGAGAGATCGGGACTCTAACGTGTTGGGCAACTCAGTTCCACATCAATTGAGCGAAGTTGGATGGGTCGAGATTGACTCGTTTGTCCAAATTGCCCAAGTCGTCGATGCCGTGCGTTTAAGCGGCTTCCGAGGAAGCCCTCGGCATCGGGTGCGACTTCTGTTGCGTGCGTTGTTTTCGTGTCTCGAAACTCTCGCGAACCATTGCGTCTGCTAGTTTGCCGATGATCCATCCCATCAAGGATGCGACCAGCAGCGCGACCACGCTCTGAACGAGGACGGTCTCGGATTCCACCCCCAATACCAACCCCAATAGAATCTGGGTCAGCATGGCAATGCATCCGAGACAAGCCGCGAACGAGCGAACCATCGCTGTCCTCACAGGGCCAGGGTATCCGTCACGATTTGCGAGCAAACTTCCAAGGCCGATCTCCCTTCGCCTCGACCGGTTCGATGGCATGCAGCCATGCCTCGAAAAAGTCGCTACAAAGGGTGGTCGGCGAACTCTATAGTTCGTCCGCAGATTTTCTATCGGCGTAGAATGTGGGGACTCTGCAGCCCGTCCAAGAAAATTTAACGAAGCTTTTTCGAACAAAGCCGCATTCTTTTCTGCAACCCATCCAAATGGACTCAACATGGCTCATCCACATGCACCCGGTTTCCTCAAGCTCGTCCAACAAGCTCGAGCGAACGTTCGCGAATGCACCATCGCGGATCTTCATGCCCGGCTCGCCGGCCCCAACCCTCCGGTCCTCATCGATGTTCGAGAAGAAAGCGAGTTTGCGGCAGGGCATGCCCCCGGCGCTGTGCACTTGAGCAAAGGAATCATCGAGCGCGACATCGAAACCCGTTTCCCCGATCCGACCGTCGAACTTTACTTGATGTGCGGCGGCGGGTATCGCTCAGCGCTAGCGGCTGAAAACCTAGGCAAAATGGGATACCAAAAGATCGTCAGCGTCGACGGTGGGTACCGAGGCTGGACCGAAGCCGGCTATCCCGTCGAACGCTAAGCCTTGTGTGCAGGCCGCCCATCGATGCCCCTTGTATGAATGGGTTCCGGAAACGCGTTCGGTCGCGCACCGGACGACGAAGCGCTTCTGGATTGCAGTCAATCATCACGGATAGGGTAGGGTAGCGCGTGATCCTGGAAATCTTGTTCGGCCCCCGAGACTGCGAACCACGTCTCCTCCCCGCCGAAGAACTCATCGCTATTCCCGCGTTGCCCGGCGCTGATGCTCGGCTCATCGACCAGCAGGCGTTGACCCAGCGCGGACTGCGGCGGGTCGGGGTGCGCTGCAATGTGCCTTGCAAACTCAATCTGTTTCTCGAAGTCGTTCGCCGCCGCGACGATGGTTACCACGACCTCGATACGGTGATGCACGCCGTGTCGCTGACCGATTCGCTCGATTGGTTCGATGCCGATGCGGACGATTTAAGCATGTCCCTCGATGTGTCGCGTGCGGATGTCTTGCCCTACCCGGATCCGGCTTGGAACATTCCAACCGATGCTAGCAATCTGGTGTTGCGGGCGATGGAGTCGCTCCGCAGGCGGTGCGGTGGCCGCGGAGGAGCGCACGTCGTGCTGCGAAAACGGATTCCCTCGCAGGCTGGACTGGGAGGAGGCAGCGCGGATGCGGCGGCGGCCTTGGTCTTGGGATCGCTGGCTTGGCAATCGGCTTGGGAACCGGAACCGCTCGCGGAGATCGCGGCCGGTTTGGGGAGCGATATCAACTTCTTCTTGGAAGGGCATGCAGGCGTTTCGTGGCTGGCACGTTGCCGCGGACGGGGGGAGCAGATCGCTCCGCACGCATTGGCTCGACCGCTGTGGTTCGTGCTGGTCCACCCCCCGATGGGCTGCCACACGGGCTCGATCTTCCGAGCGCTTGCCGATTCACAAGGGTTGGAATCGCCCCGCAAGTCTTCCGATACAATCGTGCAAGCATTGGCCGCGCCCGGCGAACTACTGGCATCGGCTCGCACCTACGAGGAACATGTCGGCAGATTGCTATACAATCGACTCGAAGGGGCGGCTAAGCTAGCCACCCGACGTTCGGTCGCCAGCAGCCAAGGATTCGATTGGCTGGACGCGACAGAGCGTCGCATGGAGCGGTACAATCCGTTGGGACAGTGCATGACCGGGAGCGGTTCGGCACGGTTTTGTTTGTGCCCTGATCGGGAACAAGCCGAGAAGATAGCGAGCGATCTGCGTTCTTTTCGAGACATGCGGGTGTACGTCGTGCATTCGTGGGAGAGCCCGCCGATTTCCGACCAGATCGAAACGGTACGTCGGAGCGTGCGGGAGTGACTGGATGCCCGGAAAGCGGGCCAGTGCATCAAGGGAGTGAGACGCAAGGCGATGGAAATCACAGAGGTACGCATCAAGTTGATGGAGGAATCGGAGGATCGGCTCCGGGCCTTCTGCTCCATCACCTTGGACCATTCCTTCGTGGTCCGGGACTTGAAAATCATCGAAGGCTCGCACGGACCGTTCGTCGCCATGCCCAGCCGCAAAATGTCGGCTCGCTGTGGCCGTTGCGGCTGCAAAAATCACTTGCGCAGCCACTACTGCAACCAATGCGGCACTCGCTTGCGCGGTCCGCAAGACTTGCGCGACGTCGAGGGGAGCGCCAACAAGCTCTACGCCGACATCGCCCACCCGATCAATCAACCCTGTCGCGATATGATCCAACAGGCAGTGATTCGGGAATACGAACTGGAACTCGAACGCGCCAAGCAGCCCGGGTATGTCTCGCGGTACGACGAAGAGTACGTCGAAATGACACCCAGCCCGGTCGCGGAAACCGCCGGGATCCCCCGGCCGCACTTGCTCGACAAAAAAGAAGCGGCGGATTCTGAGGACCCATCCCCCCGAGAGAACTACCGAGAGAACGCCCGGGAGAATGCCCAAAATGCCACGCCGGCCAAAGACGACAAACCCTTCGGCGACGGCATCTTCCAGTAGCTGAGCTACTTTTTGCGTTCGGGCCCGCGGTGGTCTCGCTTGCCCGTGCATTCAACGCTGCCTGCAGGGCTTGCTCATCGCGACGGCGAATGTTGCTCTCTTCGCCCCTGAAGTCTTGGCTGCAGCGTGGTTTTGGACCATACTTGTTAACCCGAGCGCGCGTGTTGCGGCTACTACAGGTGGTCGCGATGGCACCATGGAACAGCAGGCCATGGCTCGAAAGGTTGAGAGATGGCGTCCCGATCCTTCGCCTGTGCGCGATGGCCTCGGTTCATGATGGTCGCAGTCGTCTCCGCGCTTCCAACCCGGTGATTCGGGTGAGCAAGCGTTGAGTGCATGCGATTCGCTGCTCCGATCGATCCGCCGGCAGGAACACGCTGCCCGAATCCCTACCCCAGAATCATGGACCGCGTCCCCGAAGATGGGGACCTGCCGAATGCCCAGGCGCTCCGCTTCGTCATCCGATCCTTTCCGCTAGCCACCGATCCCCACCCATGCTGTTCCGCAAAGCTAGGCTCACACTTCCCGCCATCCTTTTCTTGGTGCTGTTGCGACTGGCCGTGGGCTGGCACTTCTTCCAAGAGGGCGCGAGCAAGGTCCGCGAAGGGAAGTTTTCTTCGACGGGGTTCTTGGCCGCAGCCAAGGGTCCCTTCGCCAAGCACTTCCACGCGATGCTCCCGGACTACGACGGGGCGATCCGTATCGATGCCAAGAAAATGTCCGATGCATGCAAGGCGTTTGCCGACCAAGCCCGCGCGGAGTTCGGATTGAACGAGACGCAATCCAAAGAAGTCGACGACATCCTGGCGGAGTTCACCGCGCGTCGCAAAGAAATCTACGACGAGTGGAAGCCGCAAATCGAAGAATACAAGAACGGCATCGAGCGCGTTGCCAAACTCGATAGCGATCCCATCCGTTCCGGTGTCGAGTCGCTGCGCAAGCAACGCGAAGAGATCGAAAGCAAGTGGCGAGCCCTCGGCAAACCGATCTTGAGCGAAATCGATTACACCCTCACCCAGCTGGTCGATCGCATCAATGCAGTCCCCACCGATGAACAAGCCAACCCGGATCCGAAGAAGCCATTGGCTCGCGATGCCGAGGGCAATGCGATCCGAAAGCGCGTCGAGTTCAAGTTCGACGGCGAAGGACCGATCAGCGTTCGCCAAGTCGACAAGATCATTCCGATCTTCGATATGGTCATCGGCATCCTCCTGCTGGTGGGACTGCTGACGCCCCTAGCTGGATTGGCCGCTGGGTTGTTCCTGGCATCGGTGGTGCTCAGCCAGTTCCCCGGCGCGACCGGCGCGACCCCGACGTACTACCAAGCCATCGAGATGTTGGCCTGCTTCGTCATCGCCTTTGCCGATGCCGGACGCTATGCGGGCCTGGATTATTTGCCATGGAGCTTTTGGAATCGCAACGCCAAAGTTCCTTTGAAAGCCTAGCGAACGCTTGGCGATCGACATTCATTCCATTTCCTAGAATCACTCCACTCCATTTCCCTGCGAGATCCAAGCATGCGTCCTTTAAGCGCCGAAGATAAAACCGTCGGACAAGACAACTACCATGAAGCGGTCGGCTTCACGCGCCGCGAGTTCCTGCAAGGCATCATCGCTGCCGGTGCCGTCAGCGGTGCCGGACTGGGTGCCATGTACTTCGGTTACGAACGCCTCGCCGATCCGGTCCGCGTCGGCGTCATCGGTACCGGTGACGAAGGCAGCGTGCTGATCGGTGGGTGCACCCCCGATTACGTCCAAGTCACTGCGGTTGCCGACATCCGCCCGTACAGCTTGTATCGCGCGTTCCATGGCGACTGGACGACCCCGACGCGACCGGGGTTGATCAAGCAGTATAAGTACGCCAACGAAGATGAAGCTCGCAAAAACGTGAAGGTGTACGATGCGTCCAACGGAGGCATCGAAGCCCTGCTCAACGATGACTCCATCGAAGCCATCATCATCGCTTTGCCTTTGCACTTGCACGCACCCATCGCCATTCGAGCCATGCAAAAAGGGAAGCACGTGCTGACCGAAAAGCTCATGGCCCACAACGTGGCCCAGTGCAAGGCCATGGCTCGTCTCTCCAAAGAATTCAAAACAACCGCCGGCCAACAGATCTACTTGGCCACCGGACACCAACGCCATTACAACGTCCTGTACGACAACGCCGTGCATTTGCTCAAGTGGGGAATGCTCGGTCAACTGCACCACGTCCGCGCTCAATGGCACCGTGGCAATCTGCCCGGCAACGATTCGTGGCAACCCCCGATGGTCGGTGGAGACCCCGAGACCAAGGTCGATCGCATCAAGGCGGACTACGAGAAGTATGTCAAGGAACTCGACAAGGCCAAGAACCCGGCTGAGATCGAACAACTCAAGCGCAAAGTGGCCCAACAAGAAGCTTGGATGCAAGACATCGTCGATGCAGCAAAGTTCGGCTACGTCGACAAGACGATCGGCAACCGCAACATCTCTGCCATGGAAGAACTCGTGCGCTGGCGATTGTTCGATCGCACCAGCGCAGGCTTGATGGGGGAACTGGGCAGCCACCAACTCGACGCTGCCACGATCTTCTGCAGCGCGTTGCGATCCGATGGCAAGAAAGCCCATCCACTGACCGTGCATGCGGTCGGCGGTCGCCACATTTTCCCACAGGACCGCGATGCGGACGACCACGTGTACTGCATGTTCGAGTTCCCCGGACCCGAATACAGCGAAAAATTTGACATCGGGTTCAAGCAAGCCGGCGGCGTCAAGGGATTGCCGGGCTACGACCAAGACCCCAACAAGAAAGTCGTGGTCACCTACTCGACCATCAACGGCAATGGTTACGGTGGATACGGCGAGATCGTAATGGGGACGAAAGGAACCTTGGTCCTGGAGAAAGAGCAAGAAATCATGCTTTACTCCAAATCCGACACCAGCACATCGGCAGGCGTCAAGGCAGCCGGTAGCGGGTACGCACTCGATACCCAAGCCAGCGGCGGAGCGGCCGCCCCGGTCTCCAAGGCAGCATCCGGTGCCGGACCGGTTAGCCGTGGTTACACCGAAGAGATCGAGCACTGGGCATATTGCATTCGAAACAATACCCCTGAAAATAAACCGCGGTGCTATCCCGAAGTGGCGATGGCCGATGCGATCATCGCATTGACGACCAACGTGGCCCTTCGCAAATCCGCACGCGGTGAAGCGGGCTACGTGCGATTCGAAGAGTCCTGGTTCGACGTCAATAGCGATGACACACCCGATGGCAGCGTTGTCGCCGACGAGCTGCAGCGGCTCAAGGACTACAAGATCCCAACCTGATGTCAAAACCCATGAGCGAGCTCCAAGAGCCCGCACCCCAAAAGTCCGAACAGGCCTCCGTACCCGCGCGAGGCCTGTCGATTTCTGGCAAGCGTTTCGTTGCTCCCTTCGTTCTCACTCTCGCAGTGCTGTTGGCGTTCACCCTCGCCATCGCATTCCAGTTTCAGTTCATCATGCGGCGTTTGGATGACGCCCGCTCTTGTTGGCCACCGGCTTCGGCAGCCCTAGCGCCTCGCTACACCGCCATCGATCGATGGCAATCCAGCGCAGAAAATCTGCCCGAAGACTGGCGCGTCGTTTGGCGCCAAGAGTTCGAAGCCTTCATGCATACCGCCCAGTACGATCGCCAGATGCCCCACGCCGCGCGCTTGGAAGAACTCGCACAGCGCCTCGCCCAGGACTCCTCGCGGGCGCAATCGCTACCGGTCCCAAGCACCTTTCCATCCGCCCCGGCGATCGATCGCTGGCTCGCGACCGAACAGCGCCGTATCGCCAACGAACAAGGCTGGTTGGGACGATGCACCATGCAGATTCTGCGACTCCATCTGACGGCCCCATACCAACCTCACCCCTAATCGAACCGACAGGTCGGCACGCCTGGGGACCAGGAGATCCACATGATGGACTGGAGCGGATTGCTCGGGCACGACCGACAGCGGCAATGGTTCCAGCATGCTGTTCAGCAAGGTCGCCTCGCTAGCACCTTCCTGTTCGTCGGCCCCAGCGGCATCGGCAAACGGACCTTTGCCCATCTGATCGCCAAATCGCTGCTGTGCACAACGCATCCGCCCGAAGCCTTCTCCCCATGCGGGCATTGCGAAGCGTGCATGCAAGTCGCCGCCGGCACGCACCCCGACGTCATCGCGATCCAACGCGAAGAGGACAAGTCCAATCTCTCGATCGATCAGTTCGTCGGTGATAAAGACGCCCGCATGCAAGAAGGCCTGTGCTACGAATTGCGGCTCAAACCCTATTCGGGCCGCCGTCGTATCGCCATCGTCGATGACGCCGACACACTCGCCGCTGAAGGTGCCAACAGCCTGCTCAAAACCTTGGAAGAACCCCCTCCCGGTTCGCTGATCTTTCTCATCGGCACTTCGGAGCAACGACAACTGCGGACGATACGCAGCCGTTCTCAAATCGTGCGCTTTCACCCGCTCTCCGAATCCCAACTGGCGACCCTGATCCTCCGCCAGGGTTGGGCCCAAAGCGAAGAGGAAGCGTTGCAAATCGCTCGCGAGAGCGACGGCTCGATGGATCTGGCGAAACTGGCAATTGAGGAATCTTGGCGCACCCTCCGCCAACATCTCAACGCCGAACTCCGCCGATGTCCGATCGATTTTCCCAAGCTCGGGAAAACCTTGCTCGACCACGTGAACGATGCTGGCACCGAGGGCCAAGCGCGGCGAGAACAATTGAAGTCGATCTTGGATTGCGCCATCGAAGTCTACCGTACCGCGCTTCGCGAATCGCTCGGCGTGCGCGGCGAAAACCGAGATGCAGCGCATACGACGAGCCGGCTTTCGGAACAACTCGATGCACCGACGTTGGTCTCTTTGATCCAACGCACCCAGACCGTTCGCGATTGCGTTGATCGCAACATCAGCCCCGCCGCGCTGATCGAGACGTGGGTTGCGGATGTGGCCAGCTTGTCCCGGGCGTAATGCTCTTGGAAGGCGATGCCATGTGCGACCCGGAGGCCGTTGCAAGCTAGGCCCCAGTGGACGTTGACGCACTTGGCGAAGGCGGGGTGGATTGCAATGCCTCCCCTAGCGGATCGATCGGCTGGGACGCGTATCCCAAATGCAGATGCCGACGCCATCCTTCGACGTAGCGACACGGCGCGTTCAACTTCGCGGCCAGTTCGGAACCCAGATCGAGCATCGTTTGGCAATACGAATTCATGCCTTGCGACGATTGCAGCCACGCTTGCTGCGACCGATGCTCCGCGAGCATGGCGAGCTTGCGATCGATCACCGTGTCGATGGCCACGGCCAAATCGGGAGTAACCCATTCTCCGAGCGGAGTGCGATTGCCATGCGGCTGCGCGTGATAGATCGCCACATCGCCAGCCCACGCTTGGGTCGGTGGGTCGGTGGGATAGTTGGGTGCCCCGCGCGCAAATGCTGCGGTCAACGCCAAGCGGCATGTTTGCATGTGATCTTCCATGTAGTCCCACGGTGCATGGGTGAGCACAATGCTCGGCCGAGCGGACCGAATCACCGCAGCGATCTTGTGCAATGCAGACTGCGTGTACTCGATCTCCAGATCGTGAAAGAGCGGCTCGTAGTGCCGCGCGCCCAGCAACGCCGCCGCTCGGCGGCTCTCTTCCAACCGAATCCGAGCGGTCTGGTCGCGATCGGTGGTGGTGGAACCGCAGCATCCATCCGCCAGGTTCCAATAGTGCGTTTCCCAGCCCGCATCGACCAACCGCAGAAGGGTTCCGGCAGCCACAAACTCGATGTCATCCGGATGAGCAAAGATGGCGAGGATCGAAGGCATGATGTCGAGCTCTCGTCGCGCAGTAGGATTATCGCTTGGGTGTCGATGGATTCAGACGCTGCTCCATCGCGATACGCTCGTGCCGCTCTGCGATTTCGCTCTGGCCCAGCATCCGATAGGCTGCTCCGAGCTTTTGATGCACCGGGAGAGGATCGTTCACGCTGGACAGCGCGAGCTCCAGCTCCGTCACGGCTTCTTCTACCCGATTCTGTTTCAACAGGATGGTCCCAAGCGTATCGCGATAGGAACCCGAGTTGGGCAAGACGCTCACGGCGCGGTTGGCGAATTCTTCGGCTTGTGTCAGCAGCTCAGGACGTCCCTCTTGCTCGCCTCGCAGCATCAGCAGCCACGCCAAATTGTTGAGCGCTGCATGCGACTGTGGCGCCAGTTCGATCGTGCGATGAAGCAGAACCGAGGCGTTGGCGAGTTGACCTGCTTGGAGCTCCAACGCCGACAACGAGAAGAAACTCTTGTAGAAGTTCGGTCTCTCGGATGCCGTTTGCTTGAGCTTGGCAATGACTTGGTTCTTGAGAGCCGGGTCGGGGGTGGCTTGATGCAACAGCACCAATCGATCGTAGATGTCGGTGTTCTCAACATCCCAACGCAAAGCCTCGAGCAAATGATTCCACATGGCCACGAAGTTTCCGGGGTCGCGACGGGCCGTGCGATCGAATTGCAGCACCATCAGCTGCGAGAGCCCCTTGGCAAAGTCTTGGTCGTTGGTCAATTGCCATCCGAACTGCATCGACTCCAACGACGGCTCGAGCTTGCCCAACTGCGTCATGGCGGACGCATAGTGCATTCGGATTTCTTTGGACATCGGGTTTTGGGCCAACTGGCCGGAGTAGGCTTCGGCGGCTACGGTCAAAGCGTGGATCATGCGATCCACATCGCCCAGCGACACGGCCAGATCTGCTACGGCAAACCAGTGCTGGGGATCTTTGGCCGCCAGTAGTTCGAGCTTGTACACGGCGCGACGCAGATCGCCGACATACAAGTAGTATTCGACCCAGATCATCAACATCTGTTCGTCGTTATCGCCGTCGGCATGCCGCAGATGCCAAAAGAGCTGGTCGAGCAACACCGGATCGATGGTCTTTTCCAGCACGAGGAAGGCTTCCTTGGCGCGTTGGCGATGGGCCAGCGGAAAGCCTTTGGTATCGATCGGAGCCAGTCCTTCAACGATGGCGTCGGCGCGGTCTCGGGCTTCGATCCGTTCAAAGAATTTCGTGATGTCGTACAAGGCCGCGGGGTCTTGCTTGCGAGCGACCTCCATCACGCGTTCACCGAACTTCGAGGCCAGCGCGACGTCTCCTTCGATTTCGGCTGCATCCATCGCGCGGACGTATCGGCTTTGAACGCTGCCCTGCGATGCGACGCTCATCGCGATCCCCAGCAGCGACGAACCGAGCAACATCAAGAACGGCAGTCCGCACAAAAAACGGAGTCGACGCTCCGAGTTTTCTTGCCCCTCGGCGCTGAACAGCCCGCTGAAAAAGAAGATCACGATCTGCCCGATCGCGCGAACGATCAACCAAGGTGCCAGCAGCAACGTCAACCACCAAGGCCGGCGCGTGTCGCTCCCCTCGTCCGTTGCCTCCAAGGCCTGGAAGGCATCGAGCAGCAATTGGCCCAGATCGACCAACGGCTGGGTCAGCCTTTTGAAGAATTGAACGATCAGGTGGAGCGGGTCCATCAACCAGCGGGTTCCTATGGGGTTGAGCGGTGTTTTCAAGCATTTGCTAGCGAATCTGCAAACGCCGTCGCAACGGAGCGGCGCAGTGGAAGCGCGGATGCGTTGACCATTTGGCGACACCTTTTGGCCACCCTTTCTTTCGGCCGACGGGCTGGGTCGATTCCAAGAGAAACGGTGAGTTCTCTCGAACGAGCGAGTCGAACGGACGCGTTCGCGTTTGGCCGGAGAAGAAGTAGGGGGTCCCGCTCGGAATCGGAACGCCAAAAGTTTGTACGCATTCCACCTCTTTGTTATAACCAGGAAACTGGGTTTTGGCCTCTTTTTTCTGGTCTCTTGGAATCCAACCATCCCTTGCTGCAGCCCGCGACGATGTGGGGAGGTATCTATGGCCGAATGGTTTTATCGGGATGCGCATGGGAAAGAGTTTGGACCATTTGGGGGTGGCCGGCTGTTGGAACTGGTCCGCGACGGAGTGGTTTCCGCCGACACCGAAGTCCGCAAAGACGATTCTCCGTGGACGGTCGCTTGCATGGTAAATGGCCTGTGGCAAGCCGTCGGCAGGCCAGGCGTAGAGTTTCGTTGCCCGCATTGCCAAGCCTCGATCGGCAAACCTCCGACGCGCTGCGAAGCGTGCCATCGCGACGTGGCGAAGGCGGTCGGCAAACTGGTGAATCGCCCGGCGCCCAAAGCATCCGAAGTGTCGTGGCGAGCATCCGCAACCAACACGGCCCCGAGTGGCACTGACAAACCCAAGGCCCCCCCCCTCATGGGTTGACGGCACGCGAGTCCAGCGACGCTTTTTCGCCTCTGCCTTCTATCTCGGCCAATCTTGACCCGGCTAATCTGGTCGCATAGTTCCTCATTACTCTCGACTAAAACCAAGCATTGCACTGCGGATTGTTTTGCCGCAAATCGATGCTTCCTTTCAATCCATCGTCCGATCCCTTTGCGTCGTGGCGTCTTGGCGTGATCGATCTCCTTAGCGTGCTCCCGCATCGGCTCCCCGCTCAAACGGGCGAATCGAAATTCTTTGACGGCGCTACGCGCTGTCTGGTATCGTTTGTCTGGTATCGTTTTCGGCATAGCACCGATCATCTCGAACAACACGTTTCGCCAAAGTCTTCGCACGCTTGCATGGGCTTGCGTCGATGCGAATTCCCGGGATGGGTGATCGTAACGATTCATGAAGAAGTAGCTTTGGCTGCTGACGAGACGTTGATGACTATAGAAAATCCGTATGCTCCCCCAGAAAGCGATTCGGGAAGCGCTCGATTCTCCCTATTGCCAGCCATCGGATTCCTATTTGGGTTGCTCCTATTGGCCGCATCGGCAGGTTCTGTGTTGTATATCGTGTATCTGAATCTTCGATTCCCGGGACTGTACGATCCAACAACGAGACCGATCACCTATTGGCCGGAGATTGACGCGATGGTGTTTGCAGCACTCGCCGTGATAACAGGAACGGTTGGGCTGCCCATCTTTTGGAAATCGCGCACTTCACTCCAGTCCACGGCGAGACGCGGCGGTTCGTTTTCCTAATTGATGATTGCATCACCGACGCAAGCCCCGAGAAGATACAATCGAATGGTGGTCGAGCAGGAATAGCAGCAGGTGCAGGAGACTTCCGCACGCTGGGATGGCGAGGGCCATGCAGAGATTGGGAACACGCAATGCGACCGGAATACGCTCAAGCCGTGGATGCTGTTCGATGGGGATGGTCGCTTTGGTTGGCCTTCCTGTTGCCAGCCAGCATCTTGTGGGGAGCTACATTCTGGCCCCCCATCCGGACGCGAGCGAAGCGAGTGGCTATAGGATGCGGCGCTCTGTTATTGGCTTGTGGTGTGTTTTGGTTCCTCGTCCTTTGGCACGGAGAAAGAATCCAGTGGGCCAAAGAACGCAATATGGCAACGGATGCGGAGCATCGTGACTTTACCTCGGACACATGGCTCCTGTTTGCCCCGATCACCGCAATTCCGGCTGCCGTGATCTACTGCGTGGTCAACTTGGCAATTGCCGAATCGATTCGTGCCCTGTGCGAATGGATCGGTCGCAGACGAGCCCACGCTATCGAGCCTGCAGCGTTCCCAATGCAACGGACGGAAGATGGGAATCCGTATCGTCCTTCCGATCCTGGCTAGGGATTGCAGATCAGGGCGAACCCTGCCGTTGGATGCGCGGTCCATGGAGAAAACAGGGGCAGTGGAATCCAACCTAAAGATGCGGACGCGAAATGATCGATCTAGCCGGAATGATGCCGACTCTCCTTTCGGCCTGCCCGACGTTCGCGGCAACCTACGATGCGTTCGATCGGGAACCACGAAGGACGCGAAGAGCACGAAGTTGGAATGCGATGGCCTGACCCACCTCTTGATGGGGTCCAGTCGTTAGGGGTTGAGCGAGCAGCAAGTGGAGGTGTTGGCGTGGCGTTTGTGGGACTTGCGTTGCGTGGAGTCTTCGCACACGATGAAGTCTCGGTCGAACCCCTAATCCATCCTTCATCGATTGGTCGCTAACCATGTCGCGAGATACGTTGTTTTTGCTGAAAGAAGATTTTCTGGATGGCCCTGGAGCGCCTTACTTTTGTCCTGACTGCGCATTGGTTACCGGGCTGTTGACGTACTTCCCAAAACTCCGGCATGGTTTGGATATCCAGTACGTCGACTTTGCCAAACCGCGAGCGGCTATCGTCGCGCTGCTCGGGGAAGGCCATCAAGGTTGTCCGGTGTTGATTCTCGCGCAGACGCCTTCTTCCGAAGCATCCGCATGGGTGACTGGCCAATCGAACGGCAAGAGTTTTGTTGCCGGAGCCACCGCCATTGCCAAGTACTGGGCAGCCGTGCATGGAGTGTCGAGACCGCATTGATGTCCAACGAAGCTGCGATGCAACGGTAGCGAACGGCTGAGACCCGTGGTGATAGCGGTAGGCCGTAAGGCCTCCGGTCTCGCGATTAGTGACTCGATGATGTCTTGCCACCGTGTCACCGGACGGCTTACGCCGTTCCGCTACGAAGAAAAACCGCGGCTAGCGCCATGCGGCTAATGGAACGCGATGGCTAGCGGAGCGTACCCATGAAGCGAACGAAGTCTTTGTCGAGCTTGTCGAGATCTTCGCCGAAGCAAGCCCGGAAATCATCCAGCCGTTGCTTGGCGTCCGAAGGGTTGCCTGGCATACGGGTGTGAAGGAGTTTCAAGTACTCCACGAACTGCTTCGGTTTGCGTTTGATCAAGTAGAAGGTCAATCCCCAACTCTCGGCATAGGCATTCGTGGTCGTTTCCCCTTTGCGAAGGAGATCGTCTTGGACGAGAAGCTTCATCAGGGAATCCGCCGGACGTAGTCGCGCGTAGCTGCGGAGGTTGTTGAGGTTGAACCAATTGATCTTGCCCGTGCCTCCCCATCCGCTGGAGCTGGAGAAATCCGGCGACTCAAAGAACGTGGCAATCCCTTCGCTGAGCCATAGCGGGTAATCGCCGAGTCGGCGTTGCAGCCCGGTATTGAAGGCGATTTGGTGGCAGGCTTCGTGGAGGATGGTTGCCACTTGGCGTTCGGCTTGAGGGCGTGAAAAGATCTCTGTGATGAGTTCTTCGCGTTGGACGCGAACGCCTGGCGGCAACATTCCTTCGATGCCGGTCAAGTCGAAGGTTGCGAGTCGATTGGTGGTCTGGGTGTAGTAGCCAAACGTGTTCTCGCCGCCGCGAAAGTCTCGCTTCGAATAATCCACGTAGTCGGCTTGGTTGCTGAAGATCAGTGCGACCATGGGAAAGCGGGGAGGCTCGAGTTCGATTCCCTTTTCGCGCCAGAATCGCATCATGCCTTTGTACATCCGTTCGTACAGATTCGCGTTCCAGCGGGCGTACACATCGGTCGTATCGTAGGCGATCACGAAATGCTCAGTGACGATCGACTTGGCCCCTTGGGGCATGAGCTCGACCACCTTGCGAGCCAACTCCTTTGCCGGGGTGGGTTCCAACTTGGAATCCAGTTCAGAGATGCTGGCGATCGGTTCCGAGGGTGGGACCGCGACCAGTTCGCCGTCTGCGGTTAGCGCCAGCAAACCGTACTTGGCATTCTGGGTTACTTTTTCACCGATCAAAGGTGGTCGCGACGCATCTTGAAAGCGAATCTCGAGCAGGGGCGTAGCGGAGTCCGGTTCGGAGCCTTCTTGCGGCGCGCCGCGAAGAGGTGCTGCGGCTCCTAGGGTGAGCGTTGCGACCATCAAAAACCATGCGACCGGCACACGCGCGACCTGAGCGTTGAAAGCGAGGGAATGCCTCCCGGGGTTGCCATGGCGAACTGGGATCATTCCGATTCCCCTGGGCCGCCGTCGGATGATTTCTTGCGAAACACGGCGACCACGTCTTCCACAGGGATCACATAGAGCTGATTGTCGGGCTCGAAATCGACGGGAATGGCGTTTTTCGGGTGGAAGATGATCTTGTCGTACTGGCGCAGCGGCATGTCGTCATCGTGTTCGACTTGACGGCTAATCGTGACGATTCTGCCAGTGATCGTCGGGATTTCGGCGGCGTCAGGCAATGCGATTCCGCCCTTGGTTTGCCGTTTGGGCTCGTCTTTGAGCACCAGCACGCGGGCTCCGACAGGTTCGATCGTTTCAAACGTGGTCTTTTTTGCCATTAGATATGCCATCCGAGGGAGACGATCGCGCAAGCTTCCCGCGCGGCGAGAGGGCGGCGGGTGGGAGGTCTCCGGACCTCTCTTTCAGGATAGGACAGGACGGGGGAATCGCAAGTACATTTGCCCTTGCATCGGCGGACAAAATCGTCATACTTCGTGGCCCTTTCCACGGAAAACGACGGACTCCAAGCTTTCTTTGGGGCCCGCTTTTCGGGTCGCCCCGGCAACTGGCTGCCTTGGAATTCGGTTTGCCTTTGGAAATCGTTGGCCGTTTGGAAGCGGTGGGAGCGACCGTGCCCGTGGAGGCTGCCCGAATTGGGTGTGCGGCGCGGTCGCATGCGATGCGGTGGTGAGCGGCCCAGGCCGTTGAGAACGAATCCAGCCGTAGTTTTGAAACCAGCAGTTTTTGATACAAGCGGAATGCATTTGGCATGATTGAGACCATTGAAGTCAAGAAGCGCGAGGCCTTGGGTTCGCGAGCGATGATCAAGATCCGAGAGAGCGGATCGATTCCTGCAATTCTGTATGGTCACGGCGAAGAGAACGTCTGCCTGACCGTATCCCTGGACACGGTCAATCAGTTGATCAAGCACGGGACCAAGCTGGTCCAGCTCAAGGGAGACATCCAGGACACGGCTCTTCTGCGAGCGGTTCAGTGGAGCAGCATGGGCGACTACATCATCCACGTCGACTTCGCTCGCGTGTCGCAATCGGAAACGGTCGACGTCACCGTTCCGATTCACTTGCACGGCGAAGCTCCTGGAGCGATGTCGGCCGCTGGCCAACTTCGTTTCGCGACGCACGAAATCACCATCCGTTGCCCTGCGGTCAAGATTCCCGAGTTCATCACTTGCGAAATCGGCACATTGCAGCTCGGTCAAGCGATTCACGTCAATGAATTGAAGTTGCCAGAAGGGGCTGTGGCTGTGACGCCCGGCTCGATCGTCATCGCTCAAGTGGTGGCTCAATCGGGTGCCGAAGCGGCCGCTGCGATAGCGACTTCGTCCGAGCCTGAGTTGATCCGCAAAGAAAAGTCGGCTGAAGCAGGCGCCTAATGCCCGGTTCGGCCAGCGGGACGGCCTCCTCCGAGCGAGGGACGGCCGAGCGAGGAATGGTGATGATCGTCGGGCTGGGAAACCCCGGCGACAAGTACCAACACACACGACACAACATCGGCTTCGATTGCTTGTCCGTACTGCGCGAGCAGATGGGCAACCCCAGCATCGGATCCAAATTCGAGTCACAGATGGTTCGCGGCGTCCTATCCGGACGCGACGTCTGCTTGCTGTGGCCGATGACCTTTATGAACTGCAGCGGTCGCGCGGTGGTGCAAGCCGCTCGGTTCTACAAGGTCGAATGCGAAAACATCCTAGTGATTTGCGACGACTTGAGCTTGCCACTAGGAAAACTGCGAGTGCGACGCACTGGATCGAGCGGAGGTCAAAAAGGACTCGGCGACATCCTGAAATCGCTCGGCACGCAGGATGTGCCGCGACTGCGCATCGGGATCGATGCGACTCCAGAGCACTGGGAAACCGCCGATTACGTGCTGAGCAAGTTTTCGGCGAACGAACGCAAAGTGGTTGGGGACGCCCTGATTCGGGCTAGCCAAGCCGTGGCATGTTGGTTGAGCGAAGGAATCGAATCCGCCATGAATCGATTCAATGTCGCTTCCTAAACCGCACGCCGCGTTTCCCAGAAGGCGCGAGACATCGCGTCGCGTCCGGATCGCATCCCCTGCAAATCCATACAATCTCCGAGTTTTGTCCCTTGCAACGGCAACGGGCACTCGAAACAATCAAGGGACATTTAGGGCAAAGAACTGACCGAGGAGTTGGACGTTGGCTAGCGCATTTTACGAATGTTTGTTTCTGTTCGACAGCAACCACTACGCTCGCGATCCAGGTGGCATCGCCAACAGCGTTCAATCCATGATCACCGATCTTGGAGGAGAGATCCTCGTCAGCCGCCTCTGGGCTGAACAGCGTCTCGCATACCCCATCAATGGTCACCAAAAGGGGACTTATTGGTTGGCGTACTTCAAGCTCGATACGCTCAAGCTCAAAGAACTCAATCGCACCTGCCAACTCAATGAGAGCCTGCTGCGATTCTTGTTCACCCGCGTTGACGCCCGGCTGATCGACGCCCTCGTCGCCCACGCCCAAGAGAAGGTCGTCGTGCCGATCGACCAGATCGAACGCCAGACCGTCGGAGCGGCTGTCGGTGCCGAAGAAGAAGAGGAAACCGAGGGCGAAGAAGAGTAGTCCTTCGCTCCAACGCGTTCGATGGGAATCGAACGGGGGGTCAACCACCCGCAATGCTCTCGGGGATCCGGTACGGGTTTCCGATGCATCGAACGGCAGGATTGCCAGCCACTGCGACGTCATCAATCCTTGCTTCGTTCCCATCCATCCGTTTTCGCGCAGCGCCCCTCAGAGTTCGCCATTCAGCTACGGCCTGACGGAAGTGCTTCGAGGAGTCCACCATCATGGCCAGTTTCAACCGAGTCCTATTGATCGGCAATCTCACGCGTGAGATCGAACTGAGGCACACCGCCAACAGCCGCATGGCCGTTTGCCAGAACGCCATCGCCGTCAACGACCGACGCAAGAATGCAGCCGGCGATTGGGTCGACGAAACGACCTTTGTCGACGTCACGTTCTTTGGTCGTATGGCCGAGCTAGTCAGCGAATACTTGACCAAAGGTTCCCCCATCTTCATCGAAGGGCGTTTGAAGCTGGATACTTGGGAAAAAGACGGTCAGAAACGATCCAAGCTGTACGTCATCGCCGAACGCATGCAGTTCCTCTCCGGGAAACCCGAGGGGGGAGCGGCACGCGGTGGCCAAGGCGGAGCAATCGGTGCAGTCGGCAAAGGTCCCGCCGCCGACGCGAACGCCGGTTTCACGCCTCGCCACGAAGAGATGCACGCTGCAGAAATCCACGAAGAACCGCTGTACCAAGGGGATGAAATGCCCTTCTAGTTCGGCCGTTCACAAGCTATAACTTGCCCCTGCAAAAGACCTGTTTTTGATCGAGAAACGTACGCAATCATGACCACGACCAAGAAGCGCACCCCCCAATTCCCCCGTCTTCCCAAAGGCCCCAATGGCGGCATCCAATTGATGCTGATCCAAAACGTCGAGCACTTGGGCAAAGCAGGGGACATCGTCGAGGTCAAGCCTGGTCACGCGAACAACTTCTTGCTCCCCGAAGGCTTGGCCATCGTCGCCAACGATCACCACAAGCGGATGATCGACAAGCACCGCGCCAAGCTTCAAGAGATCGAAAAGCAACGCTTGGCTACCCTGCGTTCGCTCGTCGACCAAATCGGCAAGCAATCGATCAACGTCGAAGCCAACGCCAACGAAGATGGCCACCTCTACGGTAGCGTCGGTGCTCCTGAAATCGTCGCCGCTCTCAAGGCCAACGGCTACACGGTCACCGCCGATCAGATCCGCCTCGAAGGGGTTCTCAAGGAACTCGGGCTCTACACCGTCCGCGTTCAACTCCACCCCGAAGTCTCGACCGAGCTCAAGGTTTGGGTGGTGCCCTCGGCTGGCAACTAAGAGCTCTCTCGGCCAGCAACAGACCGACCGCCTAGGGCGTCGTGGGTGATCCATGGCTGATGTCCTGCCTCGCGAAGAATACGTCGAACAGTGTTACCTGTTCCGTATTCTCTGGGAACGGCTGGGACAGGACATCACTCTCCAAGACCTCCTCGCGCAATGCCGCTACGAAGTATTGGCAACGACCAAGCTTCCCCTAGCCCTCGATTTTCTCAGCAGCGAACTGAAGCACTCCGGCGTGTTGGCTTCAGGTGTCCGTCGCCTCGGCCACTACTTCACTCCCTACCAAGCATTCCTCATTGAGCAAGCCGAAGAGGATCGCGGTCGCTTCGACTTTCGAACCGCATTAAAAGTCCTGCAGTCGGAAGCCGCCTACAAAGCGTCCGAGGCATTCGATATCCAAGGGCTCTTCTTCTATCAGTTCGAAGCCCTGTGCCGCAATCGGCTGTCTTACGATGCGGGCCTTAAGGGGATGAGCGACGACCCGGCATATAGCCCCGAGTGGAAAGAGTGGTTGCTCATCGTTCGCAACCAATTGGGGTTGGTCGACCTGGCAGATTTGATCTTTGGCCGCAGCCAAGAATTCGTCGCCTATCGCAAACGGCATCTAGGCGAAGATGCCGAAGCCGAGTACCCGATCCTGTTCGGTGCCCGCGAAGGCAAAATCGCCTTTGCCAATCGCCGCAAAGAACCGCTGTTCCTGTTCGCAGCCATGCAAAGGCATTTGGGGTATCCGCCTGTCCCGAAACGGGAAGTCGTAGATCAAAGCTTGGAACTCATCCCGCAGATGCATCGGCGCATAGAACGCTTGGAAGCCCGCATCAAGTTCATGGAAGAAGAGCAACGCCAAGGAATCGACATCACGAAGTTCTATGGCAAGGGCGCCCCTCCCATGGTCGATTTGGATGGCATGGCCGACCTAGGTTGATGCGACCCGCTCTCGGGCGTGGTACAATGCACCCGTCGAATGCGTCCCCTGACGTGCACGCTGCCCCGGATCTTCGCCGCAGCGTTATCCCGCGGAACCACCTCAAGCGATTCCCCCATGACCGCAGCCCAGCAAGCGCAAGCCGATCTCCAACGATTGCAAAGCGCCCGTGATCAAATCGTCTCGCAACTCTCCAAGACCATCGTCGGACAACAAGATGTGATCGAGCAACTGCTCATCAGCATCTTTGCGAAAGGACACTGCTTGCTCGAAGGTGTGCCTGGATTGGCCAAGACGCTGATGATCAGCACGTTGGCCAAAACCATGAGCCTCTCGTTCAGCCGCATCCAATTCACTCCCGACCTCATGCCTGCCGACATCACCGGCACGGAAATCATCGAGGAGAATCGCACCAGCGGGGCTCGCGAACGACGCTTTATGGAAGGACCTCTGTTCGCAAATGTCGTCCTGGCAGACGAAATCAACCGCACGCCTCCCAAAACGCAAGCCGCATTGCTCGAAGCCATGCAGGAGCGACAGATCACCGTCGGTCGCGAGCGGCATGCCCTGCAAGACCCGTTCTTTGTGCTCGCGACGCAAAACCCGATCGAGCAAGAAGGCACCTACCCGCTCCCGGAAGCCCAACAAGATCGTTTCATGTTCAAGGTCTGGGTTTCGTATCCAACCTTTGACGATGAGTTCGAAGTCGCGCGGCGCACCACCGGCCGGAACGTGTCCGAGATTCAAAGCGTCTTGAGCGGCCCTGAAATCTTGAGCCTTCAAGAGTTCATCCGCGGCATCGAAGTCTCTGAGAACGTCATTCGCTATGCGTTGGCCATCGTCCGCCAAACCCGCATCGGCCAACCCGGCGTCCCCGACTTTGTTCGCGATCAACTCTCTTGGGGAGCCGGCCCCCGCGCCGTCCAATTCTTGATCCTCGGCGCCAAGGCCAAAGCCGCTCTCTCGGGACGCGCTCAAGTCGATCCCAGCGACGTGAGCTTCTGTGCCAAGCCTGTGCTTCGACATCGCATCGTGGTCAACTTTGCCGCGGAAAGCGACGGGGTCACCAGCGACAACGTCATCGATCAAATCCTTCAACACACGCCGACGGCACAAGACGAATTGTTGCGCGATGCCCGATTCCAAAAACTATTTGCATCCTGAAGCGATCCGACGCATCTCGTCGATGGAACTCAGGGCCCGCAACATCGTTGAGGGCTTTCTATCCGGGATGCATCGCAGCCCCTACTTCGGACAATCGGTGGAGTTCGTTCAGCACCGGCAATATGTCCCCGGGGACGATCTGCGCCATATCGACTGGAAAGTCTGGGGACGCCAAGACCGCTTGTACATCAAGCAGTACGAGGAAGACACCAACCTGCGTTGCACGCTGCTGGTCGATGCCTCGCAAAGCATGAGTTACGGTCGCGGGCCACTCAACAAATTCGATTATGCCGCCACGCTAGCCGCGTGCATCGCCTACCTCGCGCTTCGCCAGCAAGACTCCGTCGGCCTAACCACGTTCGACAACGAGATCCGCACCAAGCTTCCGTGGCGTTCCAGCCGTTCGCATCTAAACACCATTTACCGATCGCTGCAGCAATCGCGCCCCGCCGAAAAAACCGACTTGGCGAAGGTCTTTCGCGAGATCAATGAAACCTATCCCAAACGCAGCTTGATGGTCATCGCCAGCGATTTTCTGGGGAGTGAAAAAGAAACGCTCAAGGGACTCGGAGCGCTGCGCAGCGCCGGTCACGACATCTTGGTGTTTCACATCCTCGACGATGATGAGCTCGATTTCCCCTTCAATGATCCGACGCGCTTTGAAGGCATGGAAAGCATCGATCAACTCAACTGCAATCCTCGCGCACTGCGCGAAGGCTACCTCGAATCGCTGCAGCGATTTCTCGATCGGGTGCGGCACACCTGCGCGAGCTCGCGGATCGACTATCAGTTGATCCGAACGAGCCGAAACATCGATGCTGCATTGACCGCGTACTTGAGCGCTCGCATGGCTCACATGAGAAAGCGGTAACCCCCTATGCAATTCGGATTCGCCCCGCTGGCTTGGGGATTCTTGCTGGTCTTGCTGCCCCTGTTGATCCACTTGATCAACTTGGTTCGGCATCGTCGCACCCCGTGGGCGGCGATGGAGTTTTTGCTTGAGAGCTATCGCAAAAACCGCCGATGGATCTGGCTTAAGCAAGCCCTGCTGTTGGCCTCGCGGATGCTCGCCATGGCGTTGCTGGTCGCCATGCTCGCACAATGGGTTAGCGACAGCAAACTGTTTGCGTGGATGGGTCGTTCCACCGTGCATCATTGCATCGTTCTGGATGACAGCGCCTCGATGGCCGATTCGGCCAATGGAAAATCGGCCTACCAAAATGCCCTGACCGCCATCGCTTCGATCGCGGCGTCGGCAAAACAGGATTCCCAGAATCATCTGATCTCCGTGTTTCGCGCGTCGCGAGCCAACCTCGCGACCGCCCGCGTCCAAGACACCGCCGCGCAAGGGTCCACTCCATCCTCGGCTGCTCCCCCCGCAGGTGAACAAACGCCTCGTGCCGATGCGATCGCCGATCTGTTGGCGCAAACCATCCCTTCCGATCCTTCCGGACTTTTGTCAAAACTCAACAGCACTTCTCCTACGCATCTCGAAGCCGACCTTTCCGCCGCTCTCGATGCCGTGGCGGGATTGCTGAAGTCCGCCGAGAACGAACGCGCGATCCTGTATGTCATGAGCGACTTTCGAACCAAGGATTGGTCGAACCCCGTCGCCATCAAGCAGCGACTGCAAACGCTCAAAAGCGCCCTCTCCAACGATCGCATCGAGATCGAGCTGATCGATTGCATCGACAATCGCCACGAAAACTTGACGGTCGTGGCGGTGGAGCCGAGGCAAGAAGTCTTGGCTGCAGGCGTGCCGACGATGGTCAATGTGACCATCCGCAATCAAGGTGCCTCGCCGGTACGCAACGTCAACGCGCGCATTACCGCCGTCGACTATGGTGGAGTCGGCCTCGAACCGAAAGCCACCGACCGATTCTCGGGACTTGTCACCGAACTGCCGCCATTGCTATTCGAACGCATCGAAGCAGGCGAGTCGGTGACGCGCAATGTTCAAGTCGTCTTTCCAAAGAGCGGTTCGCATGTGGTGCAAGTCGAGCTGCCACCCGATGCCATCCCCACAGATAACGTTGCAACATGCGTCCTGGATATCGCCGATGGCGTGCGCGTGTTGCTCGTCGACGGGGATGCGGGAGGCAAGCATTCGTTCTTTCTCGAATCGGCGCTCAATCCCGGCGGCAATGCGAAAACCGGATTGGTCATCGCGCGCGAAGGCCCTGAGTTTTTGCGCGACACCGATGCGGAATCGCTCGATCAATACGCGTGCATCGTGTTGCAATCGATCCCCAGCCTCGATCCGCGCGCCTTGGCCAACATCCATCGCTATGTGCATCGCGGAGGCGGGTTGGCGCTATGGTTTGGAGACAATGTCACAACGGTCGATTATCTGAGAAGCTATGCGGCCTGGGGGAAACCCATTCCCGGCGCTGCGGACGAGACACCGTTGTTGCCGTTCCAATTCAAAGGTGTGGCGGAACTCACCAAAGCCGCCGGCGACCAGACGCCCGACATCATCGCCGAGAATCATCCGATCTTTGCCCCGCTGCTGGGACTCAGCAATTCCCCGTTCCAGTTCGTGCGCATTGAACGCTACGTAGAACTCGATCCCGCAACCGCCGCCAATGCGAGCAAGAATTGGAAAACGGTTGCCACCCTTCGCAATCGCCAGCCGCTGATGATCGATTATCCGATCGGTGCTGGACGGGTGCTGGTGGCGCTCACATCGCTGGATCGACGCTGGACGAATTGGCCACAAGACCCGACGTTTGTGGTGGCGGCATTGAAGATGGTCGGTTATCTGTCAAGTTTCCGCGCGACCGAATCAAGCCGTCCGACGGGAACACCCTTGCGTTGGGATTTCTCGTCGCAGGAGCTTCTGCCCGAAACGCAGTTGCTGTTTCCCTCCCCCGCATCGCGCAGCGTTCGACCTAGCATGCAGATCAATGCCGTAGCCTATGGCAGCAACGCATTGCGCGCCACGCTCGATAGCCGCGATGCCATAAGCAGTCAAGAAATCGCCAAAGGCTGGACCACATCCGGTCTGTTCGAATGGTGGGGCACGAGCATCCAAGGCGATGCGGTCGTCAAGAACACCGCTCGAAACACGCCAGCCGTCGAAGGGGAGACCGAACGCGTGACGCCGGCCGATTTGAACCGCAGCCTTTCCGGCGTGAAATTCACCTACCGATCGGCCAACGCAGCCGGCAGCAATCTGGCCATGGCGGGTTTGTCGAATCGCAACATGCTTCTGATGACGTTGTTGATCCTGCTGTTGCTCGCGGAGCAGTGGCTATCGTGGAGCGCATCGTATCACTTGCCCAAACGTTGATCCTGCATGAATCCACTCCTACGCAATCCGATCGCTGCACGGCTCGAGTGGCCACTGGCCCAAGAGGATGTGCGCGTCTATTACCAGTGGATGCGATTGGAGCAATTGGACCAATGGCATCACTGGTTCTTGTTGGTATGTTGCATCGCCGCCATCATTGCATGGGTGGTCATGTGGTACCGCAAAGACTGGGTCGAACTGCCCAAGTCGATCGGTTACGCCCTTCTGATCCTGCGCCTGACAGCCTTCATCGGCATCCTGATCTTCTTTCTCGATCTCCAAAAGCGAAGCGAACGACGCGACGTACGCTCTTCAAAGGTCGCAGTGCTGGTCGATACTTCGTTGAGCATGACCATGCCCATCGAAGAGGGAGCCCCCGCCGGCGCCAGCAGCGGTGCAGATGCCAACGCGGGCACGCCCCCCAGCCGCATCGCAGCCATTCATAAGAACTTTTCGCAAAATGGGTTTCTGGAGGAGCTCCAAAAGCAGCACGACACCACCGTCTACCGTTTTGATTCGGCGTCCCGTCCCGCAACGGTGGCAGCGTTCCTGAAACAGCGGTCCGCGACAGAGACCGCCAACCAACCGAACTCGCAAGATGCGCTGCTGCGCACGCTGCGTTGGATCGCCTGGACCGGTACTGCATTGGCTCTCTCGTCGATGGTGCTGCTGATCGGATCGCTGGTGCTGCGCGCGCTGGGCAACTCGCACTCGCTCCTCTCTGCCTTGATCCTGGCAGGGGTCGTCGGCTGCCTAGCTGGCTTCATCGTCATCGCCACCTCGGTCCTCCGAGCCGATACGATCCCTTGGACCGCTCTGTGGAGCACCGCGCCGCTCGAGAGCGCCAATCCCACACCTGCAACCACCGATCCATCCATCGAAGCGCCCAAAAAGCCGAATGAAATCGCATGGGACACGCTCCTGGCTGCCAATGGCACAGAATCGCGACTCGGAGATGCTTTGCACTCGATTTTGGAAAACGAGAGCGGTTCCACCCTGGCTGGAATCGTCGTGCTAACCGATGGCCGCAGCAACGCTGGCTTGGATCCTCTGAATGTGATCAACGATGCGGTCACTCAAGAAGTCAAGCTGCACATGGTCGGCTTGGGTACCAACAAGAATCCCGTCAATGTTCGCCTGCTGGATATCGAAGCCCCCAAACGGGTGTTCCCCGGCGATCGATTTCGCATCACGGCCCTCGTTCAAGCCTCGGGGCTCAGCGGCACCAGCGTACCCATCCAACTCAAACGACGTCCGGGAGGACAATCCAACGTCGGGCCGACCATCGAAGAAGAACGAACGCTGTTGCTCGGCGCAGAAGATGAGATCCACAGCCTGGTCTTCGAAGTCGAACCCAAGGACGTCGGCCCGTGGATCTATGAAGTACGCGTGCTCGCACCGGCGCAAGACACCAACGCGGCGGACAACGCGTCCGAAAGCGAAGTCCGCGTGGTTGAGCCCAACTCGACCATTCTCATCGTGGCCGGCGGGCCGACCCGCGAGTACCAATTTGTTCGCAATCTGCTGTACCGAGAGCCAACGGTTCAATCGCACGTGCTGTTGCAGTCCGGCGGCCCCGGTGTCTCGCAAGAAGCCAAGCAACTCTTGACCGAGTTCCCCAAGACGCGCGCCGAGATGAGCCAGTACGACGCGGTGATCGCGTTCGATGCCGATTGGACGAAACTGAGCAATGAACAAGTGGATGTCCTGGAGCGTTGGATCTCCGAGCAATCCGGCGGACTGGTCATGATCGCCGGGCCGGTTGCCACCCCCAAATGGGCGGGGAGTCAAGGCAACGGCAATCGCATCGCAGAAGTCATTCGCGGTTTATCCCCCGTGGTGATGAACAGCCGAGGAGCGCGCATGGTCGCGATCGGTCGCTTCGAGTCGGAGAAGGCATGGCCCATTACCTTTTCTCCGGATGCATGGTCCAACGAATTCATACAAGTCGGTAAAACGCTCGAGGAAAGCCAGAAGGCATGGAGGGATTTTCAAGGCGTCTACAGTTTCTTTGCCTGTTACGAACCCAAACCGGCCGCCACCATCGTCGGCACCTTCTCGGACCCCACCACCGTCGTCAACGGCGCGAATCCCATCTACCTCGCGACGCAGTTCTATGGATCGGGCCGCGTGGCCTTTCAAGGAGGAGGCGAGTTCTGGCGACTGCGCGAAGTCGGCGAAGGATATTTTGACACGTATTACACCAAGCTGATTCGCTGGGCCGGGCAAGGGCGACTGCTGCGAGATTCCGATCGAGGCATGTTGCTGGTCGACAAAGAACAAGCCGTGGTGGGAGAACAAGTCATGGTGCGAGCGGTGCTGCGCGATGCTCAATTCCAACCATTGATCCAGACTGAAGCCAATGCCAAATTGCTAGAACCAGGTGGACGTTCGTCACCGTTGCGATTGCAACCGATCCCGGACCCGACGCAGGCGGGAGTTTATGTAGGTCAATTCACGACCAAGAAAACCGGGACTTATGAAGTGCAACTGCCGATCGGCTCGTTGGCCGATCAAGTCATCCTCAGCCAACAAACAGTCGTGCGCGTCCCGGCCCTTGAGATCCAGCGTCCCCAGCGCAACGACGTACTGCTAAATGAACTGGCCAATCGAACGGGGGGCAAGGTTTGGATCGGTTTGGATGGTTTGCAGGCTGCACCCGCAGAGAGCACTGCACCTTCGTTGGCTGCCTCGATCAAGCCTCGCGATCAAGTGAACTTCTTGCCCAACGCCCCCGATCGCGAGTTTCAGCAGCGCCTTCTAGGCTTGTTGATGGCACTCATCGCAGGTGCCTTATCGCTCGAGTGGCTGACCCGGCGCCTGAGCCGATTGGCCTAAAGCTGCTCGACCCAACGTCGAGCGTGCGCCGCGGTTCGCGAATTTCGCCTCCCCGCTCACTCGTCGTCGCTCAATCATCGTCGCTCACTCATCGTCGCGGCGGTAGTCGCTCCAGCGAATGCCGAGTTTGCGCATCTTGGCGCGAAGCGTGTGGGGATTGATCTTCAGCGCGTTGGCTGCGCCGCGTTTCCCTTCGATCTGGCCATTGCTGACGACCAAAGCTCGTTCGATCGTCCGCTTGATCGAATCGTTGAGCGACTCGGGGCGAGATTCGTCACCGTAGCTCGCATCGGCCGACTTGATCACCACCGGGACGGCGGGTGCCTCGGGGATGACTTCATAGAAAGTCGGTTCGTCCGATACCGGAGGTGGCTGATAGCGTTGGGCGATGCCGATGCCCAGCGCGGTGGCGATATCGAGTTTGGCTCCGCGTCCGAGGATCACCGCCCGATCCATCACCGCTTGCAACTCGCGAATGTTGCCGGGCCAATGGTACTCGATCAACTTCTCGATGTCCGATTGAGAGGGTTCGACGACCGGCATGCCGAAGCTGATCGCGGCCTTCTTTGCAAAGTGGCGAGCCAGGGCTGGGATGTCTTCGATGCGCTCGCTGAGGCGTGGGAGCAAAATCGGAAACATGTTGATGCGGTACCACAGATCCTCGCGGAAGGTGCGTTGATGCACCATGGTGGCCAGATCGCGGTGCGTGGCCGCGATGATGCGCACATCGACGTGGATCATGTCTTGTCCACCGACTCGTTCGATCTGTTTTTCTTGCAACACGCGCAGCAATCGCACTTGCGCGGCCAGCGGCAGCTCGCCGATCTCATCGAGGAAGAGCGTTCCGCCGTGGGCGCGCTCAAACCAGCCTTTGCGTTGGTCCGAAGCGCCGGTGAAGCTGCCCCGTTCGTGGCCGAACAATTGTGAATCGATCAACTCCGACGGAATGGCGCCGCAGTTCACGCGGAGGAATGGGGCCTTGGAACGGGTCGACCGAGTGTGGATTGCACGCGCAACCACTTCTTTGCCCGTGCCCGTGTCGCCCAAGATCAGCACTGGCATATCGGATGCTGCAACCAACTGCACCCGCTCCATAACGGTCTTCAATCCCGAGTCTGCACCGACGATCCACTCGCGCGTGGACTTGGGATCTTCGTGTGGGAGCCCGGGCGGCGCATCGAGCGCGGCGGCGCGTTCGCGACGTTCCGGTTCCAATGTTTGCTTGAGCAACAACCATAAAGGCTCGCGCCAGCGTTCCAGTTGCGCATACTGCGTTTCGCGAAGCGATCGTCCCAGCTCCACCCACAACACAGCGGTGCCCAGGCAATCGGCTTCTTGGATGGGATTGGGAGACCGAAGTGGAAGTGCGATCGCTTCGTTGGAGATCTCATCCGAAACCAAATGAGCGAGTTTGCCGGATCGCTTTGGGCTGGATTGACGCACCAAGTCTCCGCCTGCGGTCCACTTGGTCAGCTCGGACCACTTGGCCTCGGAGCATTCGATCGGTTCGAGCGGGCTGCGTTGGGAATCGTTGCGATCGGCCACCGACACGCCTTGGAGCGATTTGGTCTGCGGATCCAAGCGATAGATCTCGAGCCTTTGCACGGGGGCGATCGAACGCATCAATTCGAGAACCTGCTGGGCTGTTTCAGGTTGCCATCGAGTCCATGACGCCAACGACCACGCCGACAACAGGGCGTCGATCTCTTGAGAAGTGCTCATCCCATCGCCTGTCTTGCTACTATCCTTAGGGCTGTTTGTCACCACGTCGACAGCCGAGCTGCCGTAGCGGGATTGCATCGCTTCCATGGGTCCATTCACTCAATTACAAAGAGGGCACAAAAGAGGGCACAAACAGGGAGTTTGTCCAAACCAACCCCCATGCCGGCCGCGGAAACGTCGCCATCCTCCAGCGCACGATCTCGACGCCCGCTTTGCAGGCACAAAAAACCGACGCTAGTTCAGTACAAATTGCGAATCGCGTGCCGTGGTTTTTCCCGCCATGCACCGTCACATATCACGGCGTACTGGCAAATAAGACGGTTTCTTCAGCATATTCCCTAGCCAATTCAAATGCAAGCATTAGGTCAGGAGCCGGCGGCATCGCGAGCCGTCCGCCAAATGCGGGGGTTGGTAAAATGGGGAATTGCGGGGAGTATTGGCCCAAGGATTGCAACCTTCAGGTGGCTTGGGGAAATCGCATGACTTGGTCTCCCCAATCGATAAACGACGCAAATGCGGACCCTTTTGATCGACCAAAAGGCTTGGTCGCGGCCGAGGAACGTTTCAGGGCATGCCAGCCAAGTCCGACGCGATCGGGATGATGGCATCGACCCGGGCGCCCCACGGGTCGGCCGGAATCGGCAGAGCCGCACGAACAATTGAGGATTCAGGATGGGAATGGGATTGGAAAAGATTGGCAGGACGATCGGCAACCTCTGGGGGCGACCGATGCAAGCCGCATGGTGCTTGGCCCTAGGGTTGTGCTTGGTCGGCTGCGACAACCAGCCTGCCCAGCCCAAATTGCTGAATGTCTCGTATGACCCGACGCGCGAGTTGTATACCGAGTTCAACGAAGCCTTTGCCGAGCATTGGAAATCGACCCACGGCACAGGCCTGGAGATCCTTCAATCGCACGGAGGATCCGGCAAGCAATCGCGAGCCGTCATCGAAGGGCTGGACGCCGACGTTGTCTCGCTAGCTCTCTCCGGGGATATCGACGCGATTGCCAAGTCGTCCGGATTGCTGGCCACCGATTGGCAACAGCGGCTTCCTAACAACAGCTCTCCGTACACATCGACCATTGTCTTTCTGGTACGCAAAGGCAACCCGAAAAACATCCGCGACTGGAGCGATTTGGTCCGCGACGACGTCGAGGTCATTACTCCCAATCCCAAAACGGGTGGAGGTGCTCGCTGGAACTACTTGGCTGCATGGGGTTACGCGTTGCATCGCGAACTCGGAGACCTTAAGAAGGTCCGCGATCCCGCGTTTGCCGACGAGGTCCAAAAAGCCACCGAATCGGCCAAGAAGTTCATCCAGAAGTTGTACGCGAACGTGCCGATCCTCGATCCCTCCGCGCGGGCCGCGACCAATACGTTTATCCAACGCGAGATCGGCGATGTGCTGTTGGCATGGGAGAACGAAGCGTTCTTGGCCATGCGCGAATTGAGCACCGAGCCAGTGGAAATGGTGGTCCCGAGTTTGAGCATCTTGGCAGAGCCCCCGGTTGCGGTCGTCGATTCCAATGCGAAAGCCCACGGGACCGAAGAGATCGCTCGCGAGTACCTGGCCTACCTCTACACCGAACGCGGCCAACAGATCGTGGCCAAGCACTTTTATCGCCCGAGACTTCGCGAAGTCGTCGACCCAAAACTGCTGGCTCCGTTTGGCGACGTTGAACTGTTCACGATCACGGACATCCTTTCCGGATGGGAAGAAGCGCAAGAACGGCACTTCAAAGATCGCATCGGCATCTTCGATGAAGTCTATCAGTCCAAGCCATGATGCGTCCCACCTGTCTCGATGCCGCTAGGAGGGTGTGGCATGGCACGCACTAGACGAGGACACGCCAAGTCGCTGCCAGGCTTTGGCTTGACCTTTGGCTTTACGTTGTTCTACCTGACGATCATCGTCTTGATTCCGCTGTTGGCGTTGTTTCTCAAATCGATCACGATGCCATGGAGCGAGTTCGTTGCGACGATGTCCCATCCACGGGTGCTGGCCGCGCTTCGGTTGACCTTTGGCGCTTCGTTCTTGGCGGCCGTTATCAATTTGGTCTTTGGGGCCATCACCGCATGGTCCTTGGTGCGCTATCGATTTCCCGGTAGCCGGTTGCTCGACGCGCTGGTCGATTTGCCGTTTGCCATGCCGACGGCCGTTTCGGGGATCGCGATGATGGCCATCTACGGTCCGACCGGGCTGATTGGCAAGCCGCTGATGGCCTATGGCATCCGCACCGCCACCTCGCCGCTCGGGGTCTTGATCGCGTTGATCTTCATCGGCTTTCCATTCGTCGTCCGAACGCTGCAACCGGCGATCGAAGATCTGGATCAAGAGATGGAACAGGCCGCGGCAAGTTTAGGCGCAACCCGATGGCAGACCTTTTGGAATGTCACCATCCCGAGCTTGATGCCCGCTGCCATGACCGGGTTCACGTTGGCCTTTGCCCGCGCCCTGGGAGAGTACGGTAGCGTCGTCTTCATCGCCGGCAATTTGCCTATGAAGACGGAGATTGCGTCGCTCCTCATTTCCAATCGACTCGATGAAAACGACATCGCCGGCGCCTCGGCCATTGCCTTTGTGCTGTTGGTCGCGACGCTTTTGATCTTGCTGGTGATCCAGTGGATTCAGTGGCGTTACAACCGTCGCACTGGTCGGGCTGAATAATCCCTCGCTGTCGTAACCTCTCCCACCAACACGTTGCCACACCATGTCTCGAGCCCCTCTCAAACCCGACAGCGTCGACCCTTGGTGGATCCGCGCGCTGATGATCGGATTGATGCTGGCGTTCATGCTGTTGTTTTTGGTCTTGCCGCTGGGAGTGATCTTTGTCGAAGCCTTTCGCAAAGGATGGAAGGTCTATCTGGCTTCGCTTACCGATCGCAATGCGTTGCATGCCATCCAAATGACGCTGCTGACGGCGGGGATCTCCGTACCGCTGAACTTCTTGTTCGGGTTGGCTGCCGCCTGGGCCACGACCAAGTATCAGTTTCGCGGCAAAGCCTTTTTGATCTCCTTGATCGATTTGCCGTTTGCGATCTCTCCGATCATCGCAGGCTTGATGTACATCTTGGTCTTTGGATTGCAAGGATGGCTCGGCGCGAGGCTTGCGCAGTGGGGCATGCCGGTCGTGTTCGCCGTCCCGGGTGTGGTACTCGCCACGATCTTTGTGACCTTTCCGTTTGTGGCTCGCGAACTCATTCCGCTCATGCAGGAGCAGGGAAGCGAAGAAGAATGGGCGGCCATCTCGTTGGGCGCCAGCGGCTGGCAAACCTTTTGGCGCGTCACGGTCCCCAACATCAAGTGGGCCATTCTCTATGGCGTGTTGCTTTGCAATGCCCGGGCCATGGGTGAGTTTGGTGCTGTCTCGGTCGTTTCTTCCAACATCCAGGGACGCACCAACACCATCCCGCTGGAGATCGATGCGTTGCACAACAAGTACAACACGGCAGCGGCCTTTGCGCTCGCATCGGTCTTGGCGGTGCTCGGCATCGTGACGCTCGTTGCAAAGACTTGGTTGGAACAAAAGCTTGAGCATCGCCACAGCGCCACGACCAACATCGCATCCACTCCTCCGTCCTCTCAGGAGTCTACATCATGAGCGTCGAAGTACGCGGCGTCAGCAAAACGTATGGCAACTTCGTAGCGCTCCGCGATGTCGATCTGCGCATCGAGACCGGAGAACTGGTTGCACTGCTTGGACCCTCCGGATCGGGCAAGACCACGTTGCTCCGGATCATCGCGGGCATGGATGCACCCGATGCTTCTCCCAACGCCGGCAATCGCGGCCAGATCTACTTCTTCGACCAAGACGTCGCAGACATGAGCGTCGGCCAACGCCGTGTGGGCTTCGTCTTTCAGCATTACGCGCTGTTCAAACACATGACGGTCTTCGACAACATCGCTTTTGGACTGCGAGTGCGTCCCAAGAGCTCGCGCCCGAGCAAATCGGAGATCACCGACCGCGTTCAAAAGCTTCTCCAATTGATCCAGCTCGAAGGCTTTGGCAAGCGCTTCCCCATGCAGCTTTCCGGCGGCCAACGCCAGCGCGTCGCCTTGGCTCGCGCCCTGGCCATCGAGCCCAAGATCTTGTTGCTCGACGAGCCTTTTGGAGCGCTGGATGCCAAGGTCCGCCAAAGCCTTCGCGAATGGCTGCGAAGGTTGCATGACGAAATGAACACCACCACCGTGCTGGTCACCCACGATCAAGAAGAAGCGCTCGAAGTCGCCGACCGCGTGGTGGTCATGAACCAAGCTCGCGTTGAACAAGTCGGTGCACCGGAGGAAGTGTTCCACCAACCGGCTTCCGAGTTCGTCATCGATTTCCTGGGAAACGTCAACGTGTTTCGCGGCCGCGTGGCCGGAGGAGGCTTGCAACCGGGCTCGATTGCCAAGGGCCCGAGCGCTTCGGCCACCCTTGGACAAGAGGGGCCAAAGGTGTACGTGCGACCGCATGAATTGCAGATCCACCGGACCCCGACCGGCGAAGGGAGCTTTCGCGCCAACGTCGAGCGGATCAACCGAGCGGGCGTCAATGCAAAGGTGCTGCTCAAGACGGAAGCGGACGAACCGGTGCGCGTCGATATCTCGTTGGATCGATTGGACGAGCTGAAACTCGAACCTGGACACTGGGTCTATCTGAACCCCACCCAATCCCGCATCTTTACGCCGGACTACACGATCTAAACATCGCGTCGGCCTAATCAACGCAGCGGCCTCCTACGGCTGCTCTTTTGCACGCGGGTCAACCAAGCGGCAGCGGCGTCTCTCGTTCCATGCGCCGCCTTGCCCTGTGTGCATGTTGTACTACCCATTGCATCATCGCCGCGACGCTCGCAACCGGCGTTACTTCTTTTTCGGAATCTTGTCTTGAGTTTCCGATTGGCACGAGAAATGCAATTTTGACGTTCTGCTGGGATGCACGAAGCCTCCCCATGCTGTGTTTTCTCTCTCCTAAGACCTAAAGCCCCATGGCAATCATCGGCTCCAACCCAGTATCCGCCAGCACTTCGCACAGTAGCTTCGAGGGCTTGTTCAAGCCATCGCTTTTGCTCGCATTGGTTGCGACGTTCATCGCTCCAGCCGTGACAGGCTGTGGGGGCGGGGAGAAACGCGTCCAAACATTCAAATCATCTGGCAAGGTCGTGAAATCTGATGGGTCGCCCGTGCCCCATGCGTTGGTGGTACTGCATCCTCAATCGGGGCTCGACACGGTACCCAAGCCGCGCGGCACCACCGATGAAGCGGGGAATTTTTCCCTCTCGACGTATGAGACCGCAGATGGAGCTCCCAGCGGCGAGTTTGCGGTAACGATCGAGCAATGGATCCGCGACGACCCGAACAATCCGCCCAAAAATCATCTGCCACCTGGGCTGTCCAAGGTGGAGTCGTCGGGGCTGAAAGTCTCGATCACGGCCGGTGAGAACCAACTGCAACCTTTTGAAATTCGCTGAAGCTCAGGATGTGCACAGCGGGATGGAAAAGTGGATTCGATTTTCCGTCCGATTTCCATGCGAATCAACTCTCTCCATTCATTGTTCCTTGAGGATGTTCATGCTACGCAAATACCGTCGTTCCCGTTCCGCCTTTACGTTGGTGGAACTTTTGGTTGTCATCGCCATCATCGGCATCTTGGTGGGTCTGTTGTTGCCTGCCGTGCAATCGGCACGTGAAGCAGCTCGCCGGATGTCGTGCTCCAACAACATCCGCCAAGTCGAACTGGCGTTTCAGAACTTCCACTCGGCGCTCAAGTACTTCCCGGGGAACGTTCGTCCGAACACCGTCGGGACCGTTCGCGTGCGATGGGCCACTTACTTGCTCCCCTACATGGAGATGCAATCGCTGTACAATCGCGTCGACTTGAACAAGAACTGGTCATCGGTCGTTCCGAATCAAGACGGCAGCCTCAACTACGATTTGTTCGGCACCAAAGTTCCGCTGTACGAGTGCCCTTCGAATCCGGAAGCCCAGAAAGTGCAAGACGGTTCTCCACCGCCTGACTCCCCCGTGTGGCAAGCTCGCGTTGCCAACGGCGATTACGCTGGCTTCTACGGCGTGGACCCACAACTCTTCACGCTTGGCTTGGTCGATGAGAACTCGGCTCGCAACAACAACGGAGCGATTTCGAAGACCGATCGACTCAAGTTCTCAAGCTTCGTCGATGGTACGAGCAACACCGTGCGATTGCTCGAATCGGCTGGTCGTCCGCATGTGTACCGACTGGGACGCCGTGTGATCGAAGCGACTGCTGGCAGCAACAATCGAGTCAACGGGGGTGGCTGGTGCCGTCCTGCTTCCGAACTCAATCTCCTCGTGGGTGCCACGGCGGATGGCGCTTCGTTTCCAGGTCCTCGCGCTATCAACATCACCAACGGGATCGCGTTGGGATCGGGATATCCCCATCCTTACTTTGGCGTCGATGGAACGGGCCAACCTTACTCGTTCCATACCGGCGGGATCATGTCCGCATTTGTAGACGGCAGCGCACGCTTCTTGAATGCCAACATGGATATTCGATTGGTGGCTCGCTTGATCTCGCGCGATGGTGCCGAGCCCAATCCTGATTTGGAATAGTTCTCCGAATTCGCAACCTACTAAGCTCTGCTCGAAGCGTGAGCAGAGCCGATGACGACGTCATCGCAGAAGCCTGACCAACGGCTTCTCACGCCCGATTCTCGATCCAAGCTCTCCCACTGAATTGAGAAGCCCAATCGGCTCTGTGGCGGTTCAAAACGCCGCAGTCGTCAGGTTGGCAGAGAAGCAAAAAAGCCGGTGGCGCCTCAGGGCACCACCGGCTTTTCGTATTCAGTAAAACCCTCCGACCGTCTGCGGCACGACACGGAGCCGCTGCGAGACTGGCGCAGATCGAGCGTGCTACTGCACTCGCCTTGAAGATCTGGGCCAACGCAAAATGATGGTCCCTCAGCCGGAAAAACGATCGGAGGTTGATGTGCGAGTCATTTCCAACTCGCACTCCTGAACTATAGGCCATCCCCTTCGCGGAGGAAAGATGGTCTGACGGGATGTTCTCGAATTCCGCGTGCGCTCTTCAGGCGAGTGCGATTTGCATGCGATGGTTAACGCTGATTCTCGCCAAGCTGCCTACGTCGGATTACGCGGCGTCGCGGTCCTGTTGCATGCGCCGAAGTCGTTTGCGTTCGGCTTTGGACAGCGGCCGTGCATTGCCGCCGTAGTCTTCATCGTCACCGTCCTCATCCTCGGGCATGTTCGCAGCAGGTTTGGATTGCGTGGAAGGAAGTGGACGTGCATTAGAACCCACCGGAACAGGTTGTGTTGGGTTGCCATCGGCTGCAGCTTTGCCGCTTGCAGTTTGCGATGCAGCATCTTTGCGCGGGGTTGAAGGGACCTCGCGAGAATCGACCGGTGGCTTGAGCTTGAACCCCTCGAACCAACCGGTCAACCGGGCCTTCCAGCCACCCGACTTGGTCGCGGTGTCACTGGCTGCAGCATCGGCAGGCTTGTCCTTCTTGGGTGACTTGGCCGTCTCCGTCTTTGGGGAATCCGAAGCGGTTGCGTCGTCACTTTCGGCTGCGGGCTTTCGCTTTCCAAAGCTCAGCCATCCTCGTTTGGCGGGGGCTGCATCGGCGTCCGCATCGGAAGAGTCTTGGGACTTGGGATTCGATTTGGGTGCGCTGCTCTTGGCGTCAGGGGCTGCGGGTGTTTTACCCTTGGGTGGACTCTCGGATTTCGCAGCGGCATCAATGTCTGCTGCGTCGCCCGGGTTGCGTGTGCGGCGACCGAATTTGGGCAACCACGAGCGTTTGGGGGCTGCATCCGATGCGGTGTCGGATGCAGACGATGCTGCGTTGGCGGAGGCTTTGGAACTGGACTTGGAATCGAGCTTCGCAGCGGGTTGAGTCTCCATGGTGGCGGTACTGGTTTCGCGAGATCGCCTCCAGCCAAACCAACCGGGTCGTTTGGTCAGTCCCTCATCGATTTCTCCGCCATCGTCGGTCCGCACCGGTTCATCGCCTGCGAGTTGTTCATTGCGTTCTTGCCGATGCGGGATCAAGCCAAACAGGCGTTTGGGACGCTTGGGTTCTTCGGGCTCCGAGGGCTGCGATGTGGGTGTCTCGCCAGACTTGGTTTTGTTCGTGGCCGACTTGGGTGCAGCGGTTGCCGCCTCGTCATCGTCTAGGTCTTCGTCTTCCTCATCGTCGAATTCGGAAGCATCGTCTTGGTCGGATGCCGAACGCCATGGCCAACCGACGCGTTGGGCCATCGCAGCCATCATGCTGCGTTTAGGAGTCTGTGCACGATCGTCCTCTTCCGTCGTCGATGCATCGGCATCGTTGGCGGAGGCTTTGCCGAAGCTAGGCAGTTGGAACGCGCTTTTTGATCGGGCCAATACTGCTCGCTCCAGGAATCGCTTTTGTGCTTGGACATAGCAATGACGCAGCACGAGAGCGGCGGCTTGAAACACTGCCAACACGCCCCCCAGCCAGCACGCTCCGACTGCGATGTCGATCGTGCCGAGGCTCCATTCGAGTTTCAGCAAACCGGTTCCGAGCAACGCTGCGCAGGCCCATGCGAGCAGCCCACCAAACCACAACACCAAGGCCGCGGGCGTCGCTTTGAGTTCGCTGGAGAGTCGGATGCCGAGCAGGCCGACCAACGTCGCATAGGTTGCAAGCACCAAGGGCCAGCCACCGTAACCGATCTCGCTGCGCGTCCAGCCATCGATGCTCTGGCCGAGCAAATAGAGACAGGATGTCGACGCATCGAAACTGGAGAACACCGCCACGCCGGCGAGGGCGGCCCACACGCGATACTTGGCTCGAAAGTCATCGAGCTTGTGCTGGCGAATACGAAAGATCATCCACGCCACCAGTGCGGTCAGCATCCAGAGTTGGCACGTCAGCCAGTTGGCAATGCTGTGCGGGCTGCGGATATCAAACAACTGCAAGAACAGGATAGGGGAGCGGCCATGCTCGTTGCCCCGCACATGGAAGACATAGTGCGCCAAGATCAATGCACCCCAAACGCACCATGCGATCCCGATGGCAAGGGCCAAGGACATCGGCCGGACCGGGATCAATTGCACCAATCGTTGTTGGGAGACTTGCCGAACCGCTTGGCTATAGCCGGGATCGCGATAGCCAGTCAGAAAGGCTTCGTCATCTTTGGGGTTGGTGCGCCGCGCACGCTTGGTCGCTTTGGCGGATTCCACCGCAAAATCGGCGTCGGCGGCAATCGATTCGCGGATGGCACGGCGACGGCGATCGGTTCGATGATTGCTTGAGAGAGGCATGAGGAATAGCGATCCTGAGGCACGACGACCCGTGACAAGGTGACCCGTGACAAGGTTGGACTCACAGCAGGGACTACCGCCTGCAACGAGTTTCATTCACCCTCGTGAATCGCAGTTTGAGGTCGGCAGGTCAAGTCCGCTTCGGAGCGTAATGCCAGCAATCCCCCCAGGGTTCTCAAGCAGTGCCTGGCACCGATTGCCCCTTGCCGATCGCGATTGCCAGCAATCGGCTACAGTGCCTGTCCCGGATCGTGGGCACCGGATCGTGGGCAGTGCCTGGCACCGATCGCCCCCCGTGCCAATCGCAATTGCTAGCAATGTGCTACAGTGCCTGTCCCGGATTGCGGGCAGTGCCTGGCACCGATTTTGCAGATTTTTGGGCGCAGCGTTGGCGGTCGGACCAACCTGCCGTTGTGGCCAAGCAGAAAGCGGAAACGATGAAGATTTGGATTGATGCCGATGCCGCTCCCCGCGAGGTCAAGGAACTCGTTTTTCGAGCTTCGAAGCGCCTGGACATCGAGGTCATCCTCGTTGCCAATCAATCCATCTGGCTTCCCAGCGACAGCCGCTTGATCAAGCGAATCACGGTCCGCGACGGCGCAAACGTCGCCGACCAGTACATCGCCGAACATGCCAATGCTGGTGACGTGGCGATCACCGCGGATATTCCACTCGCAGCTCAATTGGTGGAAAAGCAAGTCTTCGTGCTCGATCCACGTGGCGAAGTTTACGATGATCTTAACATCGGCTCGCGATTAGCATCTCGGGATTTCCTGGATGCTGCCCGGGGTGCCGGGCTGGAAACGTCAGGCCCTCGCCCCTACAGCCCACGCGATCGAACCGAGTTCGCGTGCGCCCTCGATCGGATCCTCACTCGAGCGATCAAGCTGCGCGATCGCTCTCCGCCTTAACGCCTCGCGGGCAGTGCTTCGCTTCGCGGGCAGTGCCTGGCACCGTTCGCATCCGCGCGGTGCAATTGCATGCAAAACGGGCCTGGAGACCCGTTCTACGTTTCGGTTGCACCGACATGGGATTCAGGGACGGATGGACATGCGATGACCAGTGCCTGGCACCGATTGCTGAGCAGGATCAGCCTGGCGGCCAACCGAGCGCGCGGCCGCCTAGTACGTGATAGTGCAGATGCGGAACCGATTGTCCGCCGTGTTCGCCTATGTTTGTCACCACCCGATAACCGGTCTGGGCGATCCCCTGGGCGGCCGCTTGATGGCCGATCACCCATTGTAAATGCCCCAACAAGGCCTTGTCTTCCGCGGTCGCATCCGCAAGCGAAACGATCGGCTTTTTGGGAATCACCAAGAAGTGTACCGGCGCCTTGGGCTGGATATCTTCGAACACCAATGCTAGCTCATCCTCGTACAAGATCTTGGCTGGAATCTCCTTGCGCAGGATCTTCGAGAACACGGTGTCGGCCATAGCATCCTTCCCTTTCGTCAAAGTTTCACTCAACGGCGCGATTCGCCTGAGCCGATGATTTTATCACGGTCTCGAGCCCTCGGCGCCGGCATGCCTCGCGCAACTCCGGAGCGATGCCGGCCGTCTCGCAGGCTTGGCGATGGATTTCATTCGTGAGGAGTGATGATGCGACAGATGAAGCGGACGACCAACACCGGCATGGCAATCGCAGCCTTACTTGGGCTGGCATCGACGGGCTGTTCCATCTGCCCCTCTCCCTACGACATGGACTACAGCGCTTTCGGGACCGCGACTCCGCGAGCCGACATGCGCTGCGGCCGCGTCGGATCGATCTTTAGCGATCCCAATGCGTCGGGCTCGATGGTCGCTCCATCAGAGACGATCGTCGAACCGGACGTCGAAGTGGTCGCACCCGCATCCCACAGCCAAGCCGTCCACCAACACCCTATCCAAAGCCGCACTGCTCGACGTGCCAACTCCGCGCCTCTCCGAAAGGCTTCGGCGTGGCAATCCCCAGAATCCGCCGAGTTGTATCGCGAAGCCAGCAACCGGGGCGAAGTGATCGTCGGAGAGGTAACGATCGAGGACGTGGTCGTCGAAAGCACCGAACTTGAAACCGCGGAATTCGACGGCGTCGAGATCGGCGATATCGGGCCTCAATAAGCGATCGACCGGGCGACCAATCCGCCGATTTCCGACCGCTTGACCTTCCCGCTACCATGCTGAGCCACGTTGGCATGCAACGCTTGTTTGGGAAAGGTCACCGTTTGAACGCCACACCGGAACTGCGGATCCGAAAAGCCAACGCAATTCCCGTTTCCAGCGACGGCGCGTTCGTGCTGTACTGGATGACTGCATACCGTCGCTTGCAATGCAATTTCGCTCTCCAGCGAGCGGTCGAATGGGCGGAGTCCTTGCGCCGCCCGTTGGTCATCCTCGAAGCCATCCGGCCTCATTACCGCTGGGCATGCGATCGTTTCCATCAGTTCATGATCGATGGGATGATCGAGAATGCGCGCCGTGCCCAACAATACCAAGTCACGTACTTGGCCTATGTCGACCGCGGCGTTCCCTCACCCCGCGCGACCCAAAAGATAGACCTCGCTGAATCGCTGGCCCGCCACGCATGCGTCACCGTCACCGACGACTTTCCTTGCTTCTTCCACCCGCCTCTCTACCAGCGGATTCTCAAGCGATGGCCTGCGTGCATCGAACTGGTCGATAGCAACGGCATCCTGCCGATGCGACTGCACGATCGAACCTTTACCGTCGCTCATTCCTACCGCCGCGCGATGCAGAAGGCATTGGTCGCCCAGTGGCCCGAGTTCCCGGCGCGCGATCCGCTCAGTCTCTTGAGCCAGCCGCGCTTGGCATCCTTGCCCGCATCCATCGCCGCGCATTGGACATTGGATTCCGTCGAGGATCTCGAGCGGCTTGAGTTGTCGGCATTGCCCATCGATCACTCCGTCGCGCCAACCGGAGAACGCGGTGGAACCACCCCCGCTCAGCAAGCTCTACAACGTTTCGTCGCGAAGCGGCTGAACACGTACGATACGGATCGCAACGAACCCGACCAACACGGATCCAGCGGCCTCTCGTCGTACTTGCACTTTGGTCACATCAGCCCGCACGAAGTCTTCGATGCAATCTCCAGTTCCTGCGCGGGATGGTCGCCGGAACAGGTGGCTCGCCCCAATGGCAAGATGAATGGATTTTGGAATCTGGGTACCAACGCCGAAGCCTTCATGGACCAACTCATGACATGGCGCGAGATCGGCTTCAACATGTGCTGCCGCGAGAGCAACTACGATCGGTATGAATCCTTGCCCGATTGGGCTCTCAAGACTCTCGAAGACCACGCGCACGATCGGCGCGAACATCTCTACGATTTACCTGCATTCGAAAATGCGACGACGCACGACCCGCTATGGAATGCAGCCCAACGCCAACTCGTTCGCGAAGGACGAATCCACAACTATCTGCGCATGCTGTGGGGCAAGAAGATCTTGCATTGGAGCCGCTCTCCGCGCGAAGCGCTCGACATCATGCTGGAACTTAACAACAAGTACGCCCTCGATGGCCGAGACCCCAACTCGTACAGCGGCATCTTTTGGGTCCTCGGTCGCTACGATCGGGCTTGGGGGCCCGAACGCCCGATCTTTGGCAAAATCCGCTACATGACGAGCGAGTCCACACGCTCCAAAGTATCCGTCAAAGACTACCTCCGCCGTTACGCACCCGAGCCAACGACTCCCGCTTAAATGATCAATGCGTAAATGACCACCGCAGCTCTCGTTTATCCGCATCAACTGGTTCGCGATCCCGACTGGATGCGCGGTGCGGCGAAAGTCTACCTCGTCGAAGACCCATTGTTCTTCTCTCAATACGCGTTCCATCGACAGAAGCTCATGCTGCATCGGGCATCGATGCAACACGCCGCCGCAGAACTGCGCAAGAAGAAGTTCGAGGTTCGCGTGGTCGAAGCCCAATCGCTTCGCTCGACTGCCGATATCGCGCCGCTCCTGGTGGCCGACGGGCATCGCCAAGTGCGTTGCATCGACCTCGAAGATGATTACGCTTCGCGGCGCCTGGGGCGTGGTTGCACCGATCATGGCCTGAAGCTGGAGATCGTAGAGCATCCCGATTTCTTGACTCCCAAAGCAGACATCGAACGCTTCACGCACAACAAATCGAAATTGTTCTTCACGCAGTTCTACATCGAGCAGCGGCAGCGCTTGGGGATCCTGGTCGACGAACGCGGAAAACCGCTCGGAGGCAAATGGAGTTTCGACACCGAAAACCGACGGCGTTTCCCAAGCGATCAAGCACCTCCGGAAGATCCGCTAACCATCGGGTTGCAGACACGTTCCAGTGGCCCGGCCGAGGAAGCTCGCCGCTATGTCGACGAGCGGTTTCCGGATGCGCTGGGGGAGCCTCAGCCACTGCTATATCCGTGGGATCGCAAAACGTCTTTGCGATGGCTGGACGACTTTATCGAACATCGCTTGCAACAGTTCGGGGATTTCGAAGACGCGATCTGCCGCGAGCACACCACGCTGTTCCATTCGGTCCTCACGCCCATGCTCAACATCGGATTGTTGTCACCGCAAGAAATCCTCGAACGGGTGCTGGCCGCTCAAGACCGCATTCCGCTCAACTCGCTCGAAGGCTTCGTTCGCCAAGTCATCGGCTGGCGCGAGTACATGCGATTGGTTTATCGAACACTCGGTCGCCAACAGCGAACACGCAACTATTGGCAACACACGCGGCCGCTCCCCCGTTCATTCTACGATGGCACCACGGGCATCGAACCGGTCGATCGCACCATCGGCCGCGTTCTGCGCTACGGGTATTGCCATCACATCGAACGGTTGATGATTCTCGGGAACTTCATGCTGTTGTGCGAGTTCCATCCCGATGCGATCTATCGCTGGTTCATGGAGATGTTTGTCGATGCCTACGATTGGGTGATGGTACCCAACGTGTACGGGATGAGCCAACATGCCGATGGAGGACGCATCACGACCAAGCCCTACATCAGCGGTTCCAGTTATGTGCTCAAGATGAGCGACTTCAAGAAAGGTCCTTGGTGCGAAACCTGGGATGCGCTGTACTGGCGATTCATCGATCGCCATCGCGGATTCTTTGAATCGAACCCGCGGATGAAGGTGATGACAGGGCAACTCGATCGCATGGGGGATAAACGCATGGTGCATCTCAAGCGCGCCGATGCGTTTTTGTCGCAGATCGGTTGATGTCGGTAGGGCGAAAGGCCGGTCGAAATGCGAACTAGCCTGCGGTCCATCCGCCCTTCGGCGGTTGCTGGATTTGCATGTCTTGGCGTTAGCCAGAGCGGCCAGTGGAGCGAAGCTTACGCTTCGTCGAGGATTTCGACGGCTTTGAACTTTTCACCTTCGAGCATCGACAAGCTAGCCCCACCGCCGGTGCTGACGTGGGTGACTTGTTCGGCAAAGCCCAACTGCTCGATGGCAGCCGCGCTATCGCCACCGCCGATGATGCTAATGGCATCGCTATCGGCTACGGCTTTGGCGACGGCTTTGGTCCCTGCGTCAAACGGAGGCATTTCAAAGACCCCCATCGGACCGTTCCACACGACCGTCTTGGCGCTCTTGACGATGTCCGCGAATCGCTTGGCCGTCTCCGGACCGATATCGAGCCCTTCCCAACCATCGGGGATTTCGCCCGCGCGAACGACTTGCTTGTTGCAGTCACCGCTGAAGGCATCACCGCAATGGGTATCGGTGGGGAGCACCAGTTTGGAACCTCCGGCGGCGATCAACTCCTTCGCGAGTTCGACTTTGTCTTTCTCGACAAGGCTCTTGCCAGTCTTGCCTCCTTGCGCGAGGGAAAACGTGTAAGCCATCGCACCACCGATCAGGACCGAATCGCAGACGCCGAGCAAGTTCTTGATGACCTTGATCTTGTCGCTGACTTTGGCACCTCCGAGGATGGCCACGAAGGGACGCTGCGGCTGGGAGATGGTATCGCTGAGGTATTGGATCTCTTTGGCGACGAGGAAGCCGACGACTTTGGGTTTGTTGCCCATCGCGAGGGGAACGGCGACCATGGAAGCTTCTTCGCGATGGCACGTGCCAAAGGCATCGTTGCAGTAAATATCCGCCCATCCAGCTAAGCGGTTCGAGTACGTCGCTTCGCCGTCTTTTTCGCCCGGGTTGAAGCGGACGTTTTCAAGCACGAGGACTTCGCCGTCGCGCAAGGCTTTCACTTTGGATTCGGCGTCTGGTCCGACGGTATCGGCAGCGAAGTGGACGCTCTTGCCGAGCAATTGGGCCAAGCGTTCTGCAGCCGGTTGCAACGTGAACTCGGGCTCCGGGCCTTTGCCTTTGGGTCGGCCCAGGTGGCTCATCAAGATGAGCTTGCCACCGCGCGACAGCACCGATTCGATCGAAGGGATAGCCATGCGGATGCGGCGATCGTCGGTGATCGCGCCCGAATCGTCTTGGGGAACATTGAAGTCCACTCGCATCAATACGACCTTGCCTCGACAATCGACGTCGGAAATGCTTTTCTTCGCCATGGTTTCTCCTGGAGTCTGATAATCCAACAATGGGGGCAACGCCGAGTGGAGCGTCCCTCGAAGCGTCATCGCACCAGCCAGCATTATCGAGACCGCCGGAGGATGGGGAAGGGCATCGCCGTTGTGCACGTCCCGAAAAACACGGGGAATCAGACGAAGCGCGATTGGAATTAGCCAAAGCAATGAAAGGACCGCGTCATCGGGTTGGATGTGGCCGGATACGCTCCGATCACTTTTTGGTGCTCACCGGCTGCCGGCGTTTTGGATACAGCTCGCGGCACAGGCCACACACCGTGCCATCGCAACCGCGTGCAGTGCAGTGTTCGCGGCCATAGAAGATGATCTGCAGATGCAGCCGATTCCAGCTCGACTCAGGAAAGAGTTTCTTGAGATCCCGTTCGGTTTGCTCGACCGATTTGCCGTTGGTCAACCCCCAGCGTTGAGCCAAGCGATGGATGTGGGTATCGACGGGAAAGGCAGGGACGCCGAAGGCTTGCGCCATAACGACCGACGCGGTCTTGTGCCCGACGCCCGGCAACCGTTCGAGGGCCGCGAAATCTTGCGGAACGCAACCATCATGCTCATCGACCAAGATCTGCGAAAGACCTTGGATGGCTTTGGCTTTTTGCGGACTCAATCCACACGGCTGGATGATGCGTTGGATGTCCGCGACCTGTTGACGGCTCATGGCCAAGGGATTGTCGGCCAGTTTCCACAGCGATGGCGTGACGCGATTGACCATCTTGTCGGTGCACTGCGCGCTGAGCACCACAGCCACCAGCAGCGTGTAGGGATCGACGTGATCCAACGGCACTTCGGTCTCGGGATAGAGTTCATCAAGGCGTTGATGAACCACTTCGGCGCGCTGCTGTCGCTTCATGGTGCGTTGTGCAAAAGGTCCATTGTGAGCTTACCGCGCGCTCACTTGTCCTGGAGACATCAAATACTTGAACAGGTCGGCTCGTTTGTTGTCGTCGAGCTGATCGAGAAGCCCTTCGGGCATCAAGGACTGCTCGGACTTCTTCGATTCCGCAATCTCGACCTTGTTGATCACCAGTTTTTCGTTTGGGGTTTGGATCGTGATGGTGGATTCATCTTCGCGGAGTGGCACGCCGGTTAGGATGCGACCATCGTCGAGCCGGTAGGCGGTGATACGAAAATTCGTCGCCACGACCGCGCTGGGAGCGAGGATGTTTTCGATCCAGTAGCGTTTGTTCGAGCGTTGGCCGCCGGTCAACTCGGGACCGATCTGTCCGCCTTCGCCAAAGAGGCGATGGCAAGAGGCGCAGGACGCATTCCAAATCGTACGACCGCGCGACGCATCCGCCTTCTCGAGACGGCTGTCGGTCAACCATGTATCCATTTGTTCAATGGCTTGTAGTTTGTTGGCGGCGAGTCCGAGTTGGGGGTTGAGGGCGCGGGCACGGTTGAGCAGTTCCCAATCGGCTGCGACCGTGAACTGCCGCCACGTTGCGGCATCGATTCCCTCGGCCGGAATCTTCTTTTGCTCGATGGCATCCAAGAGCACTCGCAACGTTTCGACGCGATCGCCCAGCGCGCTGACGATCCCGGCTTTGGCTGGCGGCCAAACGCCGTTGTACATTCCGATCAAGCGTTCGCCGTCTTCGGGACCGAGCTTCTTGCCCAGCGCCATGGCGGCGACTCCACCGAGCTTTTG
>JBKCUI010000041.1:0-10255 GCA_046318495.1 Pirellula sp. | reverse complement strand
ATTCGACGTTTGGCGTGTCAACCAGGATGCCGAATACCATGAAGAGAATTCACCCACCCAGGGCACTTCCGGTCGGCTAGTCCCGACATCGATCAAGACACCAGTCGAGCAGGGCAACTAAAGGACGACCCATCCGCGTGTCCATTGTCTACCTGACCGTTGAAAAAACAGAATCTGCAAGCACAATGGGAGCCGCACAATGGGAGCCGCAAAGGTGCTAGCCGCAGGTAGGGTGGCGTAGCACCGGCCGCTAGCGCGACGCCGCTCACTTTTTCAACAGGCTGCTACACGTCTCCATGCCCAACTGTGGCGTCCATGTGATCTGCTTGTTGACCATGCAACCCCAAGCCTTGCGAAAAAACGGGCACCTATGATTGGTGCGCTCAACCATTCAGCGTCACACGCGATGTTTAGCAACTCTCAAGAAGCGAACCTGTTTCGGCAGATTTCTCCGCGAAAGGCCGATGGCTTCATTGAATCAAAGCGAATCCGTGTTTCGACTCGATACCTTCTGAGGCTTCTTTAGCGGGAACACAAGATCCCCTTGGACCTGAATCCCAACATTACGAGATCCGACTCCCTCAGGCGAGCGAGCGACGGAGGTCAGCCTGTAGATTTCCAATCGCTCGATCGACCTCGGCAGCAACTCAAATGTCTTCACCAACTCGAATCCGCCGCTCTGTACTAACCGTTGCAGATTCTTTTCGCGAGCATTCGGTCGCGCATTCGCCGTTTTCTCGAGCACCAACCAACGACATCCGGTGTCCAGCAATACCTTCCGCATTTGCGCTTTATCCGAATTTGAATCGATCATTTTGCGAACCAAAACTACCTGCCTTGAGAATTCCGGGTCTCTGTTTCGCATGTAATATATGAAGACTCCATCAAACCTTCCGTCGTACAGGACTGCTTCCTCCTTCGCTATCGATTCCACATACTCAACCACGGACTCGAAGGAAGCCGTGTTTCTTAAGGATATCTGGCTATCCGATACCATATACGCCATACCTAGTCCAAGACATCCGATCAGGCTGATGGAAGGAATCCGAAATCGAAGGGGGTGATTCACCCAAAGTGCGTCCAGCCGTGCAAACCCAAGCCCAAGAACATAGATAATCGCGGGGCAGGCTAACAATGCGTACCTGGCATCCAATGCCCATATTGGCGTAAGCACAATGTAACCGATCAGAAACGCTACACCCACGAGTTTGACTTCCGACCGCAACGTTGGACATGTCCATGCAATCGCTGCACAGACCCACCCTCCAATCCATCCCCACCATGCCGCGAGCCCAGGCATTGCTACAGCATAGAACCACCATCGCTTCATACTCGATAACTTGCTGGCAACGACGCTAGCCTGTGAGAACTGCTCCATTCCGTACAACTGCATGCAGAAAAAGCCGATAGCCAGCAGAGTCATTGAAAAGATGGTCACGAGCATCAATGGGAAGTGCATAAACGCGCGCATCTTTCCACGGATGATTACCCAAGCAAGCATAATCAGGGAGGCATAAGCGACTGTAGGATGTGTTGCAAAGCTGAGAACCAACAGCACCTCTGCCAATCCTAAATACTTACTAGTGAGAATTTTTGTTTTCGCTTCGAGTCCGCATCGGACATAATAGAGTCCAACCATAGAAACGGTCGCTGCCGGAACATTCAGCATGACGGCATTGGACCACGTGAGCATTCCTGGCATGAGGAAAAGCAAACCCGCCAATACCCCGGAGCTAGGCGATATCCACCGCCTCATCGCAACGAGCAAATACAATCCCATTGCAAGTCCGAAGACTTGCACAACCCCCTTAGCAACGTAGGAAGATGTACCTAGAAGTTCAAAAGCGGCTGCTTCAAGGAAATAAAAAACCGGTGGGTAACGCGTCGGAGTGATCGCCGGATAACGGGCATAGTACGACTTTGTTTAGCCAATAGGGTCCGACAAGCCCTCGCGAAGTAAATCCCCCCAAAAGATTCCATTCATCGCATGGCGAGGCGCATCCCCCTGAAAGAACAGTCCGTCGTTGCTCCAATGCAACCCGACCATAAACATCCAGCAGCCGAAAAGGACAACCAGTTGAAAGGGTAGGCCGTGTGAGGCAAAACGCTCTCGCCATCGAATCGCTTGCGGTTGTTCGCCGTTGAAGGCCACTGACTCGGCTCCGTTGAACTTGGCTCGATTGTTGTCCCGGCCCTTGAGCACCGTGCGTTAACTGCCCCGAGCCGATGCGACACGGCTTGGAAGACGTGGATAAAGTAGTGCGTTCATGCACCTTCGCTCAGCCAAAAAGCATGACTTTCCCGAATATTTTGAGGATCAAAGGGTTCCACAGCCCTGAGTTCGAGGCATTTGGTCTTTTGCATTCGCGACAAAACAGGCCGCAGGAAGGTGGTGGCGAGTTTGGTTGCCTCTGGCGGGTTTCCTATCCTCGATGGCGCTCGAGTCGGAACGTACGAGATCCATCAACCCCGTGGACGGCCATTGTACTCTATCTTGCGATAGCTGCACTCGCAACGGATCTCAGACAAAGCATCTCGAATTCGGGATGATCGTCGTTCGCGACCCGATGCACGGCTTGTGGCCGGCAGAATACCACTCGCTCGTGTATTTCGCGAACGAACGCATGAGTGAACACTCCCAAGCGTTGCTTCCAAATGTTTCCTGCCACGGATTCAACTTGTAGCGTTAGCGGTTGGTTGAGAGACGTGAACCCTTCGCTTGAGTTCAATGGTTTACTCAACAACAATTCGACGTCGCCAATGAGACGATGCAATGCGGTCGCGATTCCGCCCGACCCGAAAACGGATCAGCACGCACCGCGTTTGGGCGACTTGATGAACCTTCATAGATAGCCCAAAAGTCTTAGTTCTTCTCCGGCAATCGCGTTGAATTGAAGATGTTGCTCGGGAGTCCAATGTTCAAAGCGACGGAGGGGTGAGTATTCAGCCGGTTTGTCGGTGCGGCGCCAGTGCAACTCCCCCTCGGAAAATGCCGTTTGCGAACTACCCAGGACCTTGAGTTCACGCGATTGCTGAAAGTCGTATAGCTGAGGATCGACGGCAATATGCTGAAAGATGCGGGTTAAGCTGCTTACTTCGTCGGTGATCAAGTCCTCGAAGCGAAGGATAATGCCTGGTGAAGAGGTGTTTTTCAGAGTGTCTTGGAAAGCCAAGACGATGCGTGCTCGATGCTTCCAACGCTGCGTGGCCTTTACGAAGTCCCAGCCGAATGATCGCATGCCGGATTCGACGACCGCTCGTCCATCACGTATCAGAACGATGGGGATAGCTTTGGGGAAGATCGAGAAAAACCTGTTTAACCCTTCAACACTAGGGGTTTTGGTCACGTAGCGCAGGGGTGTGGAACCGTACGGGTTCGCAGGACGATCCGAGGGGATGGACGCTTGTCGCAGGAGGAACCCTTCAAGCGTCTTGCCGAGCTCAATCAGTAAATCGCTTGGTGATCCGACGAGACGATCGATCTCCCAGGAGGGATTCCAGGATTGAAAGACATCCTCGACATAGGTTTGCAGGTGCTTCGAATGATGCAAGAGAAAATCCTCCCAGATCGGAGCGAGCCCCAAGCAATGAGGATGGAGTCTTAACAACTGGTACAGGTGATTTGTACCGCTTCGACGGTCTATCCCAAGCAGGAAGCAGATTCTGTGGGAGGATGGATCGGAAGGAGAATCCATGAGGATTGCTTGATTTGCGAAGGAGTTGGTTTCAGGAAGGATTTCTCGGGTTTCGCGGTGCGTTCTTGATGCCTTCAACTATCATAGCGATCTGCACGCCACCTTCGTTGGCAACCGCCTTCGGTTGGCGTGTTTCCCCCGCCCTCGCCCACGAAGCGTTTGCGTTCGCGGTCAGCAACTGCGGCATGCGGTGAACGGTCTGGAGGAACGGCCAATCGCGGACCGCTTTGCCCATTGGGGCACCACCGCGACGTCGGTGGGACATCCAAGCATTTGGCAACAAAATGCTTGACCGCGTCTAGATCCGTTTGCTAAAAACAGCGCATCGCGTCGTGAGCGGTTCCCCTCCTGCCAAATGCGACTCGGTGGCACTATGGTGTGGGGACCAAGCTACGTCATTTTCACGGCGATCCGACGATGAAACGAAAAGAGCGATCGCAAGAACTGTCTTTGGAAGGCGAGTTGTTTCTTGCCGTGTGCCGCACTGCGTCGCGTCCGGACCTCCTTCGAGCTTGGGCGGAACACAGTGAAGGAAAGTCAGTGGATTGGGAATTGGTTTTGCGGATGGCAGCCAAGCATCGCGTGATGCCCTTGTTGCACCGCCACGTCCAGGCAGAGCTGTGCGATCGAGTCCCCAAAAGCTGGTATCGGCGATTAGACAGTCGTGTTGCGTCGAATTCGGAACGCTGCAAAAAACTGGCAAAGGAGTTGGTAAAGGTCCAAGCGACGCTCCGTGAAGCGGGAATCGAAAGCCTTGTGTTCAAGGGAACCGTTTTGGCGGAACGCGTTTATCGGGACCTGACATTACGACAGGGCTGGGACATCGATTTGCTGGTTCGCCAAGACGACAAGCAGAGTGCCGTCGATGTCTTGCGCCGGTCAGGATATCAAATCGTTCGAACGTACGACCAAGCGATTGACTTTGTTCACGCCGAAGACGGCACTCCATTAGACCTTCATTGGAACCTAACTCCAAGATTCTTCCCTTACCAAGAGAACATAGAATCGTTTTTTGATAGGGCAATCGAAACCCTCACCAGCGCAGGCACAGTTAAAACGCTTTGCGATGAGGATTTGGTCGCAGTCCTTTGTCTTCAAATCGCAAAGGACGCCTGGGAGCGTCAGCAGCGATTTGTTTATTTCTTCAAGGTCGTAGATCTGGCAGAAACCGTGTCTGTTTTGCCAGACCTGGATTGGGAGAAGCTGCGATGTCGAGCCAAGCAGAACGGTTGGTTAAAAATCCTTCAATTGGCCATAGGTGCTTGCGAAACCTGGTCGGGACTGGATGCATCGGTTTGCAACAATGCAGCTGGAAATCCGATGAGCAGGCAACTGCAAAGAACCGTTCGTCGCATGGGGGAAAAGGTTGTCTGCCCTTCGGCTTATGGGGTAAGCGCACAAGGAAAACACCATGGACGAGAAACCGCGTGGGGTTGGCGTCATCGCGTGCGCCAAGGAATTTTCTTCATGCAGATTCGCGAACGCCCTGTAGATTGGGCGCGATATAGCGCTGCGGTACTGTATTACGGCGTGCCGGAATTCGTGCTGGGGCACCGACGGAATCACGTTGACGACAGGACTTCCCCGACCCGTGAAGAGTCAGGCAAGGTCGCGACATGATTTCGTTGAAGGACCTAATGCGGCAGTTCGAGATTCATCGCTGGACCTATGGCGTTTTGTGGAAGGTTCAGCCTTGGTACACGCTAGGGTTGGTCGCGTGTGGGTTTCTGGCAGGCATAACTCCGGTACTACTCTTCGTTGCTTTGCGCGGCTTGATCGATGACCAGCACGTCTATGGTGGCAAGAATACGCAGCATTGGTTGCTGTTGTTAATGACGGTTGGTATCGTCGAGGCAGTGATCAGCCTAGCGCTCAAACTATTCCGCAATTTGCTCCGCGAGCGAGCGATTGTCGATGTCAACGCAATGATTTTAAAGGCTTCAATATCGAAGCCGGTTGCCTTTTTTGAGAATCCTAGTGCACTGAATCGGTTGGAGAAAATCAAATCCAACAGTGGCGAGCGTCTGGTCGAACTGATTGGCCGAAATTCACATGTGTTGGCTTCGATTCTTCAAGTCATCACCATCTCGGTGATGTTGGCACGCATCGAGCCCTTGATTCTAGTTGTCGTTCCGCCCTGCTTTATCCCATACTTGTGGTACCAATTGCAGTTGGGAACCAGCACGTCCAAGGAGTTGAATGAACGAGCGCAAGATCGGCGCCGAGTTGGGTACTTTGTAGGGCTGCTTACGTCCCCCAATAGCTTGGCGGAGACGCGGCTATTGGGAATTTCCGATCACTTGATCAGCAAGTTTCGCGGGGCTCTATCCGTGAATCGGGATGAGGCAACATCTAAGAACATCCGGCAATTTGTTGGCGGCGCTGTCTTTTCCGTCTTCTGTACGGTGTTGTTTGTATGGCTGATTTATCGCATGCTTCATGGACGCGGAGACGACGTGGTCTCGTTAGGAGGAGTGGTTTTTTTCGCCGGCGCAGCGATACGACTGCGCAAGTCACTTGAGGACGCAACCAGTTCCCTCGCGGCGATCGCCGACCACTTGGTCTACGCTTCTTCGGTGAAGTCCTATTTGGCTTCCTCGGCCGAATCAGCTCCGAAACCATCGATCCATCCGGTGGAAACATTTTTCCCCGAGATACGGTTTGACAACGTATCGTTTCGGTATCCTGGCCAAGAGCATCCGGCCTTGGACAACATTTCGTTTCGGATCCATCCTGGGGAGACGATCGCGATTGTTGGAGAGAACGGCTCGGGTAAATCGACCTTGGTCAAGTTGATCGCAGGTATCTATCGTCCGGAATCAGGGGGCATTTCCATTTCGGGCCAACCCTTAGATCAGAACAACATGGAGCCCTTTTATCGAAAAATCGCGTTTGTATTTCAGGATTTTGGTCGATATAGCACGACACTCCTGGAGAATGTCGCATATGGAAACTGGGCCAAACTCGCTAGCGCGACGGATGACCAACGCCACGAAGAATTAGCACCGGCGTTTACCCAAGCCGGTTTGGAAAAGGACCTGGCGAGGATGCCCCAAGGTGAGAATACGGTTTTGGGAAAGCACTTTGGAGCTTACGAGCCATCTGGGGGCGTATGGCAGAAGATTGCGTTGGCCCGCGCTTTTGCACGCCGTGCACCGATTTTGATTATGGACGAGCCGACTTCCGCGATCGATGCCCGCGCGGAGTACGAACTCTTCAGAAAGATCAGGTCGTTGTCCGAAGGAAGAACGACGATTCTGATTTCGCACCGATTTTCGACGGTCTCCATGGCCTCGCGAATCTTTGTGATCGATCGTGGTCGATTGGTAGAGGAAGGCAGCCATGAGGAGCTTTTGGCAATGGATGGACGATACGCCATGTTATATAACCATCACAAGAAACTAAATATTGGGGCTTAATAAGTGATCCGAGTTCTCATCGTTTATGATGTCGACGGTTGGGCATATCATTCCCGTGCATTGGCCTTGCAGCAATACTCACCTGCTGGGTTCCAGATTCGTATTGCCGGCATGGAAACGGAGGTTCATGGCGACGCGGGACTTGATGGCAGCAAGCATGGCGATCATTCACCTTCGGCCAATTCACTTTTGCAGAAGGACCCTACGCTCCGTGAAGATTCCACTTGGGTTCAGTCCCGATTGATGGAGATCTTTGGAGACAGCCGCCCCGATGTGATCCTGAGTTTGTGCTCGCATCTGGTTAAACCCATTCGCAGTTTACTCAACGAACTAGGCTGGAACACCAAACTGATTGCATCGAGCAATAGTGGATGGCCCCACCGAACCGAGCACTTCGAACGGTTGTTTGACTATGCGGACTGGGTGGTGGTGAATAATCGAGACTATTTGGAAAAGTCGGGGTCGCCGGCCCGATGTTCTGCGATTTCCAATGGTGTGGATTCCAGGACTTTTTACCTCGAACGCCCGATCTCGGTACGCCAACCGAAAGTGATATGGTCCGGCTCACAACGGCACCGCAACATTAAAGGGTACGACGAGTACATTATTCCCGTCTTTGAACAGTTGCGACGGGAAGGGATTGCCTGCGAAGCCTTGCTGGTGGATTCGAGGGGGGAAGAGCGGTTGGATCGGGAGCAGATGCGGAAGTGGTACAACGATGCCACCATCTACTTGTGCGCGAGCGAGACGGAAGGGACTCCAAATCCAGCGTTGGAAGCCGCAGCTTGCGGTTGCACGGTGGTCAGTACCCGCGTGGGCAATATGCCTGAATTGTTGAGAGATCGTGAAAACGGTGTCTTCGTACAACGGCAAGTAGATGACATACTCGAAGGGATCCGATTTGCTGTGGCCAATCATGTCACCTTGGCATCGCAACTTTATAAGGACATTCAGGACTGGAGTTGGAGTCGACGCTCTGAACAGTATTACCAGTTGTTCGAAAAAGTGGCTCGATTGGACGGACAAAGTGCACCCATTGGCAAAGTCTCGGCGAGTTCATTGATTCCTTGTATTGAAAAAGAAGTGACGGTGTTCGTATCGACCATCGATAACGATAGTTTTTCAGAATGCATGAAACATCTAGCGATGCAGGATTGTCGTTTTCGCACCGAAGTCATTGAGAACATCGCTCCCATGTCGGCTGCCTTTCAGCTTATGCTCGATCGATGCAGAACCCCTTATTACGTTCAAGTCGACGAAGACATGCTTTTGAAGCCTCACGCCATTCGCACGCTGTACGAGTGTGTGCAGGAAAGCGATGACGATCACGCAATCGTCGTGCGTCTTTTATGGGACGTTCACTTAAGAAGAGCAATTCAAGGAATCAAGATTTACCGTCACGGAATCGTTTCTCAGTTCCCGTATCGCGATGTACAGTCTTGTGAAGTAGACCAGGTTAAACGCTTTCAGGCGGAGAACTTCAAGATCGCGCGTCCGGTTGACATTGAGTATTTCGAGGACTCCCCAGAAGTGCTCGGGTACCATGGGAAGTTCTTTCATATCGAAAGCGTTTACGAGCGATACTTCTCCTTGATGCAAAAACGGAGAAAGTACGCCGTAAAGGCCCATTGGATGGATAAGCATTTGATCGAGTTCTTTGAACGCTTCAAAGCAGATCCAACGGAGTTCAATTTGATGGCGATTCTCGGTGTCCTCGCAGGTCATCTAGTGGGCCACCATCGTCAAGTCGATGCAGGGGAAAAGGACTTCCGAAAGTACAAGAACTTACCTGGGTTGCAACAGGCTCGAGAGTTTTATGCTCAATGCTCGGAACTCCCGATCCGGGTGCCCGAGTTGCCGATAAAAATTCCCGAGATGCCGATTCAGATTCCCACAGAATTCACGCCGTACTTCGGGGAGGAAAGGTCATCGGGTGTGGAGGACCGCCACCGATGATCGACAACGAAACAAACGTCTCAGAAAGCTTCTGCCCGAAAATTACCGTGGTGGTACCTGTCCGAAATGGAGAGTCGACGATTGGACGTTGCCTACAAGCCATCTGTGTGCAGCATTGGGAAGGAAATGAGTTGGAAGTCATTGTGGTCGATAATGGATCGACCGATAGGACGCTACAGAAGATTGCCGACGAGTTTCCATCGGTACGATTGCTTCAGGAAAGCAAGCCAGGAGTATCGAACGCGAGGAACTTAGCAATTCAGGAGGCGCGAGGGGATTGGATAGCGTTTACGGATGCCGATTGTGTGCCGACACCGACATGGATCCAAGCATTGGTCCGACGAGCAGCGGAAAGTCGGGACGTTTCTTTTGTGGGTGGATCGATCCGAGCCCTCTTGCCGACGACTTCGATCGGTTTGTTTTCGGAGAATTTGTTCGATCAAGGACATAGTATCGAGCGAGAGAATCCCCCTTCTTTCATTTCTGCCAACCTCTTTGTTCGAAAAGCGGATTTGCTCAGGGTTGGAATGTTTAACCCCAAGTATCTACGAGGCCAGGATACCGAACTGGCTTGGCGATCCCACTTTCAGTTCGGTGCAAGATTTGCGTATGCAAAGGATGCAGTCGTCGAGCACGCGAATGTATCAACCTGGATAGGGTTGATCAGAAAAGCTTGGCAGCATGGAATTGGCTCTTCCCGCTTGATTGATGAATACCAAAGAGAGCTGAAAATCGATCCAAGGAAGCGGTGCAGACAGACCAAGTCCTACAAAGAATTTTTTAGGTCATTAACCGTTTTGATCGGTTTTCCTTTTTTTTACAGAAGGCAATTCACTTGGGAGGAGGTTCGAAATCGATTTTACTTTGCGGTTTTTCGATTGGTCCGACACATATCTTTCGTCTTTCACACCGTGTTTCGATCGGCTAGCCAACAGGAAGAATGAAAATGTATCGAGCGACCATTGTCATGCCGCTGAAGTCCCAGGTAGACAGTTGGCTTCGAGAATCCGTTCTCTCAGCATTGCACCAATCACTACCGACGGAAGTGCTTGTTATCAATTCCGTGCATACCCCGGCATCCAATCTCGCAGTTCTCGACGCTCTTCAGCGCGACTACAGCCAGATTCGAATTGCGCTTCGTCCGGAGGGCGCTCAGTTTGCGGGAGCAATCAACTATGGATTTGA
>JBKCUI010000040.1:0-3894 GCA_046318495.1 Pirellula sp. | reverse complement strand
CTCTTCGTCGTACTCCTCGTCGTCGTCGTCGAAGGCTAGGAACGGGCCGTCGTCTTCGGCGTTCTCCTCGTCGTCGTCATGGTCTCCGAGAAAGCCTTCATCGTCGTCATCCGCCAGCACTTTGCCGAATCGCTTCGAGGTAGGTGCAATCCACGGTTCATCGTCTGGAAGATCATTGTCTCGGATCAAGACCGCATCGTCTTCAAAGCGGGCATCGCCGGCACCGAGGGACTCGTCGTCCAAATCTTCCTCGGTGGCAAATGGGTTCTTCGACAGTTTGGGAAGAGGCTCGACGGCATCGCGTTTCGAGCGGCGCGGACGTTGTTCTTTGGTTGGGAGTTCGCGTGTTGGCACCTCGGCGTCGCCGCCCGATTCGAGCTCTGCATCACTGGCCGAAGCCAGTTTCTTCTTGCGGGCTTTGCGTTCCTCCTTGCGGGCTTTTCGCAATGCTTCGACGGCAGCATACAGAGCGGTGACTTCTTGTTGGCTCAGCGGCCGGTAGGCACCGTCGGGCATTTCACCAAGCTTGAGCGGTCCGATAGCGATCCGCTTGAGCGAGACGACTTTGTGCCCGAGGCGTGCGAGGACGCGTCGAATCTCTCGGTTCTTGCCTTCGCTCAAGGTGATTTCGAGTTCGGTGCAACCTTTGCGGAGGCGGCGAATTTTGGCGTTGTCGACCTTGGCACGTCCTTCGGCCAAGTGGATTCCTTTTTCCAATCGCTTGAGCGAGTCGAGTTCGACTTGGCCGGCAACGACGACGGCATAGCGTTTGGGGACGCCGTGTTTGGGATGTGCCAGGCGCTGTGCGAGTTCACCGTCGTTGGTGAGCAAAATCAAGCCGGTGCTAGCAGCGTCCAATCGGCCGACCGGGAACAGTCGGGCGGAATTCGGAACCATGTCGACCACGCGCGGACGGCCTTGTGGATCGCGATTGGTGCAGAGGACACCTTCTGGTTTGTGCAGGGCGAAGTAGACCGGTCGGTGGCGTTTGAGAGGTTCGCCATCGACGGTGATGGTCACGGCATCGGGTTGTACTTTGACCCCGACTTGCTGGACCACTTTGCCATCGATTTCGACACGGCCTTGTTCGATGAGTTCATCGACTTGGCGTCGCGATCCCAGTCCGGCAGCGGCGAGGACTTTGTTGATCCGTTGTTCCCCTTGAACAACGGGATCGGCCGCATCGAGCGGCTTGGGTCGCTTGGGCATTGCAAGGTTCCTTGCGCATGAAATGGTGTTCCAACCTGCGATGCATCTCGATTTTAGGCGAGGATGGCAACGTCTCCCGACGTGGCGACACGGGGCAACAGGCGTCTGCGACCGACGCGGGTTGCTGCATTTTCCGTGGCATCTGCAAGGGTATCGTAATCACGAGAGGGGAAATTGTCATCCCAAACAACGCCCGCGAGGCGCTTTGCAACGCAAACTTCGCGCTCCGGTTTGGCAATAGCGTCGCAAGAACGGAAAACGCAGGCCTAAGAAGCCTCTTCCTCGGCCAAACGGCCTCGGCCAAAGGCGAATTCAAATTCGCTCAGGGCCGGGATAAGCATGGCGGCGGTTGCGAATGCATACGAAACGGCAATGGTGCTAAAAACGGTTAGTTCTTGATCGCGAAGGATAAAACTGGTGATCGCAAAGAAGGTCAAGAACGGCAACAGGAACGAAGTGACGGTGATGGCGGGAGAGGGATTGCGATTGCCCAGCGCGACATACAGGCCGGTTCCACCGCCCAGGATGATCATCAAGAACGGTGCCAGTTGCCGGCCGAAAGAGCCCCGGAACATCAACATGATCAGCATGCACGTGGCGACACCCAAGAACAGAAAGAAAACCGTGCCCAAGCTCGTGCCGATGGCGACTTTGCTTTGGTAGTAGATCATGCCGCAATGGATTCCGAGCATGGCGACAAAGATGTCCATGACCAGCAAGCTGATGATCGTGAAGACGAGGTTCTCGGTGGTCAGCCCGCCGCCCCACCACAAGTAGATGCACAAGGCGATGGGTGCGAGCACCATTTCCTTGGAGACGTAAAGGATGCCGAGGATCTTGCCAAGCAGAAAGGCACGGGGCGTGATTTCGGTGACCAGCAACAGATCGAGTGCGCCACCGTCTCGTTCGTTGGTGATCGAGTTGACCGCCAAGGCGTTGATCATGATCAAGGACAAGACGAAGCATGGAGCGAGCAACGCCACGGTGGTGGGAACGAGTTGCTCTTGGAAGCCGGAGTCTTGAAAAGCGATCCCCGTCTGCAGGGTTTGGAACAATCCGAATCCGATGAGGAGTGAAAACAGCAAATAGGCAACGCGAATGAATAGGACTTTGCGACCGTAGGCCCAGGTACACATCTCGCGCCACAAGATGGGATTGTTCCACATGGTGCGAGGCTCTCGACTCTTCCAGGACTTCACCACGCGTTCCGCAGTTGCCGGTTCGGCCATCGGACTGGAGGGTGCCGTTTCCGTAGCAGGGGCAATCGGAGCGTCTTCCCATTCGGCCACCACATTGCGACGCTCGCGCGACGGATTCCAAATCCGCAGTTTGCGGATCGAGAGGATCGTCAGGAGCAAAGCCATGCACGCCATAAAGCTTCCCGACAGCACGGCGTTGCCCGAAACCCCCAGAGAGGGAATCCAACTTGTGGAGGGGATCGGCTGGGCGATGTCCCAGACGGCGCGCAGCGGGCTGAGGATGGGGGCAAGCGACGCAGGAACGCTCGGGAGCAATCCGCTGGCGATGACTTCGCCCAATGCCAACCATAACGCGATGATCAGCATGGTCACGGCGATGGCTTGGAAGGTTTTTTCGCGCCAAAAGGCTACCGTGGCACCGAGGGAGCAACTGGCGACCAATGTGCAGGCCGTGACGATGGTGCAGCTGATGACTTGCTCGAGAGATACTCCACCCAATAGCGGCATCAGAAACACGATCGGAGCCGAAGCGAGGAAGGCATTCATGGTGGTGAGCAAGCCGGCACCGATCTTGCCGAGAACGACCTCTGCGTCGGTGAGCGAGGTCATCAACAGCAGAGTGAGCGTTTGCTTGTCCTTTTCATGACTGACGGCGGACGTGCCAGCCAATGCGGCCATGAACAGCAGCACGACCATTTGAAAAGGGGCGAGCAACTGGAAGATGAGTACCCCAAAGCGGGCGAGGTCCCCAGCATTTTGGACTGGCTGGACCCCAGCTAGGAGCAACCAAGTCGTGCAGATGATGGCAAAGAGCATGACCAAAAACACAACGCGTGCCACGAAATGCCGAGGACGTCGAGGCAAGGTGCCGAGTTCGCGTTGGAAGATGGGTCCGATCATGATGGGAAAAGTTTACTTCAAGGTGCGGTGTGTGACCATTGCAGGTCGGTTTCGTAGCGAGGTACAAGCCGTGGCAACTTCAGCCATTCTCAAAAGATCTCGCAATTTTTCGGTCGCCGGGTTCCACATTTGATGATGGTACGGCGTTCCCGTTGACGATGGCTACCTTAGGGACGCGCCGCATGATGCATTGCTTGGTGTGGAGCGAAGGGGTGTTCAAGTCGACTCGGAACATGGCGGAGTGGGACGTGGAGTACTGGAAGCATTGGCGAATGACGCGTCATCCGTTTGCGGTGCGAAAGCACGACGACGGGTTCTATCCGCACGGGGCCATCGGCGAGGTGCTGGGCCGATGCGAAGCCCTTTTGAGCAGGCCGGGTGCGACCGGGTTGTTGGTCGGCGCTTCGGGAGTCGGCAAGACCCGCATCCTACGTCGTCTCTGGGCTCAGTGTTCATCCCACCATCAATTCAGTGCCCCGATTCGGGGTGCTTCGGAGGTTTCGAAGCACGCCGCAAGCGAGGCCAACGTACCGGAGGAGAAACGGCATTACATCGATTTGGAGCATGCTACAGCCATCGAGTTTCT
>JBKCUI010000039.1:0-7060 GCA_046318495.1 Pirellula sp. | reverse complement strand
AGGAACCACGAAGGACACGAAGAGCACGAAGGGGAAGAAGATGGAGTTTGACGATTTATCGAATCGCGTGATCGGTTGTGCGATTGAAGTTCATCGGCACCTTGGTCCAGGGCTGCTCGAGTCTGCTTACGAACGATGCTTGGCCTATGAATTGAGTTGCCAGAACATTGCCTTTCGGCTTCAGGTGGCACAGCCGGTTCGATACAAGGAGGTCTTGCTAGATTGCGGATATCGCATGGATCTCGTTGTCGAGGAACAGCTCATTGTCGAGTTGAAGGCCGTCGAGAAGTTATTGGGGATTCACGAGGCACAATTGCTGACGTACATGAAACTGGCACAGATCAAAATTGGACTGTTGGTGAACTTCAACGTGCCCAAGTTGAAAGATGGCATCCGACGCTTTGTGCTTTGATTTCCTTCGTGCTCTTCGCGTCCTTCGTGGTGGGCTCGTGTGCGATGAGTGTCCTTTTGCTGGACTATCCGTTACCTGGGTAGGGACCCACAGAGCGATGGGAGGCTATCGAAACGCTCCGGCTTCGGGATCGCTGCGGTGGGCGATGCGTGAATCACGACGGGCCAGAAGATAGGCCCAAAAGCCCACAAGAGTGCCGGCGAGCGAAAAGACTGGAAAGCCTGCAAAGTGGTCAGGGCCGGGATCGAACCGGCGACACATGGATTTTCAGTCCATTGCTCTACCTACTGAGCTACCTGACCTAACCGTTCGAAGACGCTGACTCGCAGGCTTTCGCTAGCGCGAACCATGCCTTTGGACCGAGATCTCGCTGGGGAGTTCGACCGCAAGTGTTCCTCGAATGCGTGCAGAAATGTAGAACCAGTCCTTGGTTTTGTCAATTGACCGTCGCAATTCGAGTGGAAATTCGACCTTCGATCTTCCTTCCGTGTTCGACTTGGAGCGGTGCTCCTGCCGGTTCCGAGCCCCAGCCGCTGTACCCGACGGCATTGCCGCCGCCAAAATGCGAGATTTGGCCCGTGGCGAAGCGCTGCCGGTGTGGTTCCACGTCCAGGGACAAGATAGACTGAAGGTGGGTTCGCGACGGAGACTCGTTGGATTTCGATCGAAGATGCATATGGCAGGAAAACAAAGCATTACTAGAGCATGGATTTACGGCTTCGCATGGATGGTCCTGACGGGCTTGCCGAGCGTTGCGGTGCGGGCCGAAAACTATTACCCCGATCACCCGGTCGTTCGAACGCTGGTCGAACGCGGCATCGGTTATTTGTCCAAGACCACAGTCAAGGGGCAATCGACCTTTCCCGACGTCGGCATCGAAATGCTGATCGGGTACACGATCTACAAGGTGGAGGGGGATCCCGATCACCCGGCTGTGGTCCGAGGAGTCGCTGCGGCCAAGAACTACATCGATTCGATCACGGCCGCGCGAGGCAATTTCGACAGCAAGGCGGTCTATCACATCGCCATGGCCAGCATGACCTTGGCAACCGTGGATGTCGACGGATACAGCCAACAGTTGATCAAGGCTCGCGACTTTATCTTGCGCATCCAGCAAACCACGGGTGGGTTCGGATACATCGATGGTTCGCACAAGGACACCAGCGGGGACATCTCGCAGACACAGTACATTCTGCTTTCGCTGTGGACGATGAGTCAGTTGGGAATCGAAGTTCCCGAAGATCGCGTCGTACGGACGTTGGCCTATCTCGCCGAAGCTCAAATCAAGAATGCATCTGCGCCGTCTTTTGGGGGATGGCCTTATCAGTTCGAGCCAGGTGGAAGCCATCCGGAAACCACGACCAATTCGCTCACCGCCGCCGGCTTGTCGAGCGTGTTAATCGCAGGGGACATTCTCGGCGTCTATCGAAATCGATTGGCTGAAGCGGACGAAGAAGACGGGTTGATTCCACCGGCGTTCAAGCGAGTCTTGGCCGAAGCGGACAAGCCGAAGCGCGGTGGGAACATCGATCGCAGCAAGCTCGATGCGTTGGTCAACTCGGGATTGGTCTACAACCAAAAGAATCCCTACAACCGCACTTCGTGGCACTACTATTACTTGTATAGCCTGGAGCGCTTCGAGTCGTTCTTGGAAATCGCCGCCCGCAAACAGAACAAGAGCCCCGCTTGGTACAACTCCGAAGTGGATCGCCTCAAAACAGCTCAAGCTGGCGATGGGTCGTGGGGGGGCGAAGGGGCGGATGCAGACGCGATTCTCGGACCGCAAGTCTCGACATGCTTCGCCGTGCTGTTTTTGATTCGCAGCACGCAAAAGGCCATCGGCGAGATGAAGGAGGCCGTTGCGGTGGGCTGGCCGGAGTTGCCCTCCGACTTGTCGACGGTCACGATGGTCAACGGTAAGCCCGTTTCGAAGAACGAAGCGACCAACATCGAAGATGCCTTGAAAATGCTTGAGGATGACAAGAAGGCACAGGGCGAAGATCGCTTGGTCGCCGAGAAGATTGTCTTTTCCAGCGACCCAGCCCGAAAGAAAGACGAACTCAACCGATTCTCCCGGTTGCTGCGTTCCAAAGATTGGAAAGCCCGCCGGATTGCGGCCAAGGTTCTCGGCCGGAGCGATGATTTGGACGTCACTCCCGACTTGATTTTCGCGCTGACGGACCGCGATAATGTCGTCAGTCGCAATGCCGAAACATCCTTGCGACTGATTTCGCGACAATTGGACAAGTATCATTTGCCCAAAGAAGGCGCGATTTCCGAACAAGACCGTGTCAAGGCTCAGCGCGAATGGAAGCGTTGGTTCTTGGAACTGCGGCCCGATTTCATCTTTGTTGAATGACCTTCGAGCGGGCGGCGAAATACATCGGCCGTCCTGATGAATTCCATGCTTGCATCACGAATCGATCGCGGTGCTCGGACCTAAGAATCTTCTTCCGCGAGGAATCGCACATGAACAAGCAAGTGAAATCCAAGGTCGCGGCCGCATCCAACAACGATGGCGGTGGCATTGTCGAAGTCGACAACAAGTCGATGCGGACCAACAAAGTCGAGCAGGTTTCGAGTTTGCTCGTGAGCATTGCGGTTCTGCTCGGTGGGGCTGTCGGCATGCTGTTCATGATGTTTTTGATGCAGATGGACTGGTCGCGTCAGGAACCTCAATTGACCTTGGAAGTCGAACGGATCGCAGGCCGTGGCGACAACGCTGCGGGTTTCGAGCGCGATTTTGATCCGCCAGGGGCTGATGAAGTCGAACAGCTCAGCGAACCCGCCATGGAGCAAACGCTGCAAATGGTGACCGATGCGATCAGTTCGATTGCAGCATCGATGGATACCATCAACTCTGCGACTTCGCTCAGCGGCGAAGGGACCGGCAAGGGTGATAGCCGTCCACCCGGACCGGAAGGGGAAGGCGTGGACGGGGTACACCGCGGAGAACGTTGGGAGCTCAAGTTCTCGGCACGGGACCGCAAGGCCTATGCGAACCAACTCGAAGCATTCGGAATCGAATTGGCTGCGATCGGCGGCGGTGTGGCCACCATCGATTACGCAACCAATCTCGGGAAAACCCCGACTCCACGATCGGGCACGCGCGATGAAGAGAAGCGATTGTTCTTCACCTACATCACCAACAACGCGCTGATGCAATACGACAAGGCTCTCTTGCAAGCCGCAGGGGTGAACATCCGCGATCGAACGATTCTCAAGTTCATTCCCAAGAACATCGAAGATAGTTTGGCTCTTGCGGAAAAAGCGTACTACTTGGAAAAACGCAGCAAGGATTTCCGCGTCTCGGACATCGCCAAAACGATCTTCGAGTGCCGTCCAGGAAAAAGCGGCAAGTTCGAATGGGTCGTGATCGATCAACGCTATCGCAATAAGAACCCGTCGGTGAAGTAGGCTTGTGAAGTCGGCCTCGGTCCCCGACGTGACCAAGCATTACGGCCTCGAATGGAATGGCGTGTCGCTACGCAGTTCTCGCCATCGAGTGCGAGTACCGATTGGGTTCGCGGGCTGAGCACGAGGGTAAATGCACGGCGTTGCCTATGCGGTTTTGAATCGCGGCGTTTTGGCCTTGGTGTCGGCAGCAGACTGTGCGCGTAAGGGGCGAAGCGCAGTGACAATGATGGGCCGTAGATGAGTGTTGCAAGATCCCTCGCTGATGCGTCGGGTTGGGATGAGTACAGCAAGATCCCTCGCTGACGCGGTTTGAAGTTGCGCAGTTTGAGTCTCATCCCATTTCGCTTCGCGATTCCCCTTGGTTTTTCGTACTCGTACTCCGCGTTTGCAGTACTCGTACTCGTACTCGAAGACGCGGCAACGCGCAGTATCCCCATCCCAACCCGAAGCGTTAGTTTTGAAGTTGCGCTTTTCACGTGCTGGACTAGGCAGCAGCTCGATATTCCCTGGGAATCACGATGGACAGTAGCCCTTGCAGTATTTTTAGTCCTCCTGGGGTTTTTGTTCTTTTCTCGATGTAACGGAGCTGGTCGCGGTCAATTGCTTGCCTGACCGCGTGGCATAGCCCGTGTAGCCGTTGTCGTTCCCACCACTGGCGGCGCTCCTTGCTCAGACGACTGTCGAGCATGTGCGTGATTCGCTCATACTCCAGATACAACACTGTTGTGATCGCCAACTCCACCCAAGCCCATACGGCGTGAAAGTCGATGAAGCTGTATTGAGCGAATCCGAGCGTTGATTTCAATTCCTTGAAAAACAGCTCGATTTGCCATCGCAGGGAGTACAACTCCAGCACATCACTCGCACTCAACCAAGTTGCGTTCGTCAGCAGGATCTTGACGTCGTCGGGTGTCGCTTCTTCCAAGTCTGGTTTCATTGTCGAAAAAACAAGCTTCACGAAGCCGACGCTCCGCACCTCTTGCTTTTCCTGATACGCGTAGTAGACGCGAGGTTTTGTTTTCGGCCCAACACGCCATTTGGAAAGTCGCCGGTATCCGGCGAACTTACCCGTGGACGCTCGAAGCCTGATGGTCGAAAGCGGCAGACTCGCCCAATCCTTCAAACGAGATCGCAATTTTGCACGTTGCCCGGTTGGCCCTTGGTAAACACGTTCGGGGTTGGCAGGGAAAACCCATAGGTATCCTTTTTCCTCACACGCTTTTTCCACGACAGAGGATTCGTAAGCCGTATCGCCAAGGACGATGACTTCCGCGTCCGCATCGAGCGGGAGAGTACGAACCATCTGTGCGGCGGCTTCCGCAGTCGTCCAATGGGGGCGATTGTTCGTCCGACAGTATTCTTCCGTTAAGTGTGGGATCTGCATGGGGATCCGAATCCCTGAGGGGGTGATCAGCAAGCCGAATGTGAAGCTATGAACCTGCTTTCGGACAACCTTTTTCTTGTTGTACCGACACCCCTTCTTGATGCTGCGTCGTGCCCGATTCCCGGTACTGAAGGTGTTCTGGGTCTTCTTGCCCGCTTGGCTGACCAAGGTAGCATCCAAGATAAAGATGAAGACGCCTCGTTTTTTCTCTCGAGCCAACAGCAATCGCATCAAGGGATGGTTCAGATCGTGCTTTCGCCACTTGGGTCGAGCAAGAAACCGGGTTAACTCCCCCCGGTGAACCGGATCGGAGGCGACGCTTCCTGCCGCAACCGAGCAACTCATTCGCCCTCGATGGGTGATGAATGCGATAACAAGCCGGAAAATCATCTCCCGCGCCAACAGCTTTACTTGCATGTGACCGACGAAGGCCTTGAGCTTCCGAGCAGATTCGGCGACGATAATCATAGTAAGCCCCTCCGGTGGATGGTTGTGTGACAACGATCCTTTCACTGGTGGGGCTTCTTCATTGCAAGACCAGTTTTTTGCTAGCCTTGGAAAAAGCGCAACTTCAAAACTTGCGCGTCGGGCTGGGATGGGGACGCTGCGCGTTGGCGTATCTTCGAGTACGAGTACTGCTAGCGCGGAGTACGAGTACGAAAATCCAGGGGGAATCCCTCGCTTGCGCGTCGGGCTGGTATGGATCGTCCGCGTACGCGGCTTACGCCAAAGCGGCTAATGCTGCCAAAGACAGTGCAACGTTTCGCGAAACGCTTTACGCCGCGGTACGGATGCGATGGCCATCGACCAGAGCCAAGGGCTGCGCGAGCGGTTGATCATCCGAGACGACCACTTGCAATGCCAAGCGGCGGGTCGAGTTCAAGATGATCGGGCTTTTGAGATTGGTGGTCAACGTGTTGTCGTGCCGGCTCACCACCGAGAGCACGAAGACTTGATCGCGCGAATGAAGCTGCAGCAACTCCAGATCGCGGCGATGGACATGCAATCGATAGTTGGGAAGGAAACGACGCGGGCTGATCACCGGCAACGCCACACTTGGCAATGCCACCGATTGCAACCATGCGACTTCTTCGGTGTCTTCGGTTGCTAGCAATACCCAATGTCGGCAGGTTTCGAAACCGATCAAGCCGTTGGGCATGAGCAGCAAGTCGGCATGGCTGACCTCGAGTTTTCCGAATCGCGTCGATTGGATCTGCATCGTAGCACCTAACGGAGACAAAGCTGACAATGGCCCAAGCCATAGAGCAACACATGGTTGTTGTCGGCAAGATCGGACCCACCCCGCCAGATAACTCCGGAAAATGGGGAGTTTTTCCTCAATGAAAGCAAACTCGGCGAAGAGACCCAGAAGCCGCGAAACGATCGTGAAGTGGCCTGCGGCGAGCGATCAATCGGCTTGGGTCAAGCAGTGGCGGTTGGCCATGGAGATACCGCTGACGATGGCTCCGACGATGCCGACGTAGCCTTGGTCGGTACCGCACAGAAAGAGGTTGCGCAGGTGCGTGGTGCCATCGAGTTTCTTATCTGGGGCGCCATAGACCGCGCCGTTGTCGTGCGAGGTGAAGCGGCGGATGGTTTTGGGGGTGAAGATATCGGTGTCGATGACGCGGCGGCGAAAGTCGGGAATGAAACGCACGCACGAGGCGACGGCCGCGTCGTACCATCGGAACTTTTGGCGTTGGTATTCACCGTCGTCCAATTGGCACCAGCGATCCGGATCAGCGATGGTGGTCAATCGGATAAATCCTGCGTCGAGGGGGCCTTCTTCGGGCGCGTACTCGTAGTTGTTGGGAGAGCAAATCACCCCGGTGCGCACATCGCATAGC
>JBKCUI010000038.1:0-33569 GCA_046318495.1 Pirellula sp. | reverse complement strand
GCATTCGTCTTGGCGATTGGCCAACCGTGCAATCGGTTCGGAGAGCGCCCGCATGAACCACGAAGGATTGCTAAGCCGCTCCCGGATGGCTTCCATCTTGGCTCCATCGGCCAACATAGCCTCGATCTGGCTTTCGGTGGGCTGCCCCAGGAATTCATCGACTCGTTGGCCTGGAAACAAGCTCAGCCACCGCTTGGCGACTTCGTGATCGGACCACGTCGCGACCACATCGGGGCGGGTGCGCAAGATGATGTGCATGTGGTTGGAGAGGATGGCGTAGGTCAGCACATCGAGGCCGAATACAGAGGCGAGACACTCCAACCGTTCTCGGATCCATTCTCGGCGGAAGTCGTAGTTTCTGCCTGTGACGGCATCTTCGCCGGCCAGAAAGGCTCGCCGGACACAGCGTTGGATGCAGTGGACGATGCAGACTTTATTGGGTTCGAACAGTTCGGCTCGTAGAGGTCGTGGCATTTGATGGATCTCCTATACCCAAAAAGCTTATCAGATCCGCGCAGACGGTCAAATAGGTGGGTGGCACGTATTGGGATTGACGGAGGTGGTCGCGCGAAGCAGACTGGACCTGTCGCGTATTCGATCCCGTCCGTATCCTTGAGTGCCCCATGAAACGTTCCTTGTTGCGATTCGCTCCCTTCACGCTTTCTGTCGTGTCCTTGCTGTGCGCTCAGTTGAGCCGGGCACAGGACCCCGCGACAGCCACCCCCGAGTCCCCCAAGCCACTTGCGGACCGCGTCGATTCGGGACTGGTCGGGCCGCTCAAGTTTCGAAGTATCGGCCCGGCATTCATGTCCGGACGCATCGCCGACATCGCCATCGATCCCAAACAACCCAACACGTGGTATGTCGCTGTCGGCTCTGGCAACCTTTGGAAGACGACCAACGCAGGGACGACCTACACCCCAATCTTCGACGATAAGCCGTCCTACTCCATCGGCTGCGTCACCATCGATCCGAACTTCAGCGATACGGTTTGGATCGGTACCGGCGAGAACGTAAGCGGTCGCCATGTCGGCTTCGGAGATGGTGTTTACTTGAGCAAGGACGGCGGTCGCTCCTTCGAAAACATGGGGCTCAAGCAATCCGAGCACATCAGCAAAATCGTCGTCGATCCTCGGAATTCGAACACCGTGTTCGTGGCCGCCCAAGGACCACTCTGGGCGCCGGGAGGCGAACGCGGATTGTTCAAGTCGACCGATGGCGGCAAGAATTGGAAACAAGTCTTGAACAAAGGGCCGTACACCGGGGTCACTGACGTCGTGCTCGATCCGCGCGATCCGAACGTCCTGTACGCTGCTACACATCAACGCCATCGAACGGTTTGGGCTCTACTCGATACCGGACCCGAGTCGGGGATCTACAAGTCGACCGACGGTGGCGAAACCTGGCGTGAACTGACCTCAGGTCTGCCCGGCGGAGACAAAGGCAAGATCGCACTGGGGATCTCGCCCCAAAAGAGCAATGTTGTCTACGCCAGCATCGAACTCCCCAATCGCAAAGGTGGATTCTTCCGAAGCGAGAACTTCGGCGAGTCCTTCGAACAGCGCAGCGAGTTCGTCTCGGGAGGCACCGGCCCGCACTACTACCAAGAAATCTATCTGGATCCCCATCGCTTCGATGCGATCTACCACGCCAACGATACGCTCGTTCGCAGCCTCGACGGAGGCAAAACCTTCGTCCCCATCGAAGGCCGTTCCAAGCACGTCGATAATCACGCCGTGGTGTTTCATCCGACCGATCCCGATTTTCTTTTGGTCGGTTGCGACGGTGGTGTGTACCAATCCAATGACTTTGGCAAGTCTTATCGCTTCTCCGCGAACCTTCCGGTTACCCAGTTCTACAAAGTAGACGTCGACTACGATCTGCCCTTTTATCATGTCGTCGGCGGCACGCAGGACAACAACACGCAGTACGGACCCACCGCCACACGATTTGTCCAAGGCATCACCAATGCCGATTGGCAAATCGTCCTCGGAGGGGACGGTCACGACAACGCCATCGATCCGACCGACCCCAACATCATTTACTGTGAGTCCCAGCAAGGCTTCATCCATCGCTTCGATCGGCGCACCGGCCAAGCCGTCGATATCAAGCCGCAACCACCCGCTGGCGAAGAAAGTTTTCGCTTCAATTGGGATTCCCCTATCCTGATCAGTCCCCACAACCCGAAGCGGATTTACTTCGGCAGCCGAAAACTGCATCGCAGCGAAGACCGAGGCGATTCGTGGACGACTATTAGCCCCGATCTTTCCAAAGGCATCGATCGCTGGACGCTCCCCGTGATGGGGCGCGTTTGGGGTATCGAGGCAGGTTTTGATTTGCTCGCCATGAGCGCCTACGGCAACATTACCTCCATCAGCGAGTCGCCCAAGGTCGAGGGACTTCTCTACGTTGGCACCGACGACGGTTTGATCCAGATCACCGAGGACGGAGGCAAGACGTGGCGGAAGGTCGACCGTTTCTTCGATGTTCCCGAAGGTGCCTTCGTGAACGACGTGAAGGCCGATAAACATCACCCCGATACTGTCTATGTTTGCTTGGATCATCACAAGACCGGCGACTTCAAGCCGTATGTTCTCAAGAGCACCGACCGCGGCAAGACTTGGACATCGCTCGCGGCAACGCTTCCGGAACGCCATCTGGTATGGCGTATCGAGCAGGATCACGTCCGTCCCGAGTTGCTGTTCCTGGGTACCGAGTTCGGCGTGTTCGCATCGGTGGATAGCGGCAGCAAATGGTTCAAGCTCTCCAGCGGCTTGCCCAACATCCCTGTTCGCGATCTGGCGATCCAAAAGCGGGAGAACGATTTGGTGGCAGCCACGTTCGGGCGAGGATTTTACGTTCTCGACGATTACTCGCCGCTTCGGGAGTTGACAGTGGAGCGACTCGAGAAGGAGTCGCATCTTTTCCCGGTTCGACGCACTTGGTGGTATGTTCCCTTCGATCGCTTGGGGGGGATGGGAAGCCGACAAGGCTTTCAAGGAGACAGCTACTTTGTCGCGGACAATCCAACCTATGGAGCCGTCTTCACGGTTTACTTTAAAGACGAGTTCAAATCGCTAAAGGATGTCCGATCCGAGTCGGAACAGAACGCCAAGAAAGAGAACAAGGATGCCAAGGTTCCATCGTTGGCAGAATTGGAAAAGGAAGTCGAGCAATTGGCTCCGATGCGATTCCTCAAGATCACCGATGGAGCGGGTGGCTTCGTCGCACGTGTGCCTCTGCCAAGCGGCAAAGGCATGCATCGCGTTGCGTGGGATCTCAAGAAATCTCCGTTGCGAGGGAGCGGCCTGCGTCCGATGGCGTCGCCAGGCAATTACACCGCCGTGGTCGCGGTTTGGGATGGCAAGGAAACCAAGACCATTTCCGAGCCGGTGACGTTGACCCTGGAACCCATGCTGGAGCCATCGATGCCCGCTGTCGATCGTCAACAAGCCTTGGAGTTCCAAGGCCAAGTCGTCGCCCTTCAGCACCGATTGGAGCGGTCGATTGCCAAGCTGAATCGCGGGGTCGAACAATTGGCGGAAGCCGAACGGGTGCTTCAAGAAAGCGCGCCGGAATTGGCTCCCGTCTGGTCGGAGATCCGGCAAGCCACGTTGGATGCGAAACGGATCGCAAAGCAACTGACAGGCAATCCGATCCTGCAAGAACGCTTCATCGAATCGGTGCCGACGCCGACCGAACGGCTAGGCAATGTGTTGTTCGGTTCGATGGGTTCAACCCACGGGCCAACCAAGACGCACCGCGAGCAGTTTGAGATCTGCAAAGCCGAAATCGAATCGGCGCTGCCGCGTATCGATACCCTCGTCGATCAAACCATCGCTGCGATTCGCCAGAAGGTGATCGCGATGGGATTCGATCTCCAAGTTCCGTAAAGGCATCCATGGCATTCGCTGCACTGTTCCCATGATTGGGACAGTGCTACCTGGACGGTAGGATCGACACGCCAGGCAGCGCGTCTTGGAGCTGGTACTTTCTTTCCTCGGAGAGCACGCCGCTGGTCAACGGACGGATGCGTCGAAGCCGGGGTTGAGCGCGCAACCATTCGATCGTCCTGAGGGAAATAAGATGATCGTCCATGCTGATCTCTTCCAGATTCGCCAGCATCGGATACTCAAACTTTACCTTTTGCAAATCGATCCCACTCAGGAGCAATTCCTCTAGGTTTTGAAAGCGCCCGAGAAAGCGATAGTCGCGGCAGAATTGGGTTCCGAACAAGTCGATGCGCCGGATCTGCTGTGTGGGCGCGTCAGCGAAGAATTTGAGGCTGACCGGTCCGGATTGCCAGTGCCCCAGGGAGTTTAGGTGCGAGAAATCGCTGAGGCACTTGATGCACGCTTCGGGATCTTCTCGCAACAGATTCCCAAAATCGTGAAACTCGACCCCTTGGACGCGCCAACCCAAGGGAATCTGCCCATGACCATCGATGGGAACTTGGAGAAAGCGGCTGTTGTCGGTGAGTTTCCGTAGCCAGTTCGGAGCGACATCGCGGATCTTGAACTTCGTGGCCAGCGGATCCATCAACGTGGCGCGCGCACGCGTCTCGCGCTGCACTTGGCGAAACGCCCCCACGCCTACGATCAAGACTACGGCAAAGACCACCATGCTCGCGATCGTTTCGCGAAGGGAGATCTGCCAAAAGGCGTTTCGTCGCCGTCGTCGGTACTCTGCCAAGCCCCCGACCCCCAGGAGGATGGCTAAGCACGCCATCGCATTTCCAAAACAAGCCGTCGCATTCCACGCATGAAGGCCTCGCCAAAAAGTCCAATGCTCTGGGTCGGTCCAAAACCGCCCCCGCGGCACAGGAAGTAGCGGCAACGGGTTGCCCTCTTTTCGAAACAACGCCAAGCGTTGTTGCGCCGTGGCATAGCCTTCGGCTTCGCGAATCGCGCTCTTCCATTCAGGCTTCGGAACGAATCGGCGCAAATGCACCCACGGCCATCCATGTTCTTGCAAGCGAAAATCGCGAGTGTAGTAGCGATCATCGACTTCGCCTGGCACAACGATGATCGCCAGCATCACAGCGGTCGTCAGCAAGATCAACCAGGTGCTCAGATGGAGTCGGCGATTGGGAACGATGGCGAGTGGAGTTTGTACCAAAGGGCGTTCCGTATCAACCGTCATGGTTTGCCGAGCCCTGTGAGGAAGGCTTGGACATCTTCTGTTCCACTGGGGGTAACCAGCGCGCGAAGCGTCGATAGTTCCATGTTCGGTGGGAGTGCTACCACCTTCGCATCAAACATAGCAGCTTGAATCGGTTCCTCGAATCGCAACATCTGCAAGCGTTCCAGACTAAGATCGCTGGGTTTTGTCCATGGAACCGCTTCAGACTTCGGCGCTCGCAATAGAAGAATCGTCGAGGATAAACCGTCGGTGATGTTTGAGAACTTTGGACCCAGTTGGGGATTCGGGTACGCAGTATCGGGACCGGTTAGGGTTAGGACTCGCGTTGTGGTGGAATCGCATGGATCGTCGAGGTCGCGAAAGACGTCCGGCATGAAAGGAAGCACCGTGAGATTGTGCGGACTGTCCCAAGGCTCATCCGGATGGAACTGTTCGAACAAAGAGGTGAACCCGAGTTGCGGTAGGATCATGACGCGCCAACTGAGCTGACCCGTTTGGCGTGCGTCTTCGCTTGGGTTTCCGGTCGATTGGCCGGGTGGAAAGCGTTTGTTGGCGGATTCGTAGTTCAGTGCCCCTAAAGCGACTGAGCGCAGTTGCTTTAATTCCCATTTTGTCTTCTGGTCGCTGGATGCGAGCGGCCGGTCGAGAAAGCCGGCGATGTGGCGGCGGATCATGCCAGGATCGAGGAAAAGTCGCGAAGGTGTTGGGCTGGGAGTCAATCCTCGCAAAAGATCCATCGGATATTCGACGGGTAGATCGAGACGCGACAGGTCGTACAGCACCATGGGGATGTAGGGTTCGTCGGTGAGCTCTTCGAGACTAGCGATGGTGGCGGTGTCGATATCCTGGGGTTTGGTCCACGGAGTTGCCAATCGGTTGCTTGCGGCTAGTAGCATGATTTGCCGGGTCGGGTCGAAGTGGCGTTTCAATGGCTTTTGTAGGTAGGGCATCAAGAAGTTTGTGTGACCGGGTTGCAGCCCTGGTGACTGAAACAGTTGCGGCATGGAATCGAGCAGCGTCAGATTGTGCGGGCTATCCCACGGTTCATCCAAATGGAATTTGGCATAGAGGGCTTGCTGTTGGAGCTTGGGCAGGATGTGCAGGCGCCAACTGAGCCCACCTCCCTTGTCGTCGAGTGGAAAGGCAGGTGAACGGAGCAAGCTGCTTTCGTAGTTCTCAATGCCGAAGGCGATCTGAAGAAGTTGCTCTTCGAATTGTGTGGAAGACGTGTGACTTGCAGTTTCACTCGGTGCGCTTTTACGTCGGCCGATCGGAAGCGAGAGGACGGTGGGAAGCGGCCGGGTAGAGCGTTTTGGTAGCAGCTTGGGGGGCGTCTCTGGATGCTCCATCGCGTCGGCCAAATCGAGGCTTTTATTGTCGGAGGCACTCGAAAGCATACGCCATTTGTCGCGGTGCATGTGGGAGGGGACTTCGATCGCGTTGCCATCCGCTAGTACGACCAGCACGCGGCCTTGCTCAGGCCATCCCAAGAACGACGCGAACGATTCGTATCCGGCATTTGGTGCCTCGGGCGCTGTCCAGTAATTGGCTCGATGGGGACCGGCTACGACCAGCGTGATCGTTTCTGAGTCGGGATCTTTGTCCTCCGGGCGAGACGTGAGGTAGCCGGTCAGTTCCTCGTCCGAAATCGGGCGTACGCGCGTCATGCAAGAGTGCTCCTGAGGCATACGAAACACATCGGGGATCTGCGGCAGGAGGGCCAAGTTGTGTTCGCTCGACCACGGCTCCTCCAGGTGGAACTTGGCGTGGAGTTCAGCGAGTCCTAGATAGGGCAGGAGATGGACTCGCCACGACACCCCTTTTTGATTGAAGGGGATGCTCTTTCCTTCAGCGGCCCATTGGTGGAGCGCCGCTTGGAGACGCTGCAGGTGCTCTTTGGCGACGGCCAAGCTAGCTTCCTCGCGACTAGAATCCGCCAGCGTTGGCGCTTTGACGGGATCGGACGGAGTCGGTGCATCGATGAGTCGGAAGGAGTTGAGAGGGCCGGGAACCACCAATTCTCCACCGTCGTGGGAAAGCAACGCATCGATCAAGTGCGCGTCGACTCCTTCGGATCCAACCATTGGGACGTTGCGAATCAAGTAGGCGTACTCTTCATCGCGATTGTGGTAGTTCAAGGCGTGATTGAATTGAACCGGTTTCGATGCGTCGGGTTTCGTCCATTCAATCGCGTGTTTGGGCTCGACCAGGAAGCAAAACGCGGTGTAAGCCGAGCCATCGGTGATGTCTTTGCAACGGTGCAATGCGGCGTAATCCCCGTCGAGTCGTAACTGGCTGCGGACTTGGGTTTTCCATGTTTTGTCGGACCCGGACGATGCATACTGAGGAGGCATCAGCGGCAGCAATTCCAGATTGTGCGGGCTATCCCAAGGTTCGTTGAGGTGGAATTTGTCGTAGAGAGCTTGATGACCAAGTTTCGGGAGTAGATGGACTCGCCACGACAAAGGCGACTCTGGACACTGAACGCGTTGATCGAGGATTGGGTTGTCGGCAGCATTGGACAACTGCGCGACCGCTTGGCCGATCATGCTTAGCTGCTGTTGCCAAAGCGATTGATGCTGAGACTTCTCGGCTTGTCGGCGAAGCATGGCTTCGCTGAACACGGGCGTTTTGGGAACGTCTGGTGCCGGTTGAGTTGGCAATTCAGCCAAAGCCGCACCGATATTGTTGGGCGGTGTCGCGAGGGTGTCGGTATCCGTTGAAGCAGTACGCGGCGCGCTGGTGATACCGCTTGATGCAAGATCGGTTTCTTCCAAGACCGGAGGTCGCGAGGTGGCCATACTGGCCAGATACAAGCAAGCGGGGGCCATCGGGGCAAAGATCCACCACGCCCAGTTGCTGGAGTGGTTTTCTGGTTTTGGGGCCGCGTTGTACTCCGGTGCACGGACTGGTTCGGTGACCGCGAATGCGTCCTTGGATTCGGCGGATGGCTGGCTCGATGCGGGTGAGGCCACGACTTCGACGGGCACGACCTTCCAGCTGCTTGGATGCGCGTCGAACCAAGCTTTGGCTTCGGAATCTTTTGGATCCAATTGCAGGATGGTGGTGCATTCTCGCTGCGCGCGTTGGAGATCGCCTTGAGCTTCCCACGCCCGCATCAGCAGGATCCGTGGTCCTAAGCGGTTGGGAGAGAGCGAGACTGCTTGGTTGAGGGCTTGGCAGGCGAGTTCCGGTTGCCCCAGGGTCATGCGGAGCTTGCCGAGTCGGTAGTGAAAGTCGAAATCCTTTGCGATGTCTGGGTCGATGGAGGGGAGGGCTTCGAGCGCATAGGCGGCCTCTTGGTGCCGGCCCATTTCTTCCAGCACGATGGCGCGATAGACCAAGGGATACATATCGCGCGGATGAGCCGCTAGGATACTCGAAAGATCATTGAGCGCGTCTTGATAATTCCCGAGACCGCGTTGGATACGGGCTCGCTCCATGAGAAAGGGCGCGTCGTTCGGTTGCTGCTCCAAATGCTTGTTGAGGATCTTGAGCATCTCTCGCGCGGCGGAACGAGATTGTACGGCTTCGGTGTCGATGTAGTCGCGAATCTCCTTGGCGCATCCTGTCTGATAGTTTTCGCGTTGCGGGATCAAGTCCCAGACTTGGGCAGAGTCCATTCCTTCGGATGGATTTGCGAATCGCTTGGCGAAGGCGATCCGCTCTTTGGGGGAGGGGTGCGTATCGAGTTCGGTGGATACCGATTCGAGAATGGATTGCATGCCCGAGTGTACGGCATCGCGAGCATCGATCTCCAAGTCGCCACCCATGCGAAAGAACGAGATGCGAGCGTCTGCGTCTTGATACTTGGTCTGAAACGCATCATTCAGGATGACATCGAACTCGACGCCGCGACGAATGACATGCTGCAGTCCCTGGCAGAAGGCTTCGGGTCCATAGGTTTGAATGGCCACGCGATCGGCTAGGATCTCTTGCAAGCGATTCGCACCGAATGAGAGTTTCGAAAAAAGGCGGTGGTAGAGTCGGAGAAACTGAACCGAGATATGCCAGAAGCGAACCTTGCCGCGGCTTTCAATGCTCTGAGCAAATCGAACCATCGAGTCCATCACGCGAAAGGCTAGATTGCCTCCCGCTGTATCGCGATGGGCGAAGTGGCCGTATTCGTGGGCAAGGACGGCGCGGAATGCGGCGAGCGAGAATCCATCCAATGCAGCGGCGCCGATCAGCAGGATACGCTGGCCATCATCGCGATACTTTTGCCAAGCGGTACCGGTTTCGGTGACGGCAAAGGTGGTGCCCGACAGCAGTCGGACTTGATCGACCGTGCGGGTTCCCACGCGTTGGGCCACTTCGTCGAGCACGCGCCAAAGTTCTGGGGCGGATTCGCGCGAGATCGATTGCCCGGGGACTTCTGTTTCGGTGCGTATAACGAGCGTTTTGAGTCCACCGATGGCCGTCAGGACTCCGCCGACACCGATGATCGCCACAAAGAAGATGAGAGGCAGGCTGATCGACGGCAGAAAGAGGAGGGCATAGCAAATGGATAGCGGCAACAAGATCGCAGAGACCACGAGCAGTGGCAGCGAGATGTAGTAATAGACGCCCGCGATGGCGATGACCCAGCGATAGACGCGGCGGAGCATCTTTTCCGACCATCGTGTTTGACTCGATGTGCTTTGGAGAAGCCGACGGGATTGCTTGAGCGTGATGTACGATAGAAGCCCGCCGACCAGCCGCAATGCGATCAAGCCACAGCACCACAGCCCGAGCACCCAAAGGAGGATCTGCGTGTATTCCCAGATCCATTTCTGGCCATCGATGGCGAGTTTCAGGTAAGCATTGATCGATTCGTCGGGTACCCCCATGGCTTTGGCCTTTTGCAGCGAAGCCACTGCGGCGCGGTAGTTGCCGTCTTGGAGCTTGCTGATGCCATCGAAGTACTGCGCGTGCTTGTCTTGAGGGAAGGATCGTATCAAGGCTTGAGCGGACTGTCGAAATTCGGCTTGGTTGCCCGATTCCAGGGCCAGTTTCGCGATGACGGTATGCGGAATCGGAGAGTGTGTCCCAGATGCGATTTGTTGATGGGCGAGTTGTCGAGCTTCGCTTTGGTAGTCGCGCATGATGCCTTGTGCCTGCGGCGATTGCCGGAGGACATCGACCGCACCCATCAAGTTTTCGAGGGAACGCTGGCCTGCCAGTTGTTGTTCGAATCGTTGCCGAACGGTGTCGGGGTTGCTGAGGTCGCCTTGCAAGGGCTGCATGTGGATCGTGGTGTTGGGCAATGCGCCCAAGGGAACATGCGCGGTTTGGCTGGGGATGCGGACTTCGGGTCGAGCGAATAGACGCGAGTGATCCGGGATGGCGGATCGCGGGCCGATGCCGCTTGGTTCCGGAAGGCTTCGAATGCGTCCGGTGGCTGGATCGAAGGCAGGGATGCGCGGGCCGATGCTGGGAGTGGAAGCATTCGAGTTCGGGAGGTTGGGGCCTCGCCGTCCACCACCGGGTTGCATGGATCCAGGCCCAGCATTGCCGCGAGGCATGCTGCCGGGTCGGGGGATGCCGCCGGGAGATGGAAAGCCATTTTGAGATGGCATCCCACCCGCCCGACCTGGAATGCTAGGTCCCATCGAGGGAGGAGGGCCGCCCCCCATGGGAGGTTGAAACTGTGCTTGAGCGCAGGTGGTCCAAACGCTAATCCATATCGCGCACAGGAACGAGATAAGTTTGAAACTCGATTTCCGAGAATCGTCACGAGAGGCGATTCCGCGGCGATGACGTGAGCCGGGAAACGTGCATGAAGACAGGATGCAATGCAGCGGCATGATGCTGGAAGAGTCCTGCGGAAAGGACAGAGAGAAGGATGAGGGTTCGGAGCCAGTCCGGAAGCTTGATCATCGTGCATGGCCGTGTACATCTCAAGCACGCTGCAGTCAGAAAGTTGCGGAGAACCGGCTCAAGCCGGCATTGCTGGAGTTCGACTCGCGATATGTCTTTTTCCGCGATTGGCTCTACACGTGTTCCGACGTGGCTGCACGTGTTGCCTTCATGGTTTGCGGGCCCTCCCGAACCGGAGTAGATTGCAATCGGTGTTGTTAAAACTCTAAGGACCAAACTAAGGAGAGAACGGATGTTCGCGAGCAATCATGTCACTGCCGCATTTCGTCTTGGAACGTTGTGCGCGATGATTGCGGTTGGGGCTTGGGCTGCATGGACTGCCGACCCGCGGGACGAGCGAGATGCAAACCCTCTTCGCTTGGAACCGCTCGTTCATGGCACCACCGAGTTGTTTTCGTTTCTTGTTTCGCAGCCTGTGCATGATGGACGATATGGGCGAGAGGGATCGTGCGATTTGGTGATGACGCTGCGCAATGTTGGAGCGAAGTTCATCAACGACTTGGATCAGATCGCGGTCACAGCCCGCGACCAGGGAGGCCATCCCATTCAGGTGATGCTTGTCAACCAACCCCAATCGATCGCCAACGGCGGTGTTACGACTTGGCAAATCCGGTTGCTGCCGAAAGATCCCTGGCCGGAATCCGTAACCCTACAACTTCGGTCTCACAAAGAAGCATTCGTTTCATTCGACTTTACGACTCCCAGCTTCAAGTTGCTGCGCAGTCCCGAATGACGACGGGCCGTTTGGTTGTGGCGGCTTCGTTGCCGTGGTAGCTTCCAGGAGTTGGGGTACTGCGTGCTATGCGGGGCAGAAGCGGGGCAGGGAGGATTTGAAACACAGAGTCCCAGAGGGCACAGATGTGGCGGTATCATGAACCGTGAAGACAGCATGCTGAGACGGTGGATGGTAGAATCCACGTCTATGGAGAGAGCAAGCCATGGAACGATTTTCGACCACAGTAGATACCACAGGGGCAAGCGGCGATGTGTTGCAAGCCGCTTTGTTGCAATTGACCATCCATGGCTTTGTCATCGAGCGTCGCGATGACCGATCCGCAGAGCTGGCGGGCCCGGGAATGAACAATACGCGGCAAAGCCCCCTGCTGGGCGCGTCGAGAATCAAGCTTCAACAGGAGGGCAACCGACTCGCGCTGGATGCGGAGCTCGGTGGGATAACGTCGATGGGTCGATTCATGCTCTGGTTCCCCTTGTCATTGGGCCTGGGGTTGGGCACGCTGTTTAGCATTCTAGGTGGTGCCGGATTTGGGCTGCAGTTCGGAGTGGGATTCGGAGTGCCGTGGGCGCGAGGTTGGAGTTGGGTGGCCGTCGCGTTTGCCTTGGCGATGCTTCCCGTGTCCCCTTGGTTCGTGTTGGCACCGTTGATCTCCCGCACTCTGAAGCGCCGGACCGAGCATGCGTTGACGACTTTGGTGCAAAACGCAGCTCAGTTATCCCGAACCGCTTCGCCGGGTTAGCTCGAGTCTCCTATTTTTCACGTTAGCAACGAATGCCTTAGGAATCGCTGTCCCGATTCCCCGAGGATGAACCCTACCGTAACTGGGGCACAGAGTGGCTAGTTGTCGGTCGGCTGCGTCGCCGTGCCGTGTCATTTCTGCTTTTTGTTGCGATTTTTTGGAGTGCGTGCGATCAGCGCGAGGAATTCGTCCACTCCTGGATTTTGAAGTTCCAATGTAGTTGCTCCATCTTTGGATTGAAGGATCGCTTGCGTGATCTTTCCCTGTTTCGTAGCAACCGTCTTTTGTGACACTTCTAGCGAATCAACATCGCAACTGTAGACGTCTAGCAGTTTTGAATTGAAGCCTTTGGCTATATGGCAGTTGATGAAGTGGATCTGCCTTTTCTGATGATCCAAGATGAGTGAAGCATCCACACCATAGTATTGATGAAGGAGAACCGAAGCTCGATCGCCAAGGGGTGGCAAGGACTCGAGGCACTGCAATTCCAGGAGATCCTGAAAGGTTTGTTGGCTGCGCGCCAGCAGAAAGAAACCATAGGCAACAGGGATGATGAGAAAGGGAAAAGTGATAACAAGCAAAGGAACGTGGATCGCACCAAACGCTGTTGCCAGCGCAGCAAAGATCAGAAAGATGCCCAACCCTTTCGCTCGTAGTCGGCTGGGGAGGGTGTTGAGGAATTGAATCGCGAAACAAGCCATCGCGATCACCATCGTAGTGATGGCCATGGCGTACTCGGCCCGGTTGCGGTTGAGAATGACGATCCTCGATGTCTGGGGATTCGATTTGAGATACTCCACGTCGATCGGCTGATCGCTCTGCGGATGCAAGGCGGATTGCGATTTCGGTACATCTCTCCAAGACTGGATGGTATCCCATCCCGAGCGTTGTGTATCGGGGTCGCTTTTGTAGTTGTAGTTGATGGTGTGAGTCGTGATGGTGCGACCTTGCTTATTCGTTCGCGTTTGGCTCTGAATCGATGTGATGATTCCTTGCGTGACCACTCCATCGTACATGTACTTTGAGTCTCGTGTCATGAACCACAGGTAGGATCCAACTCCTCCTGCAAACAGCAAGCATGCAACAGTAAGCAGTGTTCGAGATCCAGCTCGCCGTTTGCTCGCTCGGATCTCGAAGGCGTTCGATGGGATCATATCAAACGTCGTCGCTGAAGGATCCGATTTGAATTCCGTATCCATATGTTCTTTCATGCGAGTGATGGTGTTGACCGACGATGAAACGATGCAGCAGTTAGGGCGATATCATGACGAAAACCGGCCTCCTGATGGATCCCAATCGATGGCGTGCGTTGGATTTGGTGTCTGCGGTGGATGCCGTGCTGAGATGGGCGATTGGCAGTCTCTATTTGTTGTCTCGAAACGTAACGTAAAGAAGGAGTGCCGGAGCGACTGACTCGCCAATGAGAAAGGAAAAACGCCTCACAAGGATTCCGCCGATGCTGGCTGCTGTCGCGGAGTTGCCAGCCAGCATACTCAGGTTGGCGAAGAAGAGGACTAATTGAACCATCGCCAAGACGAAATATAGCAAAGCGGCGATTTGGCCGACGTTTGCAGCCCAGTCTTGTTTCAGCAACAAACCGATGCCTGCCACAAGGATTCCAAGGCAAATGAGCGCACTGACAAGGTAAATGAGGCCACCCAAGCTCAGGAGTACACTGGGGTTGAGAAGGATTCCAAACGAACCAAGGGTCGCGATTCGCCCCAGTCCGAAAACAATGCAAAGGATAGCCGTGATGACGTATAACGGTTCTTGATTCAAATCGAGAGTCGCTTGATCACTGGGTGGAGGCTTTCTCGGCTTCGAAGCTTTTTCGCTCGATCTGCTTTTGACGCTAGGGGATGGAGGCGGAGGTGCGTGGTAGGGTACGTGGTTTCCGGTTGGAAGGCCGAGAGCGGGGAGATTTGTATCTAGAAGATCGTCGAAGCCGGTGCTGGTTTGCGTCGATCCGAATGGAGCCAAATCCAGTGAAGCGGTAGGATTCGATTTGGGGATCGGTACAAGTTGGTGGCAACTGGAACAAGTGAATGTTTTTCCGCCTGTTGAAGCTTTGGCCTGATAGGATTTGCCGCATTCACACCGTACGGAGATGATTTCCTCAGTGGCTTGCGCTAATGGAATGGTTGTGGTCATCGTGCATTTCGGGCACTTTACCTTTCTCCCGGCCAATTCGTCCTTGACCCGCAGTTTAGCGCCGCAATTGCATACATGGTCGATGGGCACGATCGAATCTCCCGCGTGAGGGTGTAGGATCGGCATGAACGAAGTTGTCCATCGGAGGAATAGAGATCGGTTCCGATTTGCCGCTAAGGTCTAGATGGCGTAATTGGACGTGTATCGGGGCGGAGAAATTCTCTTTTTTTTCATCCGCATTTTGAAGGACAAGTCAGAGCGGAGTCTTCAAGACTCGAACGCATTGATTCGATGCGGTTTGTTGGGTATCGCATTCGCAGTTGAGAATCGCATTCGCAGCTGAGTATCGTATTCGCAAAAGTAGGCAATACTCGATCGCGCTCTGTGTGCGAAGCGGCTCAGCGTTGCTGGGATTTGGGTTCGCCGGGTGCGTGAGGAGGGGAAACGCAGACATCGTGGGCATCGAGTAACCCACCCTTGTCGGGCTGATGATGGGGGGGGATGGCGACGAAGAACGGCTCTATTCGATGTTGTAGCGACGCATTTTTTGGCGGAGGGTCGAGCGATGCAGTCCGAGATGGCTCGCGGCGGCCGCACGGTTCATCGAGTGGAATTCGAGCACGCTCTTGAGCAACGGTAGTTCGACCACGTTCAAGCAATCCTCATACAGGGTGCCCAGCGCCTCCCAGGAGACGTTCTCATCGGTGATCCGTTGCTGATCGGAGGCCAGTCGCTCCGCGGTCCATTGACGGACCGCTTCTTGTAGGGTTGCATGGCGACAGGTCGGGGCCAAGGCCGCAACTTCGAACGATCGGGCGGGGGGAAGGTCTTCGAGTTGAATCATGGAACCGGTAGCGCGAATGGCGGCGCGTTCTATGGTCTGCTTCAATTCTCGCACGTTGCCGGGCCATTCCCGCCGCTCCAGTTCTTCCATGGCTTTCGCCGTGATGTGCATGGGGCGATGGTTTCCTCGATTCGCGAGGAAGGATTGGACCAGCGGTGGGATGTCTTCACGCCTCTGCCGCAGCGGTGGCAGTGCGATGCGAAAGATTTCCAACTGGGACGCCAACCGTCGATCGATTTCTCCTTCTGCGAGCAATCTCTCTAGTTCTTGCGAGGAGGAAAACAGCACGCGGCACTGCAGGGGTTTGGCCGACGAATCGCCGATTCGGTGGAAGGATTGCGTCTCGAGCGCGTGGAGGATTTTGATCTGCAATCCGAGCGAGATCGCGCCGACATCCTCGACCAGCACGGTTCCCTGTTGTGCCAACTCGAACAATCCGGTGCGCATCGCGTGCCCGCTGGTATCATTCGATCCGATGGAACCAAACAGCTCGCATTCCGATTCGTAGTCGCTTTCAATTTTGGAATTGCTGGGCAAGAACGGATGGTCGTGGCGATGGCTAAAGCGATGGATCATGGATGCGACCAAGCTCTTGCCCGTTCCCTCTTCTCCTTCGATGAGGACGATCGAGTCGGATTTGGCAGCGATCGCGATCTGCTTGTAAAGGTTTTGCATGGAAGCCGAGCGGCCGATCAGGATCTCGTGGCGCGTTTGAGGTGACTCGGCTGCATCCTTGAGTTCATGGTGCAAGTGCTTTTGGTGGAATGCGCGGCGCACGGTTTCAAGCGCTTGCTCGAGATCGAAGGGCTTGGTCAGGTACTCAAAGGCTTGTCCGCGCACGGCGGCCACCGCGGTTTCCAGATCACCGAATGCGGTCATGATGATGACCGACAGGTCGGGGTGGAGCTCCTTGAATTTTCGCAGCAGAGCCAAACCATCCATGCCGGGAAGCCGCACGTCCAGGAGCACCAAGTCGGGTCGGGCTGCATCGTGCCAATGCTCCATCGCAGCTTCGGCCGATGAATAGACCTCCACCGAATAGCGATCGAGTTCGAGGTTTTTGCGAAGCGCCCAGCAGATCGAGGGTTCGTCGTCGATGATCCAAACGCGGTTCAAGGTGATGGTGGCTCCTGAATTTCAAAGACGAATTCGGTCCATGCGTCGCGGCGCGTCCATGTGAGCGACCCACCCATTTGCTCGGCGATGCGCGCGGTGGTGGGGAGTCCAAGGCCGACGCCTTCGGGTTTTGAGGTGACAAACGGTTCGAGAATCTGATCGGCGATGGAAGAGGGCGGTCCGGGACCGTTGTCTCGAATGCGCCATCGATGCACGTTCAGCGCTGGAGAGGGAGGCGTGGTGGTAGTCGGCAGCATCGGATCATAGACGCATTCCACGCGGCCTCCTTTGCCTGCGGCTTCGATTGCGTTGATGATCAGGTTCAAAATCGCTCCGACGGTCGTTTCTCCGCGTTGCACGACGCATGGATCCGCACTGTTTGGGTCCGCGGGACGCGTGGCGTCATCGGGGGGCGAATGCCAGGACAATTGAACTCCATGATGCTCGGCCAAAGAGCCCAGGTATTCTTCCAAACTTCGATGGATGGCTTGGATGCTCATCGGGCGATCGGTCGAATGGACACCGCTTTTGCTCATCGTCATGAGCCTGCGGATCGATTCTTCCGCTAAACGCAGTTGATTCAAGGCCATGGACAATTCTTCGTCGGGCTCCTGATAGTTCTTGTCCGATGCATGCCGACGAAGCACGGTCTGTAGCAATAACACGGCACCGCCAAGATTGTTTCTCAACTGGTGCGCCATTCCGCTGCCTAGGAGGTTGATCATGCGGAAGCGTTCGGCCCGAACGATTTCGCTTTGGGCGCGTTCGAGCTGCTGGCTCATCTTGTTGACCGATTTAGCCAGCCTCGCGATGGCATCATCGGGCGTGCCTTCGACTGCAGCAATGTCGTAGTTTCCTGTGGCGATGGAATCGACTTGGCGCTCGAGGCGTTCCAATCGACGTACCATCCTCGAAGCGATCGACGTGGCTACGAAGGCGAGGCCCACCGTGGACAAAATGCCTGCCAGGGCGGGCATCCAAAAGGCTTGTTGCGCTGCGCGCTGACGTTCCGATGCGTCGATGAGAGCGACCAAGCGATTGCTGGGATTGTTTGTCGAGCCCGTGCGGACTTGATCCACCAACGCGTCGAAACGGCGAGCGCCGATGCGGATCGATTGCAACGGCAGTTCTTGCGCGGGATCGGCTGCTGCGGCGATGGCTTCTATCGCAGGGCTTTCAAAGATCAAGTCGGTGTTCTTGGGAAATGTCCCGACCGTATTCTTGGGCGAAGTACCGCCGTTCGCCAACGAAGAAGCGTCCAGCAGCACCAGTTCCACGCCCGAAAGATCGCGCATTTGACGCAAGACGGTTTCGGTCAGCGGGAACGGAGCCGCTCGACATAGGTTGACGACGCTCTGGAGGCGTGAACGAATGCTGCGCCGGGCATAGTAGTCTGCCATGGTCCACGAGACGACTGCTAGCACTGCACAGACCAGTATTAGCGTGGCTGCTAACGGAATCAGGAACTGGGATCGCAGGGAGCCCGTCGCAAGGTGAAACGTTCGTCGGATCCAGGGAAGATGCATGGACGGAGTATCTGGGCCTTACATTTTGCCTAACCGGAACGGGAGGAACATGCCAACGATTCTACAACGGATTCGCGAAAGAGCACCCCGGATGACGTCGATATCACGAAGCAGGGCAAAAGCAGCTACGCGTGGAGTCGATCAGGGAGGATCGGTGAATGCCGAGAGATGGGATGCACTCCGGGGAAACGGGGAATCGCCGGGGGAAGACCTCCGCGCTGCGGTTCTCCAACCACAGCCGCTGCGGGTGCTTCGCAATGGTCCTGATGGGGGCAGCATGGCTGAATACCACCAACGCGGCTTGGGCCCAATCTTTGCCAACTACCCAGCCGGCTGAGATCCTCTCTGCGGATTCCCTGGTATCTGTTCCGAGTGTTTTGCGGTTGCCCCCTCTGTCTGGTCAGAGCGAGTCGCCGGTGATTACGGCTCTAGCGATCTCCCGCGATGGTCAGCGGATTGCCGCCGCCGGCGATGATCACGCCATTCGCATTGTTTCTTGCCGCGACGGCAAGATCCTAGCGACGCTGACCGGCCATCTGGACTGGGTCCAGGCGGTCGATTTTGATCCTAGCGGTTCTGCGTTGGCTTCGTGTGCGAAGGATGGATCCGTCATGGTTTGGCGGCTCGATGCGTCCCCTCGATCCACAGCAAATGGAGAATCGGCTGGCGGAGAATCGGAACCGATGGTTGCTCCGAAGTTGTTGGCGCATCGCTCTACCTCGCACGCCTTGTTTGCCTTGGTATTCGCGTCCGAGACGACGCTCTACACCGCGGGCTTCAGCGATGCTCTGTATCGCATGGACCTGTCGAACCTCGATTTGGTCGTCGCGCATCGTTCGGATTGCCATGACATCCGGACGATCGCATGCGCGCATCAGCATGATTGGATCGCGTATGGCGGCCGCGACGGCATTGTACGCGTTCTGGATCGCAATGAATCTCCAAACGCCGCCGACGCGACGGCGGCGTGCAAACTGCGTTGGAGTCAAGCTGCCCACTTCGATCGCATTCGCGGCATCGCCTTCACATCGGGAGATGATCGCGTGATCAGCGTTGGCGAAGATCGCCGCATGGTCTCGATCGATGCCGAGCGAGGCACCATGGTATCGCAATGGGACATTGCAGCGGGCAAGCTCATGGCGTTGCAGTTGCTCGACGATTCCAAAGCCGCTGTCTCGGGTAGCGATAACTGCATCCGCATTGTCGATTTGCAACGCGGCAATGTTGTCTCCAAGCTCGTTGGCCACGATGGCTCGATCGCGGTGCTACGTCGCACGCCATCGCATCTGGTCTCCGGCGGCTTTGATACGACCATCCGCACGTGGAATATTCAGCAATCCCTACACGACCTCGATGCATCGGGAAGATTCCTGCATCCGATTGCTGCTCAATTTGAAGACTCCAGCTCCCAGGAGAGCATCCGATGAGTCGGCGATCGAACCCATCTTCCAAACGAGACTCCGGCCGATGGCCGCGATCCTTGTGGTCCAACGACACGCAAGATCGCAGCGCGAAGCGCGGAGCGAGAGGGGCTGCCAAAGCCCGTGGACGTCGCTCTGCAATTCATGCGCGGCGGGGCCGATTTGAGTCCCTGGAGTCGCGATGCTTGTTCAACGTCGATCCGATTTGGGTCGGAGGTGTGTACGTTGAAGAGGACGGGGGAAGCGACGCCCACGGCGACTCGTTCTACATCACCTTCAAAGGGGGCGCTGCCGACACCAAGCTGACGCGGCTGGTGATCAAGACCGATCAAGGGGCACCGGGGTTCTCGCAAGGGGACAACTTGTTCGACACCGTCGAAGGTAGCCGAGGGGCCGACCATGCGTTCCCGTTCCGAGTCGTGTCCTTGGAATCGCGCAATCCGAATGCCAAGGTCACCGCGAAGGTCGACGATGGGGCGACGGCCATCGTGCTGGACTTTGAAAACTTCTTTGCCGGAGACCGATTGCACTTCTCCGTGGATGTCGACGAAGTCCAACATTTGTATGGGCTCAACGATCTCGTGAAGTTCAACGAAGGGCTCGATCCGATCACCTCGGGAGCCGAATTCGAAGGCTCCTCGTTGGAAGCCGATTTCAGCGCGCCGAATTTTGAAAACGCATCGGCCAGCGGCACCTTTGCCAACCGCTACGACGGAGCGATCGCGCCGTCGGGATTGAGTCTGCCCGCAGACAATCAAGATGGCATGCGGGACCGCACGGCGGGTGCAGCAGCCTCGGTCGTGCAAAAGCCCAAGCCGATCGCGCTTGCAGGCTCGGTGTTTGTCGACACCAATGAGAATGTAACGCGCGATGCCGGCGAATCTGGAATCGCGGGAGTTCGACTCGAATTGTTTCGGCGCGTCGGCAACGACTATGTTTCCACTGGGAACAGCACCGTCACGGATGCCAATGGCCGCTACGAGTTCGGAATCGATTTGGGCCTCCAGCCAGGAACCTATCAGATTCGGGAGATCCAGCCCGACGGGTACTTGAGCGTCGGTGCAGCCCCAGGTCGCCGCGATGCCACGGTCGTAACTGGCACCGGGCTGAATGGCGCCGTCCTGGGAGAAACCTTGGCGAGCGATCCCAACGTGCTGACTGCGATCGCGATGCCAGATGGAGGCCAGCGCGGCATCGAGTTGAATTTCGCCGAAGTCCAGCCGGTGCAAGTCCACGGCATTGTCTTCCGAGACAGGAACGACGACGGGATTCAGCAAGCTGGCGAGACAGGGATTGAAGGGGTCGAGGTCCGGATTGCTTCGCTGCAGACCAGCACCGGGCAAACCATCTCGCGAACGACGCGCACGGGCCGCGACGGCTCGTACCAGTTTCTTGCGTTGCCACCTGGGTCTTATTCCATCTCCGAAGTCCAGCCGGTCGAGTATTTCGATGGCAAGGACAGCGTGGGCAAGGTTGGCGACCAACTGCGCGGCGCAGCGAGTGTCAACGACGTTTTGACTTCGATCCAACTGCGCAGCGGTGAGCGCGGCACGCAGTACAACTTTGCCGAGATTCCTCCTGCATCGATCGCTGGTCAAGTCGAAATCGGACTGCCCGGTTATCCGTGCTTCACCACCGATCCGGCCGGGAAGCAGCCGCTGGCTGGCGTCAATCTGACGTTGGTCAATTCCAAGGGAGAAACGGTCGCCACGGCGATTACCCAAGCCGACGGCAGTTACCGATTCGGTCGGTTGCCGATCGGGTTGTATGCCGTTATCGAGTCGCAACCCCAAGACTTGATCGATGGGGCATCGCGTGCTGGAACGGTGGATGGCAAGACCATCGGCTATGCGGTGAACGGTACCCGTATCGAGTCGATCGAGTTGTGGGGCGGGGACGAAGCGAAGGATTATGACTTCTGCGAGCGGTTGCCCAGTTCGCTATCGGGCAATGTTTATGCCGATTTGAATGAGGATGGCGATCGCGATCCAAGCGATCCTGCGATTGCAGGCGTGACGCTGGAGTTGCTCAACGATCGCAACGAAGTCATTGCGACGGTCACTTCCGATGCGCAAGGTCATTACCGATTCACCGGATTGCGACCGGGCACGTACACGGTGCGCGAACAGCAACCGATGGGGTATTTCCAAGGAGGCCAATCCGCGGGTTCGCTCGGAGGGGATGCGAGCGGGCGGGATCGGATACAAGCCATTGCGCTTAGCGATGGGCAAGCGGGGATCGAGTACGATTTCCGCGAAGTGCCTCCCACCTCGATCGCAGGTCGAGTCTTCCAAGATGGCGATGCGTTGGTCACACAGAGCGGACAGCCCCCCGCTTCGTTGGTTGGCATTCGGGACGGTTGGTACACGTCCGATGATTTGCCGATCGCTGGCGTGAAGCTTGAATTGCGCCGAGCGGATGGGTCGGCGCTGACCGAAGAGGATGTGTTGCCCGGAGTGTCGGTGGCCGGAGGCATCCGAACGACCACGGATGCGGCTGGACGCTACGCTTTTATAGGGATTCGCCCCGGCAGTTATCAAGTCATCGAAAGCCAGCCAGCGGGGTACTTCGATGGGATCGACCATGCAGGTAGCACGGGGGGCGTTGCGGTCAATGGCGGCGTTGGATTGAGTGCGATCGATGCGGCGTTGGTCGAGTACTTGGAAAGCGCTGGCGTCAATCAAGCGAGGCGCGATGCCATCGTCCGCATTCGAGCGACTGCAGCCGAAGGCTCGATCGACAATAACTTTAGCGAAGTGCGCGTCGAACGGGCGCCCGAGCCTCCGTTGCCCCCGGTGATTCCCGTGACACCGGTGCCATTGCCGTTGGCCGTGCCTGCAGCTTTCAAGCCCTTCGATCCGGAGCTACCAGCCGCGAATGGATTGCGATTGGCTCCAGCGCCCTTTGTGCCGTTGATCGACAACCCGCCCGCACAAGCCATCGCTGGGTATCCGGTGGACTTCACGTGGCACTTGAGCATCGTCAATGCGGGAGAGCCTCGCGGTTATCAGAACCGCAAGGCCATCGATCGCGGTTTGGTGGCTCGATCGTCGCGACTGCTCAACTTTGCGCAGTGGACCATCGACACGATGTATCCGGGGCGGTGGTACATCGTGACAGGGTATCGCAATCCTCCGCAATCTCTATCGCGCGAAGCCTTTGGCATCGCGGGTGCGATTCAATTGGCTGGGGACTTTAACGGCGATGGGCGCGATGAAGTGGCGCTCTTCAAAGATGGAGAGTGGTTGCTCGACATCAATGGCAACGGGCGTTGGGATCGTTCGGACTTGTGGGCCAAGCTCGGGGCCGAAGGGGATCTGCCGGTCGTTGGCGACTGGGATGGAGATGGCAAGGATGATATTGGCGTGTGGGGGCTCGAGCGATCGGGGGATATGGCTGCCATCGAGCGCGAGCCAGGGTTGCCCGACCCAGAGAATCGCCATCTGACCAAGCCTAAGAACATGCCTCCGCGAGACGAAGCGGAAGAGTTGATGCGCCGTTGGATGCAACGCAGCGCGACGGGTGAGCCGCGATCCGACGTGGTCGACCACGTCTTCCGGTTCGGAGATCAAGGAGATCAGCCGATCGCTGGGGACTTCAATGGCGATGGCGTGTCGAGTTTGGGGATCTTCCGCAACGGCATTTGGCGGTTGGACGTGAATGGGGATGGTCAGTTCGATACCAGCCATGACACGATGGCAGAGTTCGGTCGGGCTGGAGACATCGCCATCGTCGGCGATTTCAACGGGGATGGTCTCGATGAAATCGCAGTGGTGCGAGGCAACCAACTGATCGTGGATAGCAATGGCAACGGCCGCATGGATGCCACCGACCGCGTGTTCGAGATGGCGGGCGAAGGGGATGGCGTCGTGGTCGGCGACTTCGACGGCGATGGAGTCGACGAAGCGGCGTTCTATTCCATCGAGCCATCCCGCGATGCAGATCCGATCCGCCAAGCCAAGGCTGGCTAGCGCAGGACGCTTGCGAGCGATTAGGCTTCGATGCGGCTGCCGAGCAGTTTGGCGAACGCGCGGATCCAAGCCGGATGCGCGGGCCATGCGGGTGCGGTGACCAGATTGCCTTCGACGTGCACCGAGTCGTAGCCAGCGCTCGGGGGTTGGTATTGCCCGCCACCGAGGGTGATTTCGTATTGCACGGCTGGGTAGCAACTGCATTGCCGCCCTTGGAGCACATTGGCTGCTGCTAGGATCTGCGGGCCATGGCAAATAGCCGCGATCGGTTTGTTCTGGTCCGCAAAGTGGCGGACGATCTCGAGGACGCGCGGATGGAGTCGCAGGTACTCGGGGGCGCGGCCGCCAGGTAAGACCAAGGCATCGTAGGAGGCGGGATCGATCGAAGCGAAATCGGTATTGAGCGTGAAGCGGTGGCCGGGTTTTTCGCTATAGGTTTGGTAGCCATCGAAGTCGTGGATGGCGGTGGTAACGTAATCGCCCGCTTTCTTGTCGGGGCATGCGGCATGGCATTCATGCCCGATCATGAGGAGCATCTGATAAGGGACCATGATTTCGTAGTCTTCTACGAAGTCGCCGACGAGGAACAGGATTTTCTTGGAGGCCATAATCGAATGCAGGATTGGAAGGAAACGATGGGATGTTGGGGCTACGGGGCGGGTTTTTGCGCCGCGCGCTGCGGTGTCTGGCTGCCGTCGATGAGGGGCAATGAACCGAGCATCAGTCCTCGGATGACTTGGGTCATGTGAGGGATTTCGAGCCGATCCCACTCGTCGTCGACTTGATGGTAGTCCGGGTGCAGCGAGCCTGCTGAAAAGCTGTGAGCGACGACACCGCGTTCGACGAACGACCAGTTGTCGCTCGATCGATAGAGCATCGCGCTGAATTTGGGATGTTCAAAGATCTCGACGCCGAAGCGGCTGCTGGAGGCGTTCATCAGGGTCCCGAGATTGGACTCTTGCCAACCGGTCATCCAGATCTTGCCGCGCGCGCCTCCTTCTGGACGGCCGATCATTTCGATGTTGACGTTGGCCACGATCTTGTCGAGCGGCCACGAGGGAGTTGCGCAGAATTGCTTGGAACCGAGCAAGCCCGATTCTTCGCCCCAGAAGGTCATGAACAGCAGAGAACGCTTGGGTCGCGTTGGCATGGCTCCAAAGGCATCGGCCAAGGTCAGCACGGCAGTGACTCCCGAGGCATCATCGTCGGCGCCGTTGTAGATGCCATCGCCGGGGAGCTTCGGATTCGAGCCCAAGTGATCGAGGTGGGCGCTGAACAAAACGGCTTGGGAGGCGAGTTCCGGGTCGGTGCCGCGCAGGACACCAATAACGTTGCGCATCGATTTCTTTTCGACGAGTTGTGGCGGTACGCTGAGGTGGATTTCTTCGGGAAGTTTGGTGGCCGGGGAGATCAAGAGGATGGGGAGGTTGGCTCGCGCAGGTGCATTGGGTGCGTTTCCTTCGACGCGAGGGCGCGTGCGAGCGAGTTCGGCCAGCTTGATCCATTCGCTATCGGGTTCGGCTTCGAGAAGCAGGGCTTGCGCGCCGGCGGATTGCAGTGCGTTGGCGACGCGTTGCAGTTGGGACATGGCCCGCGAGCCTTTGGCTTGGGTGTTGAACGCGCCGCGCACGATTCCGTTGAGGCTGCCGGGAGCAGGGGGTTCGTTTACGATGGCTTCGGTGGAGACATCGATCACGCGGCCTCGGTAATCGACGGCATCGCGGCCGGCGAGCATCAATCCTGCGTGCGCGATCGGTTCCTTGGAGGCGCTTTCCAAGACAACATCGCTTGGGGTGCGCGTTTGTTCGCTGATGGTTTCGTGATAGAAGCTCCCTTCGTTGCCGGCGCCTTCCAGTCCGGCGCCGCGGAAGCGAGCGGCTACGTACGCGGCGGCGATATCGAATTCGGGAGTCCCCGTACCGCGTCCCGCGAGTTCGTCGCTGGCGAGGAAAGCGATGGTAGCGGTCACGCGGCCTTCCGTGATTTGTTCGGTGCCGGCGGGAAGAACGTCCGGTGCTTTTTGAAGCTGGGCTTGAGTTCCTGTTGGGAGCATGGCCAACGTGCCGATGGCGGCAAGCGTGGCCAAGGTCGCAGGAAGCGATTTGAGCGAAAAAGAATGGATACGACGCGGGATCGGGGCCGAGTTCATAGTGGAAGTGCGGGGCAGGCGGTTATGAGGGAGCTTGGAAATCCATGGGTGTGAGATGGGATCATCGACCCAGGATTGTAACCGAGCAGACGGGACGAGTTGACCGGCGTAGCGACAAACGGCCAACGATAGCGACGGTGACAGAATCGATACAACCGTCCAATTCGAGCGGCAGGGATGGGGATTTGTGACGCAAATTTTCCGGGTATTCCGCTCGTATCCGACTGCAAAACCTAGGTTCCGAGAGACACACTGAAAGGTAGGTCGCGCCGTGGGATTCGCCTGCGGTGCCGTTTCGACCCACCATGGGATCTTTTTGACTCGATGTTGGAATCGTTTGCCATGATGCACGCTCAACGGCCAATTGCATTCGTCCTGCAAGCTTGGACGCGGCCCGCCATCGCACGCTTTGCGAGCGCGGTCGCGGTGCTGGGATTGTCGTGTTGTGGTTGGTGCCAAGAGCCCGATGCGGGCGATGGAGGCGAGCCACCGGAGGCAGAAGCGGCGGCACCTGGCGAGCAACCTCCAGCGGAAGGGGATGCTGCATCAGCGATCAGCGATGGCGCTGGCAGCGACAAGGGGATCCAGCTCTTTGCACCGCGTCGGCTCGACATGGAGTTTGGGATGCGGTTTGATTCGAACGATAACTTTTGTACGCAGCTCTTTGCCACCATCGCGTTTCCGATCGATTGGCCCGAGCAAAAGGTGACCGTAACCGGGACGAAAGTACCTCCCGTTGTGTCGTGGCAGTTTCGAGAGTTGCCGGTCAATGCACAACCGCTCGCGCGTCAGATCTTGATGAGCATTCCCGGTTTGCCCCCGAACAACCACATGGACATCTTGTTCGAAGTGCAGATTGAGAAGTCGTTTATCAATCCGCCTACCGATACGTCGATCTTTCGCATCCCGAAGAAGACTAACACCAAGGAACTCAATTGGCATATGGGCAATAGCCCGATGATCGATGCCAACGCGTCGGATATCAAGCGGATTGCCAAAAGCATCAAGGAGTCCAATCCACCGGATGCTTGGTCGCATGTCGAAAGGATCTACGATTGGGTGCGGAACAATATCGAGTATCGCAATGGCACGATCCGGAACACGCGCGAAGCGATGAAGGACAAGAAGGGGGATTGCGAAGAGATGTCAGGCATCTTCATCGCGATCTGCCGAGCCAGTGGCATTCCCGCGCGTTGCGTTTGGATCCCCGAGCATTGTTATCCCGAGTTTTACTTGGAGGATGACGAAGGCAAGGGGCATTGGTTCCCGTGCCAAGTCGCGGGTGATCGGCAGTTTGGCCAGATGCATGACTACCGACCGATCTTGCAAAAAGGGGATCGGTTCAAGGTGCCCGAGAAGCAGGGCTTGGAGCATTACGTTTCGCAGTTCTTCAAGTGCCAACGACGCCCGACGGGCCCGCGCGAGCCCAGCGTGGAACCGGTGCTCGATCTGGGACCGTTGCAGCAAGAGATCGATCAGTTGCAAGCCGAAGTGCGCGGCCGCCGGGAGTGAGCGGCGTCCTACAGACGCGTCGCACCCCGATACCAGCCCGACGCGCGTTGGAGTTCTTTTCGGCGATGAGGATTACTTCTCGATCGGCGTTTCTTCCTTGCCGTTGCGCAGGAACGGCTTGCGGACTTGCTTGCCTTCTACCGGCACCAACGGACGAACCCAAATGTTTCGGAAGCGAACCGGATCGCCGTGGTCTTGCAACGAGATCGGGCCCTTATCTGCATGTTTGGAGTACTTGGGCGGGCGATTGAACGGCGTGTCTCCCTTGAGCTCGAAATGGTTCTGAATCACGACGCCATTGTGAATGACCGTGATGTAGGCCGGGGACTTGAGCGAGCCGTCTTCGTTGAAGCGCGGGGCTGTCCACAGAATGTCGTACGTGTTCCACTCGCCGGGCTTGCGCATGACGTTGGCCATCGGTGGCGTTTGTTTGTAAATCGAACCGGCTTGGCCATCGAAGTAGGTCGGGTTCTCGAACGAGTCGAGGACTTGCAATTCATAGATGCCCATCAGGAACACGCCGCTGTTGCTGCGGCCTTGACCATCCCCTTTCGGAGGGGTGGCGGACGACCACTCGATGTGGACTTGGCAATCCCCAAATTCATCGACGCTGGTGATCGAGCCGCGGCCGGCGACCATGGCATCTCCGTCGATCTTCCAGTTGTCGGCACCCTTCCAGTGCGACAGGTCTTTGCCATTGAACAGGACCACGGCGTCCGAAGGAGGCGCATCGTTGGTCTTGCCAGGGGTGACCAACGGCGGTTGCTTCCATTCGATGCCGTTGAGGTATTCTTGCGCGGAGGCCATCGGGCAAGCGAGAGCGGCCATGGCACCGGCGCAGCCCAGGGACCATCGCAGGAGATTACGGAGGGGCACGGATCGGATCGGCATAGAAGGTGTACTTTCTAGGAGAGAAATCGAGAGCGGGTCGCGACGAGGTGGTTTCGGCAGATCGCTTCGGCGACCACGCCACAAAACAGGCTCCGCTAGAATACCACGCGCGATGGCCGACTGCAAAACACCGCAGTTGGACCGATCTCGACACGTCGCAACCCGTTTCAACTACAATCGGAGAGCCTCGACCGAGCGCTCTCCCACCTTTGACTTCCACTCCTTTCGGCGGACTTGCTATGCGAATCCTCTCTCTCCCCCGCTTCCGACGTTGGCGCCCTTTGGCGATTGCGATGATGGCCGCATCGTTCCCCTTGGGCGTTGCCGGCGATGTTTTGAGTCAAGAGCCAGCCCCGGCTGCGTCGAAGCAAGAAGGTGGCTCCATCGTTCGACCAGGCGATCGCATCGTGTTGCTCGGAGGCGGATGGGTGGAGCGGATGCACAACCATCCTTGGCTGGAAATGATGATCGGGTTGCAAGTCCCCGGAGTGACGTTTCGCAACATGGGCTGGAGCGGCGATACGGTGCACGGTGACGCGCGTGCGGTATTCGGTTCGCGGCCCGATGGCTACGCGCGATTGCAACGGGATTTGGAGTACGCGGCGCCCAAGCTCGCGCTGGTCTGCTACGGTGAGAACGAAGCATTCGGCGGCGAGTCGGAACGCAGCGCGTGCGTCGCGGGCTATGCCAAGCTGATCGAGGATCTTCGCAAACGCGATTGCCGCGTGGTCTTGGTCATCCCCCGGCGCCGCGAGAACGCAGGCTCGCAATATCCCGACCCGACCGCTTACAACGAGCAGCTTGCGAAACTCGCTGCCGAGATCCGCAATTTGGGCCGAGAAAAAGATTGCACTGTGCTCGACCTGGAAAAGTTCGAACCCAATGAACGATTCACCCGCGATGGAATCGCTTGGAACGACGCGGGCTATCGCAAAGCAGCAGCGGAACTGGTGCGCCAGTTGGGATTGAATGGCGCCGCCATCGATCGGCTCTCGGAAAAGCAGCCAGAAGCGGTAGAAGAACTCCGCGCCGCGGTCAAGAAAAAGAACGAATGGTTCTTCCATCGTTATCGCCCCCAGAATGAAACCTATCTGTTCTTGTTCCGGAAGCACGAACAAGGCAACAACGCTGTCGAAGTCGAGCAGATGGAGACGTTTGTCCGCCAAGGCGAAGAAAAGATCGCCGAGTGGCTCAAGCAGCATGCATTGCAACCCGCTCAATAACTGTTCACCGTAGCGCGACCGATCGCCCGAATGAAGTCGCATCCTCTCCCGATGGCACTCGTATTGGAGGTATTTGTTTCATGTCTCATCCGACTTACACATCGTCGGCGTTCGCCAAGCGATGGTGGCGCTGGGGCTGCGCCGCCATTGCGTGCACAGCCAGCAGCCCACTCCTGGCCGAAGAGCCGCTATGCATCGAAAAGCCCTTGCCCATCCGTTGGCAGATCTTGCCGTTGGCGCTCGATGCCAACGAAGGCTGCGCGATCGGCGATGTCGATGGGGATGCGAAGCTGGATATCGTGGCGGGTCGCCATTGGTACAAGAGCCCGAGCTTGACGCCTCGCCCCCTTCGCAACATCGACGACTGGAACGGCTACGTGCAGAGCAACGGCGATTTTCTGTTGGACGTCAATCGCGACGGACGGATGGATGTGATCGCCGGGAGCTTTGTGCCCACTGAGTTGGCGTGGTATGAAAACCCCGGTCCAGAAGGACTGCGATTGGGGCACACCTGGGCGCGGAATGTGTTCGTCGATACGAAAGCATCCGAGAACGAAGCCCATCTCATGGTCGACATCGATCGCGATGGCATCCTCGATTGGGTGGTCAACAGTTGGAACAACAAGAATCCTCCGACCATCTGGCGGTTGGTGGACAACGGCAATCGAGATGGCAAGACCTCCAGCTACTCCCTGGAACAAAAGGTCATCGGCAAATCGGGCAATCAACACGGCATGGGGGTCGGTGACATCAACGGCGATGGTCGCGTGGACCTGCTGCTCGGGCACGGTTGGTACGAGCAACCCGAAAAACCTTGGGACGGCGACTGGAAGTTTCATGCCAATTGGAACGTTCAAGGAAGCATCCCGATGATCGTCGTCGATTTGGATCGCGACGGTAGCAACGACATCCTGGTCGGAGCCGGACACGATTACGGTTTGTGGTGGTGGCGGCAGACGGGCAAAGCGGCCGATGGCTCGATCGAATTCGAGAAGAAGTTGATCGATAACAAATTCTCGCAGCCGCACGCGCTGGCCATGGCCGACCTCGACGGAGATGGTCGCGATGAGATTATCACCGGCAAGCGTTACTACGCGCACAATGGTGGGGATCCAGGTGGTCAAGACATGCCGGAGATCCATGCGTACTCGTACGTGAATGGCCAGTTCACCAAATCCCCGATCGAGCAAGGGCACGTCGGGATCGGGTTGCAGATCGCCACTGGGGATCTCAACGGCGATGGGCGCATCGACATCGCGGTGGCGGGCAAGAGCGGGACGCACGCATTGTTGAATCTGCCTCCCAAGTAAGTTTTTCTAGTAGAGTTCCATCATGTCCACCGCAGTCCACGAGACCTCGCGCAAGATCATCGCCAACGTCGAGCAATGCATTGTCGGCAAACGCAAGCAGTTGGTGTTGTCGCTTGTCTCGTGGTTTTCGGGTGGGCATATCTTGCTCGAAGACGTTCCTGGTGTTGCCAAGACCATGCTCGCGCGGGCCTTGGCAGCCAGCGTCGGGGGTTCTTTCAAACGGGTGCAATGCACACCGGATCTGTTGCCTGGCGATATCACGGGATCGTCGATCTTCAATCAGAAGACCTCCGAGTTTGAGTTTCGTCCGGGGCCGGTGTTCGCCAACATCTTGCTCGCAGACGAAATCAACCGGACGACTCCACGAGCGCAATCCGCGTTGCTTGAGGCCATGGCCGAGGCCAGCGTGACAGTCGACGGAAAGACCCATCGATTGCCACCGCCGTTCTTGGTCATCGCAACGCAGAACCCGGTCGATCACGAAGGGACCTTTCCGCTTCCCGAAGCGCAGCTCGACCGGTTCTTCATGAAGTTCTCGCTCGGGTACCCTTCCATGGAGGAAGAGCTCCGGATGCTGCAGTTGCTTGAGAAGCAGCACCCGATCGATGCCTTGGCGCCGGTGGTGTCGGTGCAAGAGTTGCTCGAAGCCCAACGCTTGGTCAAAGAAGTCTATGTCGATCCCAAAGTTCGCCAGTACCTGTTGCAGATCGTGCATGAAACGCGCGGCAATGAGAACCTCGCGTTGGGTGGCGGACCGCGATCGACCATCGCGCTGTTTCGAGCTTCGCAAGCCATGGCGGCGATTCGAGGTCGGGCCTTCGTGCAGCCCGATGATGTCAAGCGGATCCTCGGGCCAGTCATGAGCCATCGGTTGATATTGCGCCCCGAAAGCCGTTTGCGCAAGATCACCGCCGATCAAGTCCTCGATGGAATCGTTGCTGAGATCGCAGTCCCTACGCTCGAAGAGCCCACGCGGTGATCGATGGCACTCCTTCCGATCATCACGCTGCTCTTGCTCTTTGGCATCCTGACCGGCTCCAATCTGTTCGCGCTGGGGGTAAGCACGTTTTTGATCGCCATCGAATTGGCCCGGCACCTGTCGGCCGGTTGGGCGAAAGCGATCGTGGTCGAGCGCCAAACTGCGGTGTCGGAATTGCCGGTGGGAGAGTCGCTATCGGTCGGATTGCGGATCACGAATCGAAGCGGGTATTGGATCCCGTGGATGCTTATCGAAGATCGGATTTCCAAGGCGGCGCTCAAACTGCCTCCGCCCGCGTTGCGGTTGACCGGGCAGGTAGCGCGGTTGCAGTGGTTTCGTCCGCATCAAGTGTCCCTGATGACGTACACGCTGCAGACGCTGCGACGTGGTTACTATCAGATCGGTCCTTCGGTCATTGAAACCGGAGACTTGTTGGGGCTGCATCGCAGCTATCGCGTGGTGAGCCAACCGCAGTACGTTGTGGTGCTGCCCAAGCTCATCGAATTGCAAGGGATGGAGATCACCAGCCGGCGACCGATGGGAGAACTGCGGGTCGAAGATCGCGGCATGGAGGATCCGACGTTGATGGTCGGGATTCGCCAGTATATCGCTGGAGACCCGATCAATCGCGTGCATTGGAAGGCGACGGCGCGGACCGGAGTGCTGCATACGCGCATGTTTCAGCCGACCTGCATGCAAGGAGCGATGTTGTTGTTGGACTTGCATGCGAAGTCCAATCCGCAATCCAACGAACCGGTTCGAAGCGATTTGGCGGTGACTGCGGCAGCGTCGATCGCGCACATGCTGTATCGGATGGGGCAGCCGTTTGGTTTGGTCACCAATGGTCGGGATGCGGCCGATCGGATGCGCGACATCGCGACCGACGGGCTGTTCAGCGATCGCACGGCCGCCATGCGAAACCTCGACATGAAGGCCGAGAGCCATCGATTGCGGCCGGTGGTGCTCAGCCCCGATCGCGGGCCGGAACACTTTGCCGAATTGCATCGGATGCTCGCTCGGATCGAGCGGACCGATGGTCTGGAACTGGGCGATTTGATTTCAGAGACCGAAAGCCGCATGCCTCGGATGCTATCCGTTCTGGCGATCGTACAAAGCGTCACGCCTGAGGCTGCATTGAGTTTGTCGATGCTGCGAAGGCGAGGGTTCTCCGTGACGGTGATCGTCAATCAGGCCCATAGCAGTTACTTGGAGACTGCGGCGCAATTGGTCGCGCATCACTTGCCCGTGTTGCCGCTGCATGACGAACAATCGATCGTCCATGTTTGTCGGCGATGGATGATGGCAGGGTCGCTGGTGGGGTGAACGGGGCAAGGACACAACGCTCATTCTCCCAAGCGGTGGATGGTGTTGTGGATGGTGCCCTTGATCGGTTGGCCGTCGGCGGTTTGCAATTCGTACTGGATTTGCATTCCCCAAGTCGGCTTCAGATCCTCGATGCGGAGGAGCAACGTCCGACCATCGTCGGAGAGTTCCGTAGCGCGAATCGTGAGCGGATGGGGATCGATGTGTTCCGATCCATATTTGGCGGAACGCTTGAGGCCCCACACTTCGACTCGAATGCGTTCGGGCGAGATCGACGGGCGCGACAGCGGTTGTGCGAATTGCAGTTTCAATCCCTCGGTGGTGGCATGCAATTCCAAGGGGAGCGTTGTGGTGCGCGCGGTTTTTTTCAAGCGGTACAGGCCGCCGGGAGCGGTGGCATTGCCGGCCCAAGAGAACATCCCGCATACGATGAGGCTGGGCGTTTGAGGATGGAACCTTCCTCGCATCACACCGGTGGGGAAGCTTGGAATGGGCAATTCGATCATGCCCCCTTGTCGAATGCCATCCACCGATTCGTGCAGGACGAGATAGAGCTTTCCATACCCATAGGAGAGATTCAGCAAGCTGCCTTGCAGTTCGGCCCAAGCAGGGCTATCGATCCACAAGAGCTCGGCGGGCGAACGATCGAAGGCATTGGTAATCCAGCAAAGCGGGGG
>JBKCUI010000037.1:0-6591 GCA_046318495.1 Pirellula sp. | reverse complement strand
GTTCTCTACGACATCAGCATTTACGAAGAGTTCCTCCAGTCGATCGCCATCGATCGCACAGGCAAAAGCCCCAACCCGATCGAGGACGTCAATTACCAACCGCGAAGCGTCGGCTTCTTTCTGCTCCCAGCCGGAGCGGCCATCGAAGACAACAGCGTGATCGATGCGTATCGCGCCGCAGCCGATTCGCAGACTCCAGGCGCGGTGCGGCGACTCAACCCCAAGAACCTCCCGAACTCGTCCTCCCAAGCACCCGCTCGCGATCCGCTCAAGGATCTCTTGCAACAGTTTCAAGGCAAGCGAGGAGCGTATTGATCCCCGCTGATCCTTCCACGAATCGACCTGGGACGGACCCCAGCGGTACACAGCCATCGGCCCCATCGGATGCTCTGCCGTTGGATGCTGCGCATTCGCCCTCGGGCCGCGACGATTCAGAACAAACAGTTGCACCGGAGTTGCCGGTGGTGGCCGGCCAGGAAGCGGTCCCAAGCCCTTCCCATCCTCCGCGAAAAAGGTGGAGGCGATGGCGTTTGAAAAGGGATTGGCCGATCTTATGCTTGCTCGCAATTCTGATCGGAGGATGGCTGATCTACGCCGTGGTCCTGCCACCGCTGGAGATCCGTCACAAGATCGCCACGACGCGTTGGAAGTACTCGCGCACAGATCCGGAAATCTCGATCTCGATTCGCTTCATGCTGCGAACGTGCGAGTATTGGTTCATGTTCTGGTTCCTCTATTTGGGAGCGAGCATCGGCAGCTTCATCAATGTCGTCGCCAGCCGAACCCCGCGCGGAAAAACCATCGTGACCCGCGGCTCGCATTGTCCTTTTTGCGATTCGCCGTTGAATCTCATCGACAATTCCCCCGTCTTTGGTTGGCTGCTGCTGCGAGGGCGTTGTCGCCGTTGCCATCTTCCGATCGCTCCGCGCTATGTCTGGATGGAAGTCGCCCTCGGGCTGATCTTCATGGCCCTGGCTGGCATCGAGCTGTTCTCCAACGGATACAACTTGCCTCACCGCGATTGGAAGTTCGGTGCGGGCATCGTTCAAACCGTCTTCTATCCCAAATGGGACCTGATCGGTGCCTACGTCGCGCATTGCAGTCTGTTCTCGATCGCTCTGATGCTGATCGCATCGCAAATGGATCGATTGCGATTTCCTGCTTTGCCTTTGGCGGTCTTTGTCGCCCTCTACGCCGTCGCCGTTTCGTGCAATCGCGTTCTGTGCCCCGTCCGGTGGTACGAACCCTTTGGCTCGCCGCAGCCCTACGTCGGAGCACCTTGGTTCGACCAAACGATCACCGCCGCACTGGGTGGAATCGTCGGTGCATGCCTGGGCAGCGCGTTGGCGATTCTGCTGGCTCGATTCCTGTTCGCCAAGAGTTCGGCACCCTCGATCGCCCCCGACGCGGATGCAGCCGGAAATGGAGATGACTTTTCAGCAAGGATCGATGGCGAGCACGACATGCCATCTGTGGCAACCTCCAGCGCATGGCGCTGGCATTACACGATTCTTTGCTGCTTGGCTGGAACATTGCTGGGCTGGCAAGCCATCGCGGTCATCGCCTTGGTTTCCGCGACGATCACCCTTTTGGGGTTGGCGGTGATGCGATTTCAGCCGCGGATGCGCGACGCGGCAGGAACCTTTTTGTCGGCACCCGTCATTGCACTGGCAGTGTGGACCATTACTCTATTTTTGCATCATGTCGGCTGGCGACAGATCGCGCATTGGCTTCACATCGGTTGAGCCCGTTTGCCAGCTCCCTCCTTCCATCCTCCCGCGAGACCGATTCGACTGCGATTCGGGACTTCAGAAAGGTTCTCTTATGAAGAGTCATCTGCCTTCACGTTGGCGCGCCACCTGGCTGCGCTGTTTGGCGATCGGCGCGACCTGCATCGGCATGCCCGCATGGCAAGCATCGATTGCACAAGCCGAAGTCAAGCTGCCCAACATCTTCTCCGACAGCATGGTCCTTCAACAGGGACAAGAAAACAAAATCTGGGGACGCGACAATCCCGGACAAGCCATCACCATCACCATCGGCGATCAACGGGCCGCCGCTACGACCGATGCCAATGGCGATTGGAGCACCAAGCTTCCGGTTCTCCCCGTAGGCGGGCCTTACACGCTCACCGTCGCAGGCAGCTCCACGCAAACCATCAAGGATGTCCTCGTCGGCGAAGTCTGGATCTGCTCCGGGCAATCCAACATGCAATGGTCCGTCGCAGCCAGCAACGACCCCGATCTGGAAAAGCTCGCAGCGAACTTCCCCAAGATCCGCATGATCAACTTCCCGCAAGTCGGCACGCAAGAAGCCAAGTGGTCGCACGATGACCGCAAATGGCAAGTCGCTACGCCCGATACCGTCAGCGGCTTCTCGGCCGTGGGGTACTTCTTCGCACGCCAAATCCACCAAACCACCGGTGTCCCCATCGGCATGATCAACAACGCATGGGGTGGATCGGCTGCCGAAGCATGGGTCGACCGCGGATTGCTCACGCACCACGCCAACGGTCGCTTCGACAAACTCATCGAAAGCTGGGCCGCGCGCGAATCGAAGTACGAGGAACTTTCCAAAAAGACCGATCGTAACGAAGCCGAAGAAAAGAGCTTCAAAGACCTCGGCAACCAAATGCGTGGCAACTCCCGCCCAGGCAACATCTACCAAGGGGTCCTCAAGTCCCACGTGGGATACGGCATCCGCGGCGCGATCTGGTATCAAGGCGAATCGAATGCCGGTCGGGCTTACCAATACCGCGAACTGTTCCCATTCATGATCCAAAACTGGCGTCAAGCGTGGGGCCAAGGGGACTTCCCCTTCTACTGGGTCCAACTGGCGGACTTCAAAGCCGAAGCCAAAGAACCCGGCGAGAGCGATTGGGCCGAATTGCGCGAAGCCCAAACCATGACCATGGACAAGATCCCCAACGGCGGCCAAGCGGTCATCATCGACATCGGCGAAGGCAAGGACATTCACCCCAAGAACAAAGTCGACGTCGCGCGGCGATTGGCGCGTTGGGCGTTGGCCAAGCAGTACAACATTCCGATCGAGTACCAAAGCCCTCGTTATGCATCGCATGAAGTCGATGGCGATGCGGTCGTGCTGACGTTCCAGCACTTGACCAACGGCTGGCGTCCCTTCGATGTTGCGGATCCGGTTGGATTCACCATCGCCGGTGAAGACAAGAAGTTCTATCCAGCCGTTGCCAAGATCGTGGACGGTGGCAAGATCCGCGTCTCCAGCCCCAACGTTGCCAAGCCTGTTGCGGTTCGTTATGCATGGGCCGACAACCCGGTGTGCAACATGTTCAGCGCTGGTGGTTTGCCCCTGACGCCATTCCGAACCGACGACTGGCCAGGAGTTACGGCCGGACGGGAATAAAACCCGATTGGTCAAGGCTCGTGAGCAAGAATCGACCGTCGCGTTCCAGCCGTGTTCAAGCGGCTGGAACCGACGTGAGTGAGCGTGCTGTACGAGGTCTACTCGAGTGGCGTTAGCCACCAACCTAGCGCTCGATCTGGATGACGACTTTCCCGAAATGCCGACCGCTTTCGAGGTGCGCGAACGCATCAGGAGCATTGTCCATCGCAAACACGCGATCGATGACCGGTGCGATGCGATGCTGTTCGAGGACCGCGTTCATGCGTACGAAGGCATCGCGGGCACCGACGTAGATGCCATCGAGCCGGACGTTGCGGGCCAAGAGCGGACAGAGGCTTGCGGTTGGCGGGCCGAACCCGGTCAGCACGCCGATCAGCGCGATCTGGCCACCGGCAGCGACGCACTTCATCGATTGCTCCAGCGTCCCCGGTCCACCGACTTCGACCACGTGGTCGACGCCTTGTGCGTTGGTGAGCTTCCAAATGGCTTCGGACCAATTGGGCTGCGCGCGATAGTTGACACCTGCGGCCGCACCCAGCGCTAGAGCTCGAGCCATCTTCGCATCGTCGCTGGACGTCGCGTAGACGGTGGCACCGAGGGCTCGAGCGATTTGAAGTGCGAAGATCGAGACGCCACCGGTCCCCAGGACGAGAACGGAAGCGGGCGCAGTTTCGCTTTGAGGCGCCAGTCCTCCCCGCTCCACGAGAGCCACCCAAGCGGTGAGCGCCGCGCAAGGCAACGTGGAAGCTTGCAGGGTGTCCAGATGTTCGGGGATGCGGACCAAGGCATCTTCGTGCAAAGCGGCTTGTTCGCGCAGCATGCCGTCGAGGTTGCCACCGAGGTCGTGCTGGTGGTGCGAGAGCGCGAAGCGGCCGGATTGCCAGCGAGGGAAGAAGCAAGCGGCGACGCGGTCCCCGGGCTTCCACGCCGTGACGGCGGATCCGACTGCCCGGACGATGCCTGCCCCGTCGGAAGCCGGGACGCGGCCTTCGACGTTTCGGCCGGCGAGGTTTCGCCAAGCGATCACATCGCGGTAGTTGAGGCTGACGGCCTGGATGTCGACCAGCACGTCGTGCGGGGAGAGGTTGTCGGGGCTTGGTACCGGGGCGGAGACGGAGTGCAAGTCGTAGCTGGTACTGTTTTTACGATAAATCCAAGCGCGGCACTGGTTCATGAAAATTGGAGGGAAAACGGGGTGGAGGTTGGCTTGTGATTCGAGGCTCCTAGGATATGCTTTGAGGGATCGGGTGGCAGCACCCGAGCCCCCGAGAGTGCGAGTTCTGGCGGAAAACGCTAGGAATCGGTTCGGGAGGAGGGTAAGCGAATGGCTAGCGGCATCATTGGAAATGATGTGCCCCGTAAGGGGTTGCGGGTTCGAGTCCCGTGCCCTCCGCTGAAAAATGGCGAAATGCTAGTGTTTTGCTCGGTTTCTATCGTCTGAATGCGTCTCAATCGCATTGGACCTAGCATTATCTCTCTCGTAATTTCTCTTGTAGAACGGGTCTCCAGGCCCGTCTCCACCACTTGCGCTAGCGAGTGCCTCTCTCGCTTTGCTTTGCGCCAGTCCGTTTCGATGGGGCTTGTCCCCATCGGAGGATGATCCGATGGCAGCCATCGGAAATCGAATCACCTCTCCACGTGGACAAGCCACCTGGTGGCGACAAGGTGTGGGGCATTGCACGGCTGGTTGCGAGCAGGGCTCCATACGGACAAGCCGCATGGTGGCCCCTTCGGACTGTTCTCCGCGCTCTTCGTTTCTCTGCGTTTGAATTCCAACGCGATGCGTGTCCGGCAGGTTCCTCGATAGGGCAGAAAGATCGAACGCAGAAAGATAGGCGCTTCATTTTTCTGCGTTCGATGTTTCTGCCATCTCTCCCTGTTCGTAGCAAGCGGCGGCTAAACCGGTCGACGCAAGGCCCCCGCGCCTCGATCCAGGCTATCGATTGGAAACGCGAAGCCGCTGGTGTCGCTGCGTAACGCATCCAGGACAGGCAATGCTGCCGGCGCTCGTGTCAGAGCGCCATGGCTGTCCTGGTGGTTCCATTTTCGAAGTCACAATCCGTTCCTGGGCGATTACGTTGACTACGAAGGAACATCCTACTTCCTGGGGGATATGGCAGCCAATTTCGTTCCGGCACCGACCTCGATTGCCAAGAAAGGAACGATGGTCTGGAAGCTCTACAATCAATACGACGACGCCGGTCGCTGCGCAAGCATTGCCACGAAACTGATCCAAGGAGGCTGCTTCGTTGCCGGGACGCCCGTCACCGTTTCGAGCTTGCCCGGCATCGCTCCGCGCATCGATTCCCATTGGTCCGACCCTAGTTGGCTCGATGAACCATCGCAGGAACTCCCTTGGCTCGCTCCGGAACGTTTTGCAACCGTTGCGACACGCACCGAGCAGCTTGTTCCTATCGAGTCGCTGCCGATCGGCGCCCGGGTTCCGACGAAGAACCCCAATCGATGGGAAGTCGATCCGCAGCCCGAACCCGAGCAAGCGACGTGGGCCAAGCTTTCGATCACCGTCGAGCGGAGCGATGGCGGCATCGTCGATGCCGAGCTGATCCGGCCACGCTCTTGGATCCTGGCCAACGGTATTTGCGCTGGCCGACTCTTGCCGTTGAATCTGCCCGAGCTGGACGTCTCCGGCTTGGCAATGGTCACGTCCATCGATGATTGTCCGCCGATCGCCGACGGCGAAGGCTCGGTCGTCACCGCGCGGTTCGTCACGCGTGAAGTGCATATCGTGGCCAGCGTCGACGTGCTGGGGTCGGATGGTGCAGTCGAGACCATCACCGGCACAACGATTCACCCGGTCTGGTCGGTCGAACGGCGGGAATGGGTCCCGCTTGGTGAACTTGTCGAGGGCGAGACCCTTCAAGGTCAGGATGGCCTTGCGGTGGTTCTGTCCGTCACGCTTTCGCGAGTCACGCAGCCCGTCTACAATATCGAAGTCCACGGCGAGCACGTCTACCAAGTCGGCGAGCTGGGCGTGCTAGTGCATAATGCGTATGCAAACACTTTCTTCAAGTCTTATCCGAATCTAAGGGGAAAAGTTTGGGTCCACCATAGAGTGGAACAGCAAGTTTTGACAAAGTATCCTGGTCTATTCTCCAGGGCTGACATTGATGACGTTTCAAATCTAGTCGGCATTCCCAATGCCGTTAATTCGAAAGTACATCTCTCTATAATCCGCAAAGCTTGGAATCG
>JBKCUI010000036.1:0-23827 GCA_046318495.1 Pirellula sp. | reverse complement strand
TTCATTGCGATCCAATTTGCCATCGTGATCGGCATCGAATTCAAACGCATGCTCCACCATGCGCTCCGGCGACGGAGGACCGTTGTGCGCACCAGGAGGTGCGCCGTGGCCTGGGAAGCCGCCAGGCCCCCCTTCGGGTGGCTGGGCCATCAAGAAACCAAACGTTGCACCCGAGAGGGTCAACGCCGCAAGCAACTTCTTCATTTGGATTTTCCTTATCGAGGGAGGAACAGCGTTGCATCGTTTACGCCATCGCGAAGGGAGGATCGAAACCGATCGCCCCTTATCGCGACGTTGTACCGATGCAAATCAGATGGGAGTCAGAACGGAGGAACAGTTGGCCATCGCCGACAGCCGGCGTGGCGTTGAACATGCTCGGATCGGATGTCAAGCGATTGTGGTGCAGCAGCTTCCAGTTGGGATCGGCGGCCGCGACAAAGACGCCATCGTGGCGCGTTTGAAAGACGAGTTTCTCTCCGACGGCGATGGGGGATGCGTATACGGGCCGATCTCGCGACTCGATACCGGAAACCCGCTCGCGATGTAGAAGTTCTCCCGTTTCGGCGGACGTCGCGTAGAAAGTTCCGCGATCGTCGATCCAGTACAGCGCGCCGTTGCACAAAACAGGTGTGGAAACGTACGAGGAGTTGCGACTGGTCCAAACCACATGCGTCTTGCTGACATCCCCCGTGCCACCGATGCGAATCGCGGTTGAACCGGACGAGCGATAGCCTCCGAACACATAGACCACATCCTCATGGAGGATCACGCTCGGCGACAAATTGCCGGTCAGGGAAGTCTGTGCATACCACACGAGTTTTCCGGTGCGGGGATTCATGCCCCACACTTCGCCGGGTACCGCGATGACGAGGTCATCGCGCTGCGCATCGACGTTGGCGATCACCGGAGTGCCATACGCCAGTTCGAGCGACGATGCGGCGGCGGTCCATACCAATTCTCCGGTGCGTTGGTTCAATGCCCGGATGGATTGGCTTTCTTCGGCTGCATTGACGATGACCAAGTCTTCGTAAAGGATCAAACTGGCTGCGGTGCCCCAGCCGCGATTCCCCGATTCGGTGCCGACGCTGGTTTGCCAGAGTTCGTTGCCTTCGATATCAAAGGCCACCACACCGGACTTGCCAAAGAATGCAAACACACGCTCGCCATCGGTGACCGGAGTGTTCGTCGCATAACCGTGCTCCGGTACGCCCATGCCTTGATAGGGATCGTCGGGAAGGACTGCCGGCTTGGTGCGAGTCCAAAGAATCGCGCCGGTTTGTCGATTGATGCACGTCAGGTGTCGCTGCAGTCCCTCCATCGATCCTCGTCGCTCTTCCCCTCCGTAACCCGAATAGGAGGTGACCAGCACCAAGCGATCGGTCAGGATCGGACTGGAGGAGCCGGCTCCTGGCAGCGGTGTTTTCCATGCGATGTTTTCGGCATCGTTCCAAGCCAGCGGGATGTTGGTTTGGTCGCTAACGCCGGTGCCGTTGGGGCCGCGGAAACGGCTCCAAGCGAGCGGGGTGGCTTTTGTGATGGGCGCGGCGGAGGTCGTCGAGCTCTCTGGGGTGGGCTCGGACGTCGAGGGTTCGATTTCGCCATCGAAGTTGGCCATCGTCACCAACTCTGCCGCGATCGCCGAGTTTAGGGGGGAGGCAATCTTCGACGAAGCGCTGGTTTGCAGCGCAATCTCCATCGTGGGACGGCGAGCGTGCGAGAGAAGTCGTCGGCGCGTCCCAGAGCTGAGCCAAAGCACGCTGATGCTGGCGATGGACAGCAATCCGGCGGTTGCGATCCAGCCTCGGCGATGACGGAACACGTGTCGGTGAAGGGATGAAATCGGCATAAACAAATCGATCGGAGGCGATCGCAGGCAAGGCATGGGATTGGGGAAAAAGCGACCAGCCAACGTCGCGCGTGGCGGGCTCGCGCTATCGAGGTTGGCCTCGCAGAGCCTGCATGGTACGCCACCCAACCTGAAGCCAACGTGAAGCGCGGCGAGATTTTTGCCGTTCTATCCAGGTCGTCGCGCGGTCGGTTTCAGTCTCGACCCAGAAACGCCGATACGTTATCGAAGCCCGATCGAGACGATTCCCATCGTTTTACCGGGAATCCCAGTGTGGACTCTGACGTCCACAATAGCCTCTTGGTTTTGCCAGCGAGCCAAATCCCATGAAGCGATCGTTTCTTCCTTCGATTCGAATTCTGTCCTGGTGTCCCCGCAGCGCGGTTCTCGGATTCGCCGGGATGCTAGCAATCCTTGGCAACGACGGGTCCGGACGGGCCATCGCTCAGGAATCCACACGCAACGGTGTGGTGCTCGGGGGTGTCACCGGCGCGGTGATCGGCGGGGTCATCGGTAACAACCACAAGAATCAAGCCGCCGAAGGCGCATTGATCGGTGGCGCGGTCGGTGCGGTTGCAGGTGGGTTGCTGGGCAACCACCGGGATCAAGCCATTGCGCAACAACGGTACTACGAACAGCAGCGCGCGATGCGCACGTACCCCCAGTATTCCACGCAGACGTACTATCCACCGGCAGTGGCTGGGCAACCGACCATCGTCACGACGACCCCAGTTTACGGAACCCCAGTTTATGGTAGCCCTGTTTATAGCCATTCTCACGTTCCTGGTCGCACGGTCGCGCCGTCGACGCGAACGGTCGTGCGCCGCCCGGTAACCATGACCGAAGTCATCAACATGACGCGGAGCGGAGTGAGCGATACGGTCATCGCCTCGCACATCCAAGCCAACGGGGTTGCCAAACAACTCGAAGTCAACGACGTGATCTTGCTCAGCCAAGAAGGTGTCAGCGACTATGTCATCACGGCGATGCAAATCACCGGCAGTGGCGGAACGATCGTTCAAGGCTCTCCCTCGTCTACCTCTACCGTGATCGTGCCCTCGAGCCCGAGCGGTTCCGTTCCGGGGACGGTGATCCGTCGCGATGCTGCAAACACTTCAGGTGTGGTCGCTCCACCGTTGTTGGAACGCCGCGGGTTTTAGCAACCGCTTGATCTAACCCGCTCAAGCGGTTTCCTTGCGCATGCACCAGCATCCGTAGAGCGGATCGTGCACCAATCGCTGCATGAAGCCTTCTTGCATGGCGTTACTATGCATCCGGCCGCCGTGCATGGATCGCCATTGATCCACCATCCAGGCTTCGCTCTCGGGAAAGTCGCATTCGCGGATATGCTCCACAGCGGCTTGCTGTTCCGCTTCGGGCATCGTCGACCACTGCTCACGGATTTCCCGCTCGATGCGATCGAGAAATGCGTCGCGCGATTCCTCCGGGGCTCGCACGATGTCGATCCAAAGAAATCGCCCACCTGGGCGGAGCACGCGAGAGATGTCAGCGAGAATCGCGCTCTTGGCATCGGTGGCGAAGTGATGAAGCGAATAGCTGGCCAGCACCACATCGACATCGTGCTGCGGCCACTGCGACAACGTCTCTGCCAGATCCCCCCGGTGCAACCATTTGTTCACAGCATGGCGCCGTCCGGGGCCGGAGCGTGCAGCGCATTGGGATAGCGCGTCTTGGGACAGATCGATGCCGGCATAGGATTCCACGTCGGCATCGGCCAACCCGCGAAAGGCCATCGTCCCGTCTCCGCAACCCAGGTCGAGGATGCGGAGTGGAATCGCAGGCTGCGAGCGCATGGCCTCGCTGACAGCGGCCTGTATCGCTTGTTGCATCTCACGATGCTTCATCCAATTCTCATGCACGATGCGAGCATAGAGATCCCATGCTTGAAAGATCTCTCCGCTTTGGATGGGAGTGTCGGTCATGCAAACGCCTGCGACGGGATTGTCAATGAGTTCAGCGAGAACAAAAAAACAGGACCCGCAGCAAGCTGCAGGTCCTGTGCATTTTAGATGGAACTCCTCAGGGACGGCATCAGGTGAATGCAAACGTCGCATTCCGAGGAGATCGCCCGCGAAGGCGATTAACCCACCAAACCGGTAACCGTCTTGAGCATCGGTCCGATTGCAGGTTCAACCACATCCTTAACACCTGGGATCAGGTAAGCCTTTTCCAGCAGTTCCGTGATCTTGGTGATGTAAGGCTTCAGGAATGGAACCAACCCGGTCTTGGCGGCTGCAGGCAGCTTGTCGATGCCCAGGCCAGCGTAAGCCTTGGCGGCATCTTCGATCTTGCTGATGGCACCCTTGGCGGTATCGACGTCGGTGATGCCTTCCAGCGCGCCGGTCAAACCTTCAAACGTGCCGGTCAAATTCTTCTTGAGATCGGTGAGGTCGATCGCGTCCAAGGATGGCAATTCCACCTTCTTATCCTTGTCGGCACCTGTGGTTGCAGCGGGTGCATCCTTCTTTTCAGCAGGCTTTTGATTGAAGAAGGAATAACCGAGGTAGCCGAGAACGGCCAACAGGATCAAAGGCAGCAGCCAGGAAAGCGGATTGCTTCCACCTTGAGCTGCTTGCGTTGCTGCCGTGGTTGCAGCACGAGCTGCTTCGGTAGCCTTGCCACCGAGCATGTCCGCCATTCCCATCACGCCCTTGAGTTCCGTAGGCAGCGCGTTGCCGAGGAAATTGCTTTGTCCCTTGAGCAGATCGGTCAACACACCTGGGTCGAATCCGCCAGCAGCCTTGGCTTGCTTGCCAACCACGCCCATGACGATCGGAGCCAGATAACCCAGCAACGTGGTGATCGTTTTGTCGTTGAAGCCGAGCAGCTTCACCAAGGTGGTGATGATGCTCGATTGGGACGAACCCAAGAGCATTGGGAGGAACTTGGTGCCCATGCTGAGCAAGTCCGAGGAGCCTGCACCCCCCAGCAATCCGCCGAGGTTATCGAGAATCGAAGTGTCTTGATCCTTGAGAACCTTGGACAATTCCGATGCACCGGATGGGGTCGAAGCTTTCTTGAGCAAGCTGCCCAGCAACACAGGTACAACCGATTCAATTGCCGACGCGGACTTGCCTTTGTCGATTCCAACGAGCGATCCGAGTTGGTCGGCGACTTGTCCCGAGACGGCGGTCTTTACGAGATCGAGGAGATTCACTGCCATGATTTATCATTCCGGTGGTGAGAGGTTAGAAAATGAGGGGTTACTGTCCCACGAGCATAATAGCGAGAATTGCACACAACGGGATAAGCAACCGTTAGAAGATTAAGAGAAAAAACAGGCGAGTCGGACGTAGTCCCAGTCGCTATTCGAACGCCCAGGCCACGATTCCAGGGCGGTCGCCAGAAACCGGCTCCCTTCACCCAGTCTGGTCTCCCAGTCTGGCAGGTTTTTCCGTCCGAGAAACGGGCAATGCCGGTTCGGGCAGGACTAGGGTGGGATCGGGGCCTCGGTCCCCGACTGCAACCATGCCAACGCGCGCTCCCACTGCGGTGCCTCCCAAACGTGCCCTTGGCCATGGTTCCACATGCCAAGCCGCAATGGCTTCCCGTAAAGCATCCACACTGGGGCTGCGGCTGACATTAACGGCAGGGAACGGGTTCCGTCGGCGGCTCCGGGCCCGGTCTCTCCCCCCATGACCAACAAAGGGCGGGGGGCGACCAAGGCCAATAGTTGGGCGTGATCGAAGGGAGGGCTGGCGGAATCGCGGAGCGTCTGCCCGAGGTACCAAGGCGCGTCCCAATTGGTTGAGTCGAACGCCACCCCACCTTCGCTGGCGACGCCGACGCGGATCCTCGCATCGAAGGCCATCAGATAGAGGACTTCCTTGGCTCCTAGCGAGTGTCCGATAGCGGCCAAGCGATTTGGGTCGACTTCGGGCAAGGTCAGCAGCGCATCGACCGCGCGCTGCGCATCGAAAAGCATCTTGGCCATCCCCAGCGCATCCGGATGCCGCGCACGATGCTGTGCAACGGCAGCATCGAAGCTGTCGGCGTCTTGCCAGAGAAAGCACTTGGGACAGATCACTGCAAAGCCGCGTTTGGCCAAATGCCAACCGACGGCGCGCGGACCTTTGCCGTGGAGCCCAGCGAGCTCTTCAATATGCATCGAGGTGGTGGGGTGCAAAGCGATGCAACCGGGCAAGGATCGATCCGGGATCGATTCTCGGTCAGGGGTCAGAACGAGCGCATCGACCCAAACATCGGGTTCGACTTCGATGCGCACAGCCCGTCGCAGCACCCCATCATCGCGGTCTGGGCGATCGGTCGCGTGCCATTCCAATTTTGGCGCTGACCCGACCGCGGGCATCGGCCCGAGGTGGCCTCGCCAAGCGCGGACCCAATCTCCGCGAACTTGTTTCCACGCATCGAGGTTTTCGAATGCAACGGAAGTGGAGCGATCTCCCAATGGACTCAACAGAGCGCCGCGCTGATCGCGCGGCAAATGGTGCCACCAAGCGGCGTACTCGTCCTCGGAAGAATTTGCCTGGTCTGAAGATTGGCTGTAGGCAAGCCCGCACCACGCGCTACCCCACAACGCAGCGACGGACATTGCCGTCGCTAACAATGGCAGACCGCTCCGGAGCAGCATCGATGCGATTGCGATCGAGGGTGGTTGTGCTCGCAACTGCGCGTCCTCCCGTGGCTTGGCGCACGCCGATGAACACGCACCCGATAGGGGGCCACCCTGTGTGTGGAATCCCCCCCGGATGCATTGCGAAGCCTTCTCAGCTACTGATTTTTCGCAGTTACTTCTTCGCTGCTACTTCTTCGCAGTTACTTCTTTTCAACGGGAGCTTCTTCGAGGACGGTGGCTCGCTTGAGATAGATCGCTTCGACGGGAACATCGCTGTGAGGTCCCTTGTTGCCGGTCTGCGCTTTGGCCATCGCTTCGACGACTTCTTCGCCCTTGACCACTTTGCCAAAGACGCAGTAGCCGACGCGGTCGACCGCATTGCGTCGATCGAGATCACGGTTGTACTTGAGGTTGATGTAGAACTGCGAAGTCGCGCTGTGCGGGGCGGAGGTTCGCGCCATGGACAAGGTGTACTTCTCGTTTTTCAGACCGTTGGACGATTCGTTCTTGATCGGGTCATCGGTCGGCAGTTCGCGCATCTTGTCATTGAGTCCGCCTCCTTGAACGACAAAGCCGGGGATGATGCGGTGGAAGATCGTCTCGTCGTAATGTCCCTTCTTCACGTACTTGAGAAAGTTCTCGACGGTGACGGGAGCTTCGTTGATGAAGAGTTCGACTTCGATATCGCCAAGGCTCGTTTCGAGCAGCACGTGAGGGTTTTCCGCGCGCACCAGCGAGCAACCCACGAAGCACCACAATGGAGCCAATACCAACCAAATCCATCCACTTGCCAAACGGCGTTGATTCCGAACCATGCTTTGCACTCCCAACGGCATACCAAAATGAATCGATGCGTGTCGGAACCCGTTCGAGGATCGCGTTCGAGGGGCTACAATCTAGGCCGAAGGAATCTGGCCCGAACGCCCCTCCGGGTTCCGTGCGATGTACGTATCCCGGGACCTTCCCGTTCAACGCAACTGTATCCTGCATGGTTATCCTGGGATTGCGGTTGCTGGGGAAGGGGGCGCAACCCCCTTTGAATTCCCAAAAACTCTTAACGAAATCCCAAGTGCCATGCTTCTAGCCTCGGTTTGCTGTCTTTTTCGCACGCGCCCGGTGTTCCTTGGACATGTCCCCAACGCGGCATGGCTGCGGGGAGTTCTCGTTCTCACAGGCTCGATCGGCTGCCTGCTGGCCTACGAAAGCGGACTCCGAGCCGAAGGACCGCAGCAACCCCCCCAGGCCGCTAGTACTTCCCCGCTTGGTTCGCCCGCGGAGTCGACCCGGGGCTCGAACGCGGCCCAAGGGCCGAAGCGGCCGATGACCATCGCCGAGCGCTCCAACTACCTAGCGACGGCCCGCGGCGCCGACGTAACGGAGTTTTTGTCGGCGCTGGATGCTGCCAGTCCCAACGCTACGCTGGTGCAATATGGTGTCACCAACGAGCAGCGTCCTCTCTGGGGATTGGTGGTTGCTCGCGAAGAAAAGGTAGAACTGCCTCTGCCCCCCGATGACCCTCGCTTGGTCATCGTGCTCCTAGGCGGGATTCACAGCGGCGAGTGCGACAGCAAAGAAGCCTTGCTCGCGCTGGCTCGCGACGTATTGCAAACCACGCCGTCGCCCTACTTGGAGCACGCGGTCCTGGTGTTCGCTCCCAACTTCAATGCCGATGGCAACGAACGCGTCGGTGCCTTGCACCGTCCGGGGCAGGAAGGTCCTTCGCTCGGAATGGGGACGCGCGAGAACGCCATCGGCCAAGACCTCAATCGGGACTTTGTCAAACTCGATTCGCCCGAAGTCCGTTCCTTGGTTCGCATGTTGGATGCGTGGGATGTCGATGTATTGATCGATGCGCATACCACCAATGGCTCGCTGCATCGCTACGACATGACGTATGACATGCCGCACAATCCGGCCGCCAATCCCGAGATCCTCGAATGGATGCGGCGCGATTTCTTTCCCGTGGTCTCCGAAAAGATGGCAGCCCGAGGAGCCCCCATTTTCCCCTATGGAAACTTCAACCGCGATCACACGGTTTGGGAGAGCTACGGCTTTGAACCGCGCTACAGCACGGAGTACATGGGGCTGCGCGGCAAGATCGGGATCTTGGTCGAATCCTATTCCTACGCCACCTATCAGCGCCGCATCGAAGTCTCCTACGACTTCATCGCCGCCTGCCTGGATCAATTGACTCAGCAGTCCGAACGGATCCAAGGATTGCTGAGAGCTCCTCGCAACACACCTCCCAAGTCCGTTGCCATCCAAGGCAAAATCGTCGCCGATGAAGCTCCTGCAAAGGTCGCCGCCTATGCTTGGCCAGAGCCCAAAGACCGCGGCGCGAATCCGTCCGCCAAACCGGGGGATGCACCCGTCGATCGGGACCATTCTCCTTCCGACAAAAAGGTCGACGACGCCACCAAGAAACCTTCCCCGTTCCCGTCCTCCAAAGACCGCGGCGCGATCAAGGACATGGTTCCCACGGAGTACGCGGTCACCATGATGAATCGCGGAGCAGGTGTATTGCAAGTCGATGCACCCGAGTATTACTTCATCCCCGAAGAGTGCGCTTGGGCGGCCAGTCGCATTCGACTGCATGGCATTCCGATGCTGCGAGTCGACGGAGAAACGGCGGTCAAGGCCGAGCAATACACCATCACCACCCGCACCGAAGCCAACGAATTTCAGTTCCGCCGGATGGCTCGATACGCGGTCGATAAGAAAGCGGTCGACGCCAAACTCGGTGCCGGTTGGCTGGTTCCTACCAATCACAGCTTGGGCGTGCTCGCTACTTATGTGCTCGAGCCGCATTCGGATGAGTCGTTGGCGATGTGGGGATTCTTCGATCCGTCGCTCAAGGAGTCGGCGGCTTATCCGGTGCTCCGTCTAAGCGCCAAGCCTGCCTTTGAAAAATCCTTTCCGCTCCCCAAACTCGGCTGGATGGAATCGGTTCCCAGCGACGTGGTGGGCGAGACGTTGACGCTGGAAAAACTCTTCGATCCGCAAAACCGAGTGGCCTATGCCGGAGGCCCCGCAGCCATGCCGCGCTGGGCGCCCAGCGGTGAAAGCTACTTGATGCAACGCGAGAACCGTTGGTTCCAAGTCGACTGCGCTACCGGCAGCATGCAGCCATGGAACCAACTCTCCACCATGGTCGAAACCCTCAGCAAATTGCCCGGCATCGGCGAAGCCGCCGCCCCCTATGGCCGACAAATCGGTGCGCTCGATGACACGCTGCGCACGGCGTTGATCCGTCACAAGAACGATTTGTACTACTACGATGCCGATGCGAATACCGCGTTGCGATTGACGGAGACCCCCGATGATGAAGAGGAGCTTTACGCCCTCAGCCCAACCCGCAATCACGTCGCCTTTGTCCGCGACCAAAACCTGTGGGTCGTCGAGTGCAAGACCGGAGCGCTCAAGCAATTGACCAGCGACGGTGGCGGAGAAATCCTCAACGGCAAATTGGATTGGGTCTACCAAGAAGAAATCTATGGTCGTGGACAGTTCAAATCGCATTGGTGGAATCCCGATGGGACCAAGATCGCGTACTTGCGATTGGATGAAACACCTGTCCCGAACTTTGTCGTCGACAACTCGCTGAGCTACGCGCAAAAGATCGAGAACATGCGCTATCCCAAAGCGGGTCAAAACAATCCGCTGGTCGAGTTGCATGTCGTCGACATCCATACGGGTGAAGATATCAAGGTGCCCATCGATCGCTGGCAACCCAACGACTTGCTCGTCGTACGAGTCGGTTGGAAACCCGATCAGCCCCATCAAGTCGTCTTTCAAACCCAGAACCGCATCCAAAGCCAGCTCGATGTCGTCCTCTACGATTTGCAATCCAAGGAATCAAAGACCCTCGTCCACGAAGAGTCCAAGGCGTGGATCGATGTCATCGACGTGCCTCGCTGGTTGCCAGATGGTAGCTTCCTGTGGCTGAGCGATGCCCACGATGGCCGACGGCACATCGATTGGATCTCCAGCCAAGGGGATCGCCGCGCTTTGACGCAGGGCGATTGGGATGTGAAAGAGATCGCCGCCATCACCGACTCGGGCAAGTCCGTATGGTTCACCGGCCATCGTTCGGCTCCGACCAACACCGATGTCCTGCGCCTGTCGCTCGAAACCGGGGAGATCGAACTCATGTCGAGCCAATTGGGTTCGCATCGCATTTCGGTGCATCCCACCGGCAGCTACTTCATGGACTCGTGGAGCGATATGCAGAACCCGTCGCAGCTTTGGTTGCGAGGACGCGATGGTCAAGGCATTCGAACGCTGCACGGTTATCGCAGCGATCGCTTCGATTACGTGAAGAAGACCGACGTGCAGTTGCTGGAGATCCCTGCTCGCGATGGTCATCGCATGCCAGCCATGCTGTACGCGCCCGCGAGCTTGCCGTATGCCACGCATAAGGCACCTGTTCTGATCCATGTGTATGGAGGGCCAGCCGCGCCCACCGTGGAGAACTCCTGGACGCATCGCAGCGATCTTTGGCATCGCTACTTGGCCCAACAAGGGATCGCCGTGCTGCTATGCGACAATCGATCGGCTTTGGGGAAAGGGAACGCCGATACGTGGACGATCTATCGCAATCTCGGGGAGGTCGAGCTCAGGGACTTGGAAGATGCAGCCCGATGGCTGGCCGGGCAAGAATGGGCCGACCCACAACGCATCGGCGTTTGGGGGTGGAGCTACGGCGGATACTTTACGGCGTATGCGCTCACCCACTCGAAACTCTTTCATGCCGGCATCTCTGGGGCGCCGGTCACCGATTGGCGAAACTACGACTCGGTGTACACCGAGCGGTACATGGACACTCCGCAAAACAACCCTAGCGGCTACGAATCCAGTTCCGTCGTCTCTGCGGCCAAAGATCTGCATGGCAAGTTATTGCTCATCCACGGCGAGATCGACGACAACGTCCATATGGCCAATACCATGCAGTTCGTTCACTCGCTGCAAAAGGCGGGCAAGCCCTTCGAACTGATGGTCTATCCCAACAACCGCCACGGCATCACCGATCCGCAACAGTCCTTCCATCAGTACCGTCTGATGACGGACTTTGTGCTCCGTTCGCTGGCCGATCGGATGCCACCAGCCCCCGGCCGCTAAAGTTGGCCAAGACGTCTGTTCTCGTCACGAGGGTCGTTGCCATGGCGCCGCGATCCGTTGGGCCGACGCGATTCAGGTGCAATGAAAATGCTGCCGGCTGGATGAACCGCGCCGTTCATTCCGCAGGGGTTGGCAAATACAGTCGAAACACATCGACCAACAGACCCAGCACAAAGACGATCAGCACCACCCAAGCCACGTACCACCACCAAGGTCGGGCAGGTTTGCTTTTGGACTCGCCGAACTCTTCTTCGAGGAATTCTTCGTACGAGAAGTCGTCCTGCGAGGCATCGTATCCGCCCCAAGCCGCCGAGTGATGCGACTCGAGATCCTCGGCGGAGTCGGGCTGGCGGCGATTGGCCCGTCCCGATTGACGCCGCATCCGAATCGCAGGTTCCTGCCCGCAATGGTGGCAGCGTTCGGCGTTGGTCCGAACGCGTTTCCCACAGTGGGGACAATCCATGAATTGCAAGGGCTGAGGCATGATGCTCGGGGAGGTTACGGATAATCGTAGTCGGCGTTGTTTGGATCGAAGTCGTCCTCGCTAAGTTCGGCGTTGAGACGCAGATCCTTGTAAGTATATTCCTCGTCCAAGGGGGGGGCTGCCCCGTCGCTCGGCCACAGGTAGGCGGCGTAATGGATCGGGATTTCGTGTTCGATATCGATGTCGACGACGGCGCGGTAGAAATCGAACGCAATCGTTTGGCCGTCGCGCTCGATCGTCGGCTCTGGGTGCAAGATCTCGATGCGTTCGCACTCGCGGCCTTCGCACTGGACGCCGCGCGTGACCTTGACCGTGCAATCTCCCAATGCTCGGTCCTTGAGCCCGCGTTCGATGAGTTTCTCCAGCAGTTTTTCGATGCCGATGTCGGTGATCGGGTACTTGTTCCCCATCATCGCCAAGCCGCTGGTCGGGGCCAGATTCACGCTCGTTAAGTTCAGGAGACCCGCTTCGTGGACGATCAACCGATCGTCGTTCGCGCCTTGTCTCCAAATCGCTTCGCGCCCAGCTAGAGACTTGGGCTCAGAGAATCGCAGGTATACGTCCATCCAACGCGACGGGCCCAGCGGCGATGATGGGGCGGTCGGGTTCGTATCGGGGGCTGGGCGGTACCGTAGCTTGAGCTGCATTCGGTTTTCCGGAGCGAGTTTGCCGTGGATCCGTTCGCGCTTGATCATGGTGGCGGTGTAGTTGTGGTGCTCGGCGCGATGATGCACGAGCGCGGCGCGGGCTCGCTCGAGCACCGGATCCAAGGCATGTGGCGCCGCAGATGGATCGGAGCGCGCGTCTGCACTTGCGCCCAATTCGGCGGAGGTGCTTTCCGAGGGATGAGGCAGTACGCGGGCTTCGGTCAACCGCTCGTACCACCACCATCCAGCACCGGCAGCGACGGCTAATGAAACCGATGCGAACAGCCCGATCAATCGTGCAATCCGAATTCGGTTCCCTTGTCCAGCCATGGCTGAACCTCCTCAGCGTCGATGGTGCGTGCGACTTGAAAGCCCAAATGCGTCAACGAAAAGTCGCGATGGATGTGGTGCATCACCAAACCTAATCGACATAGTTGGCGAAAGCCTTCCAGGAAGGTAACGGTGACTTCGGGATTTTGGGGGTCGCGGAATGCGATCGTTTGGGCTTCATCGAGCTCCACGTATACCGCCAGCATCCGTGCGGCGGGATCAAAGGCGGTGTTGACCGCCTTGAGCTCGATCACGCCCCGATTGCGGGCCGCGACCAAGATCGCTTGCGCTTCGGGCAGCAGCGATTCCGAGAGTTCGCCGGGAGCGACCGGGGGAGCGACCAAGGCTTGGCTGCACAGTTGGGCCAGGGCGACCAACACAGGAGCTCCGGCGCCGAGCGCTTCCCAACTGCCGCTCAGATAACTATCGAGAGGTTGCAGCTTGGAAACCGCGCGGATCGGCTTGGAATAATCTTCATCCATACAGCGTGTCGGGCAAGGGTTTAAGCATTGATCGCAAGGGAACTTGCGCGGATAATCGACCATCCTAGGCGACAGGGCGGCGGCTTCCAAGTGGAAGCGGCCCGAAGGCGTGCTCGTAGCAGTTCGCTCCGGACTGTTTGCCTGGATTCGAGGCTCGATTCGCGGCTTACGGCACTGTCCCGTCCCCGTTTTCGAATCGGTCCGACACGTGGGAGCTCCGGTGGTAGAAAAGCACTTCGCCCCGGCCATCCTTCGTGCACACACTCACACTTATTTCCTCTGGAGTTTTTGTCTTATGGCGCTTGTTCCCCTCCGCAAAGTCCTCGATCACGCAGCTGAAAATGGTTACGGCGTTGCGGCGTTCAATGTGAACAACATGGAACAGATCCAATCGATCATGGAAGCCGCCAAGGAGACCAATTCTCCGGTGATCATCCAAGCTTCCCGAGGTGCGCGCTCTTATTCGCAAGACGCATACCTTCGGCATTTGATGCTCGCAGCCGTGGAACTCTACCCGCAAATCCCCGTGGTCATGCACCAAGACCACGGCAACTCGCCCGCCACGTGCCTCTCGGCCATCGAAAACGGATTCACCTCGGTCATGATGGACGGGTCCTTGCAAGAAGACGGCAAAACCCCTGCCTCGTATGAGTACAACGTCGATGTCACCAAGAAGGTTGTCGCGTTGGCCCACGCCCGCGGTGTCTCTGTCGAAGGGGAACTCGGTTGCCTCGGTTCGCTCGAGTCGGGCCATGGCGAAGCCGAAGATGGACACGGTGCCGAAGGAGTTCTCAGCCACGATCAACTGCTGACCGATCCCGATGAGGCAGCTCGATTCGTCGCCGAAACCGGCGTCGATGCGCTGGCCGTCGCCATCGGCACCAGCCACGGCGCTTACAAGTTCACCCGCAAGCCGGACGGTGAAGTCCTGGCCATGAGCCGCATCGAAGAGATCCACAAGAAGATCCCCAACACGCACTTGGTGATGCACGGCAGCAGCTCGGTGCCTCAAGAGCTCCAAGAGATCATCAACCAGTATGGTGGCAAGATGAAGCAGACGTGGGGCGTCCCCGTCGAAGAAATCCAACGCGGCATCAAGAGCGGTGTGCGCAAAATCAACGTCGATACCGATTGCCGTATGGCTATCACCGGTGCGATTCGCAAGGTCCTCTTTGAAAACCCAGAGAAGTTCGACCCTCGCGACTACCTCAAGCCCGCTCGCACCGCCATGAAGGACGTGTGCGTCGCGCGGATGATCGCTTTCGGTCAAGCTGGAAACGCTAGCAAGATCAAGTAATCGAGCCGTCGCGCTCGATTGCATTGCCTACGAACGCAATAAGGCGAAGCACGTCAGGGAGTAGCATCCAGCGATGCTTCTCCGCGGCCGCCGAGAACGCGCTGGATCGTTCCCAAAGAATAGAGCGTTCCGCGATTGCAGCCCGGACAGTCCTTGGCGGCTCGTGCCCAAGCTTTGGGGCTGGTCAAGTTGCTTTCCCAGAACGGCCACGTTCGGCATTGCACGGGGCGGGCTTCGTAAACCATGCACCGCCGCGACTGCGGGTCGAGAAAGATGCAGTCGCCATCGGCGTATTCGACCAAGCTCTTGCGGATGCCGATGCGGCGAACGAACTGCCGCTCGAAGGCATCGATATCCTCGATGCCGAGCGCGGTGGCCATCCTGGCAATCTCTTCGTCTTGGATCCAGACGAAGCCTTGGCCCGGTCCACTGCAGCAGTTGCCGCAGCCCGTGCATTCAAAGGCCAAACCGCTGCGGTACCAAACGCCATTGGCCGAGTCATCCCCGGTCCCTTGAACGCTGGTGGCTTCAGCATTGGCCGATCCAGTCTCGGCCGAATCTTGATGAAACGTCTTCGCAGACGCCGATTCTTCGGGATGTTCAGGCGACGGCATCAGGGCCCCGTTAGCAACCGAAGCGAGTGGTGGATCAAGGATTCGTTGGAGTGTTCGCCAGCCGCTTGAAGTAGGCTTCGATCACTTCGCGATAGTGGCTGGGGAGATCTTTGGTAATGCTCTGCAGCGCCTCTTGTCGCTGAGCGGGTGGGAGATTCCCCCAACCGGCACGGTCGCCGACGTCCTTTTCGTCGACATCGCCTGCTCCAGCGTCCAAGCCCGGCTGCGATTGATCCATGGCTTGCCCCTTCGAGGGTTGCTTCTGCTGCTGTTGTTGCTGTTGCTGTTTCTTTTGCTGCTGCTGTTGCTGGCGTTGCTGTTGTTGTTGCTGCTGTTGCTTCTCCAATTGATCGATCATCTTTTCGAGTTTGTCGACGATGGCTTGCTCCTGATCGCGGACTTGTTTGCCCGCTCGTCCCAGCGCCAAGCGTCGCTCGACATCGTTCATCATCCGCGCGATCTCATCGAGGGAATCCTCTTTGAGCGGTTCGATGTCAGCCAACATCAAACGAGCGGTGATGGCGTAGCGAGAAGGGATTTCGGATTCGCGCTCGAGGAGTTTGCGTAGCGATTCTTCACACGGTTGCTTGAGCAGCAAATGGTGCTGGCAAACGGCGAGGTGAAAGAGCAGCGACGCGGGATCGCTGGTCGTTTCCAAAGCCAGCGGCGTCAGATGCTGGGCGGCTTCGTCGATGAATTGATGTTGGATCAGGGCTCGCGCATACGCCAAATGGAGTTCGGGCTTGATCCATGCTGGCAGAGCTCCGTTCGCGATGATCGAACTGAGTTGGGCTTCGAGGCCCGCCAGCGTTTCGGGAGTCCATTGCGATCGCAAGGCTTCGAGAAACTTGGCTAGGTTCGCATCGCAACGGGAAGCGATCTCCAGCAGCGCTTCGTGCAGCTCAATCCCGCGCAGACTCGAAAGCAAACTCGCCTCGTCGCGCACCTCGCGCTGGCTCTCGCCCGTCAACGACGATTCGATCCACGGTTCGAACTGCACTCGGAGCTTGTTGCCATCGGGCCAACCCCACGAAGCTTGCTTGCGCAACTCCACCGGATCGGAAGCCCACGCGGTCATCGCCAGCCAACCCACTACGAAAATGGCCGTCAGGTTCGATCGATACGCCACGGCAGCTCCTGCAACTCTATAAGAAAAACTGCTAATAGTAAGGGAGGCATGTTCAGTATACGTGATTGAAGTTCAAAAAGCGAGCTTGGTCGCGAGTGTCCTCCAAAAACGGGCGTGGCCCGGCCGGTTCGCAACTGGCGATCGGGGCGAGCTTTAGGCGAAATTCGACGCGAATCGCGGTGTTGTCCGGGGGAAAACCGGGGCCAGAATCGAGGCGTCGAACTCGAATGGCAATCTGGTGCAATAGAACCGATCGGAGCTTCCCCGGTGGCGGAGGCGTCTCGAAATTCTCGGTTTGTTCGTTGAACCGGAGAGGCCCTCGAAGCAGACTGATTGAGGCAAGGACGCGGCAAGGGTTCCCGCTCGACGACCGAAGGACTTCGGAAAACCGAGCGATTTTCAACATGCCGAACGGGTCTCAGCGTCCTGCCATGCACCAAGTCGACCGCGCTTACAACCATGTCCGCCAAGAACTCGCCGAAATCGGCTTGCTCGCCGATGGCGTGTACTTGGACGCCGTCGAACTCATCATCTCCCGCGACAAGAGCGAGGGGGAACGGGGTTATGTCTTTGAGCAAGTTGGACATTACGCCAAGTGGGGGTATCGCCCCGGCGTGATCTACTTGCCTCGCGACTTGCCCCATCAACCGCGCAAGCCGGGGATGACGTTGTGCGACACGATCCGGCATGAATACGCTCATGCGTGGTACTTCCACGATCCCAGTTTCTTCCGGGACGATTGGTTTGTCCGGGCCTTTGGAACGTCGTACAGCAACTGCAATCCCACCCCGTACAACCGCTGGCGCCGGGTTCTCAAGCGGGATCCGGAATACCAAGCGGGCAAACGGCGCTGCCGATCCGAAGCCGGGCAGTTGAGGTACTTCTATGGGTTCCTACTGGGTGAATTCATCACCGACTACGCGACCACGAACGCCAGCGAAGACTTCGCCGAAACGTTTATGTTCTATTTGAAGTACCGTCGGTCGTTGGACCGATTCCGCTCCCGACCCGGCGTGTATCGCAAGATCATCGCCGTCGAGCGGGCCGTGATGCGCGCGAGCAAGCGGGTCCGACCGCTCGCCGACCGCTCGTGGCGAACCCAAACGGCGTAAGAGCCCGTCCTTGCGGAACGGCGTGTCCGTCCTAGCGGAACGGCGTAAGCCGTCCGGTGTCGCGAGGGAACACGTCTACTATCGATTTCCCACGTGTTTGAGGGAACGAGCGTTTGACCGGAGGCCTTACGGCCTACCGCTAAGAAGAGGCGATGACATCGCACGCCACGCGTGCCCGTCCTAGCGGCACGGCGTAAGCCGTCCGGTGTCGCGAGGGAACACGTCTACTATCGATTTCCCACATGTTTGAGGGAATGAGCGTTTGACCGAAGGCCTTACGGCCGACCGCTAAGAAGCGGCGATGACATCGCACGTCTCATCCATTGGGAGACTCGTGCACGCTCGACGTATATACTAAACGGCATCTTGGCTTCCGCCGCTCGCAATCGCTCTTGGCCTAGGCTCGATTCCATGGCTTACTCTTCGCCTCTCGCTTCCCGATCGGCACCGGTGTGTACCCTGGTCGCCCTTTTGGGAATGGTGCTGCCAAGCGCCGCGATGGCGGATTTTGTCCTTTACAAACTTCCCGGTTCCGACAAAACCGTGCTCTTAGAAGGCCGAGCCAAGAACCTGGGTGCAGGCATGATCGAGTACACCCATCCCAGCCTCGGTACGCTGGCCTTCAGCCGCGATAGCGCGGTGGTGATCAAAGCTCCCACCAAACTCGAGGAATACAAAAAGCTTCTGGGCAAAGCTCGGCAATCCAAATCGGTCGACGATTATCTGGCTGCCGCCAACCTCGCCATCCGCCGAGGATTGCTCGACGAGTTTCGCGAGTGTTGCAATGCGGCCTACAAAATCGATCCGGAACACCCCACAGTACTGCGATTGCTCGAAGCCCGCCGCCGCATGAAGCAACCGCTGTCGGATGCCGAGCAAGCGTCCGCCGAACTCAAGGACTTTGTTCCGTTGCCCGGGATGGAAGTGGCCGTGAGCGACCACTATGTCTTGCTGCACGACACGGGGAATGCCAAGGTCGGACGGCGAAGGCAGGCGCGCTACGAAACGCGACTGGAACTGCTCGAGCAAGTCTACGAGTCGTACTTCATGAAATTCGCCCTCGATGGCGTGCTGCTCGATCCACCCAAAACGCATTTGAAAGTCGTTCTCTTTGGCCAAGAGAAAGATTACTTGCGCTACTCAACCCAAATCGACAAGAACCTCGCTTCGGCCCTCGGGTATTGGTCTCCGAAAACCAACGTGGCCGTGTTCTTCGATCAAGGCACCACCGCCAGGATGAAGGTCCTCGAGCAACGGAGCAAAGAACTAAACAAACAAAAGATGCGGGCGCGTGGAACCCCGCTTTCCAAAGAAGCCGCTCACCTTGCCAATACCATCGATCTACTGCTCAAGATCACGCGCGAGGAAGACGACATCGAAGTGGTCTCGCACGAAGCCACGCACCAACTGGCGGGCAATACCGGCCTGATGCCGCGAGGCAAAATAGCACTGCGATGGTCCCACGAAGGGCTCGCCAGTTACTTCGAGACCTCGAGCGATGCAGGCTGGGGGGGAATCGGCGCCGTCAATCAAGGACGTCTCAAGGGATACCAACGCGTTTCCAGCGATCCCAATCGCGTTTCCATCGAACTGTTGATCAGCGATGCGCTGTTCGATGGCGCGACGTCCCAAGCTCAGGTTTCCGATGCCTACGGACAAGCCTGGGCGCTGACCCACTTTCTAATGGAGAAGCACTGTTTGAAGCTGGTGGAGTACTATCGCCGACTCAGCGAGCTGGATGTTGGCGATGAAGGCATTCCCAGACGCGATCTCGTCCTTCATTTCCGAAAGGTCTTTGGCGATCTCAACGCCTTGCAATCGGAATGGCATGCCTACATGCGCACTCTCAAAACCGATTTGGATCGCGCCCGCGAAGCGGCCGAGTGACCTCCAGGTTGGACGCGTCGCGTTCACCGAAGCAGCCATCGGTGATGCTAGCCCTCGTGATGCAAGTCTAGTGAAATCGACCAGGGCAGAACCCAGAAAACCGCGATGCACCCGGAGCCTCGGCTCGCGAGAATGAGTCTTGATCGTTGGGTGCCTCGCCCTTCGAAGATCCCACGTCCACAGCAGAGCAAAGGTGGTCTCGATGCGGCTTCATCACGACCGAAACACCGATTCCGTTCCAGCGTCCCAGCCGATGTCGAAGGCGAATCGGCGCGTGCCGACCGCAAACCAGCTTCGAGTGGGTATGTCGGATGTGTCGTTGTCCACGATCGCTTGGCAAACCCTCGAAATCTCGCAGCGCTGGACCCAACTGCAACGCTGCGAACGCCGTCGCAGCGGCACGGCGCGGCGTCTTTGGATACTCAACCTGATTCATCTCTTTCCAAGAATCGTCGACTGAACCATGCTAACTGCATCCAACAAACTGTCCAAAGAAACGCTTCGTCATGAGATCGTGACGACGTTTGGAAAGCTCGACACAAGCGACATCGAGAAGGTGGTCGGAAGCCCCGAACAACTGGTCGCTGTTCTGATCGATCACTACGGTTGGAGCCAATCGCACGCGCAGGCCAAGGTGGATCATTTCCTAGAGCGCATCTCCGCCAACGGTTAGTCGTTTGGCGAGCCTAGACTCCATCCACACGCATCGGTTCGCTTGCCGTCGCAAGGGATCTTGGCGATTCCCGGCATATCGAGGATTCCGCCATGCTCTCATGAAACGGGATCCGCGTGTGGTGCAAACCTCGAAAGGCTGGTACAGTGGCCAAAGCGCCCTAGATCAGTTTCAAACAACAATGGACTTGTCCGATGGAAAATGGTCCGAGGATCTTGGCAGCCGCGACGGAAAAAGCCCTCGTACCGCAGATTGAATCTTCTCCCCATTCTCAGGAGAGCGATCCATCGGTTTTGCAGGCGGCGAGTGAAGAAGAACGTCCGTTGCACTCGTTTCCAATCGTTGGCATCGTTGCTTCGGCCGGTGGTTTGGATGCGTTCAAAAAGTTCTTTTCCAATATGAATGCCGATTGCGGCATGGCGTTTGTATTGATTCCGCACTTGGATCCATCTCACGCCAGCTTGATGGTGGAGTTGCTCAGTGGATTGACCTCCCTGCCCGTCCATGAAGCCAAACACGGCATGCCGGTGCATGCCAATACGATCACCATCATTCCCCCCAACCACTTCATGTCCATCTCCCATGGACGATTGCAACTGAGCGATCCACCCCCCAGTCATGCATGGAAGACCTCGATCGATTTCTTTCTGCGGTCGCTGGCCCGGGACCAAGGAGAATGTTCCATCGGCATCGTTTTGTCGGGAACCGGCAGTCATGGGTCGCTCGGAGTTCGCGAGATCAAACTCTCGGGTGGCATGGTCATGGCCCAGGATCCCAAGACGGCTGAACACGACCAGATGCCGCTCAATGCAATCGCGACCGGGGTTGTGGACTACATCCTGCCCCCTGCCCAGATGCCCGCCGCACTAGTGCATTACATCGAGCAGCCTTACCTCAGCCAAGGCACGGACGTCGTGGCTGCGGAAGCCCAGTCCAGCGACTTGCTCAATCAGATCTTGGTCCTGTTGCAGTCGCGATCCAAATACGATTTTCGCGCCTATCGCAAGGCGATGGTGCTGCGCCGTATCCAACGCCGCATGGGGATCACCCATCTGGATACGATGACGGAATACCTCGCGCGATTGCAATCGCAGCCCGAAGAAGTCACGGCTCTCTACAAGGACTTGTTGATCAGTGTTACGGCGTTCTTTCGAGACCCGGAAGCGTACCAAGTGCTGGAGCAACAAGTGCTTCCCGCTATGCTCTCGAGGCATCGCGGCGATTTGCCCGTTCGCGTGTGGATTCCCGGGTGTGCGACCGGCGAAGAAGCCTATTCGCTGGCCATGTTGCTCTCGGAGAGCATCGCGGTGCAAAAGCCAGACCTGCGCATCCAGATCTTCGCCAGCGACATCGATGCCAGCGCCATCGAAGTCGCACGGACCGGCATCTATCCCGCGAGCATCGCTGCCGATGTTTCGCCTGAGCGACTCAAGAAGTTCTTCGTGGCATTGGATGAACATCGCTACCAGATCAGCAAATCGCTGCGCGAGTCGGTCGTCTTTTCACATCAGAACTTGATCGGCGATGCCCCATTCTCTCGACTGGATCTGATCTCGTGCCGGAATCTGCTGATCTACCTCGAGCCGGAAATGCAGAAGAATGTCATTTCCTTGTTTCACTTTTCGCTCGTCGCCGATGGATACCTGCTGCTCGGACCATCCGAAACGATCGGCCGGTCCAACGATTTGTTCAAAACAGTCTCCAAAAAATGGCGAGTCTTCCAGCGAATCGATTCCCCTCGACGCGACCTGATCCGCATTCCCATCCGAAGATCCATCGACTCGCAAGATTCGTCTGCCCAGCCCACCACCCTGGCCTTTCGACGCAAAAGTTACAAGGAATTGGCCGAGCAACTGATTCTCAACGAACATGCGCCCGCCGCGGCCTTGTGCAGCCATGCGCTCGAAGTGCTCTATGTCACCGGCCCGTTGGCGAACTTCCTGGAGTTTCCGCGAGGCGAGTTGACCAAAGACCTGCTCGCCATGGCTCGGAACGGACTGCGCACCAAACTGAGAGCCACGTGTCGCAAGGCGGTTCTCGAAGGTCGAACGGTCGTCGAAACCAACGCCAAAGTCTCCAGGAACGGGCAGGACGTTCGATGCTCGATCACGGCCCGTCCACTGCTCGAACCCAAAGAAGCAGAAGGACTCTTGCTCGTGCTGTTCCACGACTATAACGTGGAGTCGGAACTTGACTCGAGCCCGCAGACTGCTGCCCGGGCGGAACAGGATTCAACAACGACCGAGGATCCGAGCTTGGCTCGGCAACTCGAGGTCGAGTTGAAGTCCATGAGCGAGGAACTTCACAGCACAATCGAAGAGATGGAAAGTTCGAACGAAGAGCTCAAGACGTCGAACGAAGAGATCATGTCGGTCAATGAAGAACTGCAATCGGTCAACGAAGAGCTCGAAACGTCCAAGGAAGAACTGCAGTCGCTAAACGAAGAGCTGAACATGCTCAACGCACAGCTCGGAGAGAAAGTCAGCGAGCTCAAGCAAGCGACCGAAGATCTGATGAATCTCATGGCCAGCACTGAGATCGCCACCATCTTCCTCGACCCGCAGTTGAATATCAAACGCTTTACGCCGCCGACAAAGTCCTTGCTCAATCTGCTTGCGACCGACATCGGGCGACCGTTGAAAGACATCGCGCTAAAGTTCTCGGATGGCAAGATGCTGGTCGATTGTCAGCACGTGCTGCGCGATCAAAGGGTCCGCGAGCGCGAAGTGCATACCGAGGAACCGCGGTACTTTTTGCGACGGATCCTACCGTATCGCACGACCGATGATCATGTCACGGGAGTGGTCATCACTTTTATCGACATTACGCAGCAACGTGAATCCGAAGCTCTGCAGCGCGATAAGGATGCGACCCATCTGGCCGAGATGCACGAAAGCGCCGGGCGAATCCAAGCCATCTTGAACACGGCAGCCGACGCAATCGTGACGGTCGATGTGTACGGGACGATCGAAAGTGTCAACTTGGCGACCGAATCGTTGTTTCAATACAAGCGACGCGAGATTCTAGGGAAGAGTCTGTCGAATTTGTTGCCGACGCTGTTCGGCGAATCGCAGCTTGAGAACGGTTCTACTCCGACGGTTAGCGACCAACTGACTCGTCTGGTTGGCCATCGCCGCGAAGTGCTAGCGCAGCGAAAGGACGGATCGTCGTTTCCGGTCGAGCTCGTACTCAGTCGAGTGGATCATCTAGGCCTCTACACGGGAATCCTCCGCGATCTTACGGTTCGCAAACAACTGCAATCGCATATCCTCGAGATTGCGACCGAGGAGCAGTCGCGAATCGGACAGGAACTGCACGACGGAACCCAGCAGGAACTCGCGGGACTGACGTTGTATGCGGGTGCGATCCAGGATTCGCTGGAGTATGCCACGCGTACAAGCGGGGCCGACCCAGACTCCGTCACCTGGACACTCAGCGACGCGGACTTTCAACGCATCCAGCAGACGATAGGCAAGTTGAAGCAAGGGCTCATCGAATCCAATCAGAATGTTCATAAGCTTTCGCACGGGATCATGCCTGTGCAAATCGACGCGCAGGGTTTGAAGTCCGCCTTGGCCGAGTTGGCCGCCGCGACCAATGATCAGCAAGAA
>JBKCUI010000035.1:0-19682 GCA_046318495.1 Pirellula sp. | reverse complement strand
CAACTGGCCCGAACTTCCAGTCCGATGGGGATCGATTGCCGAGTCCTCCTGCCGAGTTTCGCGGGAAGATTGGGCAAAACTACAAAACCTCGACGCCGGACTTTTCACCTGCGTTTTCCTTGTCGGCCCCTTTGCACGCACCGAATGTCTTGTTGGTGGTTCTCGATGATGTCGGTTATGGGCAACTGGGGTGTTACGGAGGCCCGATCGACACGCCAAACATCGATCGGCTGGCTGCGCGCGGTTTGCGGTATAGCAACTTTCACACGACGGCGCTTTGTTCGCCCACGCGGGCTGCGTTGTTGACGGGGCGCAATCATCATTCCATTGCGATGGCCGCGATTACCGAAGGTGCAACGGGGTATCCAAACAACTACGGTGTGATTCCCAAAAGTGCGGCGACGCTGGCGGAGACGCTCAAGCAGCATGGCTACAATACGTCGGCGATCGGTAAGTGGCATTTGGCTCCGTACTGGGCCTATACGGCTGCCGGGCCCTTTGATCGCTGGCCGTTGGGGATGGGGTTTGAAAAGTACTACGGATTCCTGGGTGGAGAAACCGATCAATGGGCTCCCCTCTTGGTGCAAGACAATCACTTCATCGAGACTCCTGTTCGTCCGGGCTATCACCTCACCGAAGACCTTTGCGATCGTGCCATTGCGGACATCCGAGACCAGCAGCAAGCGAATACGGGACGACCTTTCTTTACATACTTGGCTCTCGGAGCGGCTCACGCACCGCTTCATGCCCCGAAAGAGTTCATTGACAAGTATCGCGGTCGCTTCGATCAAGGTTGGGATCAAGTCCGACTGGAAACCTTCGAGCGCCAGAAGAAGCTCGGGATTGTGTCCCAGGATTGCCAACTTCCACCTGCCAATCCCGGCGTGGCGGCGTGGAAGGATCTGAGTGCCGATCAGAAGAAGGTTTATTGCCGACTTCAAGAAGTGTTTGCGGGTTTCGTGGAGCACGCGGATCATCATCTAGGGCGAGTCTTTGCCGCGATTGAAGCGATGGGGCTCCGAGACAATACGCTGATTATCGTGGTCTCCGACAATGGTGCTTCGCAAGAGGGATTGCAAAACGGAACGTTAAACACCGACCGCTATCGGAATTACTTCCCAGATACCGTCGAAGAGATGCTCGGTCAGCTCGATGAAGCGGGAGGTCCGTCTACCGACCCACACTATCCGATGGGGTGGTCGATGGCAGGCAACACGCCCCTCAAACGCTGGAAGCAAGACACGCATGCAGGGGGCAATACGGATCCATGCATCCTCTCCTGGCCGGCCAAGATCCAGGATGTAGGGACGATCCGAAATCAATATCACCACATCATCGACTTGGTTCCGACGATTCTCGAAGTCAGCGACATACCGGCACCGTCGTCGGTGAACGGCGTCGAGCAAATGCCGTTGCATGGGGTCAGCATGGCTTACACGTTCGACGATGCGAAGGCGAAAACACGCAAGGAGGTGCAGTACTACGAGATGCTCGGGAGTCGAGCGATATGGTCCGACGGTTGGACTGCCGTTACGTGGCATCAGAAAGACACGCCATGGGAAGACGACCGATGGGAACTTTACCACACCGACGTCGACTTTACCCAAGTGAACGATTTGGCGGGAAAGGAACCGGCAAAGCTCGCCGCGCTGAAGTCTCTTTGGGAAAGGGAGGCGAAACAGTACAACGTCTTTCCACTCGATGATCGACGATACGAGCGCGCTGCCGATCCGACGCGTCCGATGGCCTCCATTCCGAGGCAGCTTTATACGTACTATCCGGGGACATCAATTCTCCATCCGTTGGCTGCGCCGCAGATCCTGGGAGTTGAGCACTCGATCACCGCCGAGGTGAAGATCCCGCAGGCGGGGGCAGAAGGCGTGATCGCTTGCAGCGGTGGCGAGTTTGGTGGCTGGACGTTGTTTCTCAAGGATGGCAACTTTCATTACGTTCACAACTATCTCAAGTTGCAGCAGTACGAGGTGATTTCCTCCGAACCGGTCGAGCCTGGACAGCACTCGCTAAGCATTCACTTCACACCGACGGAGAAGCATCTCAAGCCAGATTTCTTTGTAGGTGATGTCACGATGGCGATCGATGGCAAGAAGGTGGGCGAGCTCCAAGGCATCAAGGTCGCCGGTCAGTACAGCGCGGTGACCGGATATGGATTGCTGGTTGGTCGGAATTCCGGAACGGCGGTCAGTCATGCCTACAAGCCACCCTTTGCGTTCACCGGAACGCTCGACAAGGTCACGATCGAATTGAAGTAGTTCGAGGCCTACCGTAAACCGCCGTTCGCGCGGAAAAGGATCGCGGTCGATCGGGTGCGGGGAACTGCGTAAGGGTACTAAAGGTGCTACCGACCTGACCGTTTTCGTGATTCTGGAAAACTGTCGAAATCTCAGCACCGGGAGGTAAGCGCCACGAAGTCCACTGCCTCCAATCCGTACACTTGCTGTGCTTTCCGCGGCCTCTCGTGGAACGGCAGCGAGCAAGCCGGACGGTGCGGAAAAAGGAATGGACTAGGCAAGAAAGGCGTGTGATGGATGACGGCGAGCTGTTGAGGCTCCTCCAAGGACCAGGCGGCCCGGTGCGGGACCAAGCCATTTCTGAGCTGCGGGCGGTGTTGCTGCGCGGGTTGAGCAAGGGGCTCAACCATCGGTACGGCAAACCGTTTCAAGCTGAGGACATCGTTCAAGACGCCCTGATGAAGGTGTTGAACTCGCTCGACCAGTTTCAGGGGCGGAGCAAATTCACCACGTGGGCGATGACCATCGCCATGAGGCTCGGAATCCGCGAGCTGCGGCGCCGGCATTACCAAGACGTCTCGATGGAAGCTTTCCAGGAAGGGGAAGGCCTTGCGATGCAGATCGCCGTGGTAGATGAGCCCATCTTGGCGAACTCCGAAGACCGAACTCGAATTCTCGAGACGCTCCGAGGCGTTATCGATGGCGAATTGACCGACAAACAGCGCCGCGTCACGCACGCGTTTTTGTCGGGCTTCGCAACGGACGAAATCGCCGAACGCATGAGCATGAATCGCAATGCGGTCTACAAATTGATCCACGATGCAAGGCAAAAGATCAAGGATGGATTCACGCGGGCTGGAATGACCGGACCAGAGATCTTGGAAGCCATGTCACAAGGAGTTCGATAATGCAAATGACGGTTGTTCAGGTTTCACGACTTGTCGAATTGGCTATCGCCACCAAGCCTGATGCGCTCGGTTGCGATGGCTGCTTGGAACTGATGGATCAGTTTGCCCAGGCCGACCTTGATGGGATCGACATTCCCGAAGCGTTGGACGTGGTTCGAGCGCATATCGAACAATGCAAATGCTGCAAGGACGAGTACCAATCGCTGATTTCCGCGCTGCGAGAGATTCAGTGATGGGCTACAGCAACAACACGAGAACACACGAGCCGCACTCGCAAAACAGAAAAGTCCTCACTATGCACAACCTCAATCGCTTAATCGTCGGATTGCTTTCGATGTTGGCGTGTTTGCACTCCGCCGCGGCAAACGCTGCTGATTCCACGAGCGTTCCAGTGGTTCCGCAAACCCTGTTGAAGCTCATCCATGCACCCGAGGTTCAGCAGGAGCTCGGGATGGATCCCGATAACGAAGCATTGCTGGCGGTGCTTCGCGAACTCGATGGACCATGGTGGCGCAGCCGGAATCTGCCCGAAGACAAGCAGCAGCAAGCGGTCGCGGAACTGGAGAAGGAGCTGCTCTCTCGTTTGAAGGGGATGTTGAGCGCGGATGCATTCAGGCGGCTGCGTGAAATCGAGGTGCAATCGCAAGGAGTGCGGGCCTTGGTCCGGCCCAACATCGCTAAAGCCATTGGGCTTCAAAGCAACCAAAAGCAGTCGCTGGAAGCCAGTTGTTTGGAAACCGATCGGATCGCACGCTTGCTCTTAGGAAACCCCAAAAATCGCGGGTCGGTCGAACAAGAGCTGAGTCGTGCTCGCGAAACGGAGCAGAAGCTGCTCAACGAATCCTTGACCTCAACGCAGCGGTCGGCACTTGCGAAACTGGTGGGGAAACCCTTCGATACGGCCGGGTTGAAGCGGATCTTGCCACTGGCACCGGAGCTCATCGATTCGGGGGAGTGGACCGATGGCAGACCGACGACGCTGGCCGATCATCGGGGCAAGGTAGTATTGGTTCACTTCTATGCGTTTCAGTGCCACAACTGCGTGGCCAATTTTGATCATTACAATCGTTGGCAAAAGGAGCTTGCTCGCCGAGGCGTGAGCGTCATTGGGATCCAAACGCCGGAGACGGCTGCTGAACGGAATGTCTCCCTGGTACGGGCTGCGGCGAAGGAGAAAGGCTTCGAGTTTCCGGTGTTGATCGATACGAGCAGCAAGAACTGGGAGGCGTGGGGGAACACCATGTGGCCCACGGTGTATGTCGTCGACAAACGCGGATACATCCGATCGTGGTGGCAAGGGGAGCTGAACTGGCAGGGCGCGACAGGGGATCGATCGATTGAAACGCTGGTCGATCAACTGTTGGCGGAATAGCTCCAGTGCGCGCCATCACCTCCTTCATGAATGCTCTTTCGGAGGCGTCGATAGCGTTCGGTGTTGGCAGGTCCGGTTTCGAAAGGGACTTTTCGGATTTCGGTCTAACCATCGAGAAACACATCAAGCTATGAAGCTGCAACACGAGCAAATCCGTCCCGACCCATCCCAAGGCGACGTAGGCACGAGCCATTCGACGTCTGCTCGCGTGCATGCATTGCAGTGCATGGAGATCTTGAACGGCAACCGGTACATCGAACAGAGCGTGCGTTCCGCGGGGCTCGAAGCGTGGGTGTATAGCCAACCTTTTCAAGGTAATCGGCAAGGTGGCGACCTTCATTATCTTTCGTTGTGCATCGGCGGCGTCGTGACTCGGGTCGTGCTGGCCGATGTTGCAGGACATGGCGATCACGTGGCGAACACATCGAAGGTGTTGCTGAAGTTGATGCGGAAGTTCATGAACACCAAGAAGCAGGATCGGTTGGTGGCGGAGATCAATCGGCATTTCACCGAGATGGAGCCAAAGGATGGGTTTGCGACCGCGGTGGTGACTACGTACTTGAGCCACAAATCCACCCTGTTGTTGACCAATGCGGGGCACCCACGTCCCTTGATGTACCGGCAATCGGTGGGGCGTTGGGAGTATTTGGATTTGCCGACGACCGATACCGGATCGGGGGAGAACTTCCCGTTCGGGTTGAATGCAGCGACTCGATATGAGCATTTTGTGTTGAAGGTCGAGCCGGGAGATTGGTTGGTGCTGTACTCGGATGCGTACACAGAGAGCCGCAATGCGGCGGACCAATTGTTGGGGGAGGCTGGTCTGCTCGAAATCGTCGAGCGGATTCCTCGCGCGACGACCGCAGCGAACTTTGGCAGACAGTTGAACCGCTTAGTTAGCGGAACCGCGAAGGGGTGGCTCGCGGAGGACGACACGACGTTGATCGCGATTCGCTTCACCAGCGACCGCCGTAGCCCTGGGGTCGTGGAGAAGCTGAACGGATACTGGCGGATGATTCGGCAATCCATGGCATCGGGGTGAGCATTGCGTCGCACCGCCTCACCCAAGATGCGAAGTACTGTAGGTTCACATTTATATGCGGATTGGGTTTCGATGGTTGTGTTGCAATGCAACGAAGCAGCGCTGTTCGAAAATGGCTAGGACTTATCGTTGGGGATTCCAGAGTTTTTCAGGGGAGGAAAGCTAAAGGAACGTCCTTATGCCGTCATGTACTTGCGGCGTTGTTGGGGAGTGAGTTTTTCGATGGCGTAGCGCAGCATGGTGCGCGGCATTGTGGGAGCGTGTTGATCGAGAAATCCGAGCAAGACGCTTTCGGAGCGCTTGCCGGCTTCTCGCAGCATCCAACCGGTGGCTTTGTGGATCAAGTCTTCGGGATCGTCGAGCAAGCGTTCGCAAAGGGTGAGCGTATCGTCGAAGTCGTCGTGTCGAATGAAGTGTTGGGTGGCTAGGATCGCGATGCGGCGATCCCAGAGAGAAGCGGATTTGGCCAACTGGGTGAGTGGGGTTCGGGAGCGGTCGATCAAATATCCCCCGACGATGTAGGGGGCGGAGCAATCGACGAGGTCCCAGTTGTTGATGGCATGTTTGTTTTGCAGATAGAAATCGTACACGGTGCGGCGATGTTCCGGCGAACATTTTGCGACTTGCAAGACGAGGATCATGAGCGCAATGTGGCGATGCTCATGGATGGGGGAGTTCAGAAGAGGTCGGATCTCGGAAAGGGGCAGGTTTTTGTATTGCTTCGCCAAGCTCCGAAGGGTCGGAACAGGAACGCCGATGAATTGGTCCCCTTCGCCGTACTGCCCTGGCCCGGTCTTGAAGAATCGTTGCGATGTCTCCGCGCGTTGCGGAGACGCGAGCCCTCGGAGTTTCTGTTGGACTTCGTTTGCGGTCATGTGTCAGGCTATGGAGATGCGAGGAAGGAATTGATCAGGGGCGAGGTTTTAGAGCCTCGGGCGGACCGCCAAGTTGGTCTAGGCGGGTTCGAACCGATTCCCAAGGATCTTCTCCCGGGCGAAGGCGCCGCGTTTGCGGGTCGATGGAAGGGGTGGGGGTAAGGCTTTGAATCGTTCCCGAGGAATCCAGCGCATGCTGAGTGGCAGATTGGGCGGCCAGTCGAATCCGTTCGGCGGTCCCTTCCATCGGAGGGGGGAGCGTCCATCGCGCTAAGCGATTGCGCTCGTCGGAAAGCAGGATGCTACGGCCGTCGGCGGCGAACGCACAGCGGCCTGCTAGTGAACTGTTCCAAACGGGTCCGATCGGTATCCCGAGGGTCGCATCCCACAATCGCGTCGTGCGATCATCGGAGCTGGTCAGTACAAAATTTCCATCGGGACTCAGCACTGCCGTGTGGATGGCGTTTCGATGTCGAAGCGTCGGCGTGATCGGCGCGCCATCGCGCGCATCATAAACCCGTGCAGATCCATCTTCGATATGACGTGCGAGTATCCGCTTGCCGTCGGGGGAGAAAGCCACGCGGTCGGTGATGCCTATGGAAGGCGCAGACCAGAGCATGTCGCTGGTTTCCGCATTCCATAGCGCGAGTTGAAATGCTCCTGTGGCCACGCTCCGTCCATCCGGGCTAAACACGACGCTTCGCACCGGCCCGTAATGAAGCAACTCGGGCCCAATGGGTTGTCCCATGGCGACATCCCACAGACGAAACGCACCCTTGCCAGAATGGTTAAGACCAGCGCCGACCGCAAGCTTGCTGGCGTCTGGGCTGAATGCGAGGCTGAGTGCTCCTCTCAAATTGGTCATGACCGGACCGATCGATTCCCCCGTGGTTGCACTCCACAATTGGACGCGGCCTTCGAAATCTCCGGTGGCCAACAGCGCTCCATCCGGAGAAAATGCCATCGACATAATGCGGGATTCCATCGTGAGCGTAGGCGGTGGTTCGCGGCTTGACTTCGTGCACATGAGCTTGCAAGTATGGTTCGCTGCGACGACGGCGACGGTTTGTCCGTCTGCTGTAAAGGCTGGAGTAGGGATCCAACCGTTATGGACTTCATAGGTGTCCGCGTCGGATGTTTCACCAAGCAGTTCGCCCGTCGCTAATTGAAACCATCGGAACCGCGCCCGCTGGGGGACAACATTGTTTGAAAGGGAGACCATCGCCGTTTTGCCATCGGGAGCGATTATCAAGCCGCGATCATCCAGGTTCGTCGCAAGGACCCAGTCCTCTTCGGAGGGAGCCAGTTCGCCCACAACGATTTCGGGCTCTAGCGGCGAGGGCAAATCGATCCAGTGATGTCTGTGCCCAGAGGAGTGCATTACCAAGAGTCGTTTGCCATTCGGTGTAAAGCTTGGTCGCGACGAGGCCAGAAGCGATGCGATCGCGCCCGCGGGCTTGCCGGATGGTACGTGCCAGAGTCGCGGCGGAGTACCGCCTGTGAACACCAAATGGCTGTTTGGATGAAAGCTGGCGCGAGCAAAAAATTCCCCGGAAAACGGACGTGACGCCCAGCGCATCCGGTCGCCGACCGATGCACCGGTGGTCGTGTCAAACAAGCGGGCTTCGCCGATCCCGGCATCCGGGTCAGTACCGACGCGGCTGCCTACCAAGACCCACTGTGAGTTTGGGCTAAACGCAGCGTGTTGCACTTCGAAATCGATGCCTTCGAGCCTGTGCGATGGGTTGCGAGTCGTGAAGTTCCAAACCTGCACGTTTCCGGGGGATCTGGACCAACTCAGCATCCAGTTGCCATCGGGGCTGATTCCGACGCCGCGGCAGGGACGCTCAAGTTGCTTCGGCTCCCAAAGTTCTTCGCCGTTTTCGATCCTCCAGAAATGCAGGGCCGTGTTCGTGCTGGACACTACAACGTTTTCTTTAGGGTGAAAGGCCACGCCCGTTACATCGATGGTGTGGACCAGCGGTCGTCCAACGGCTTGCCCGGTTTTCGCGTCCCAAATGCGAATGGTCGATGCGTCATGCGCAATTGCGATGTATCGACCGTCGGCACTGTAAACGCTGTTGATCGCAGGAAATGGGAACAGGGCTACCTTATCCGGAAACTCGCGGAGAACCTCGCCTGTGTCGATGTTCACCAGTTTTGCGACGCCTGCAGCATCGACGAGAAACAAGCTTGAGTCGGTCGGACTGAGTGCTGCATCGTGCATCGTATGCACGCCGATACTCGAACGGCTCGCCAAGGGCAATTGATAGGCCCAGAGATTCAAACTGGTACGGATGGCACGCTCCAGCGCGGTAGCGCTCTGAGGCGTGGATTCCAAACTCCTGGCCATCCAAAGCAGGCCGAGATCGGCTTCTTCGTTTTCGCACATCGATTGGGCATGTTCGTAGGTGATGTGAGCGGTTTTCTCGCGCGACTCATTGAGCGCTGCCAGAGATCGAGCGCGCGCCTCGCGTGCCGTATCGCGGGCCGTTTCGGCGTCGCGGCGTTGTGTCTCTTCTTTGCCCCGCGCCAAGATCGCTTGATCGCGCTCGGCCTGTGCGACGCGCGTTTGCCACGCAAATGCTACCAAACCGATCGCCAGCGATGCTGCGATAGCGGCTGCTGCAGCGACTTGGCCTTGATTGCGACGGATGAATTTCTGGAGTCGATAGCTGCGGCTAGGAGGCCGAGCCTCAACCGTCTCATCCGCTAGATAACGTTGGACATCTCTTGCCAGTGCATTGGCTGTTTCGTAACGGCGGTCTCGCTTCTTTTCCAAACACTTCATCACCACCCAATCCAGATCTCCTCGCAAAAGGGCCGACAGCTTCTTCGGTTCGATACGACGCATAGCCGCGAGCGACGAGAGGGATGCGTCGGTGGAGATACGCGTGCTCGGGCGTTGAGGTTCCTCCTCTTGTATCATGCGAATCATTTCCGTGATCGCGGCTTTCCGAAGACGTTGGGCATCGATTGGTCGCAGACCAGTCAACAGTTCATAGAGGATGACACCGAGCGAATAGATATCGGCTCGGGTATCGATGTCCTCGCTTGAAAACCCAGCTTGTTCAGGAGCCATGTACTCCAACGTCCCGACGACGGCCCCGAATCCGGTGGACATGGATTCGTCGGTCAGCTTGCCCGAAATAGCCTTCGCAACGCCGAAGTCGATGACTTTGGGAACAGGGGTCCCATCGATGAGAGTAACGAGAATGTTTGCGGGTTTGAGGTCGCGATGGACGATCCCTTTCTGGTGGGCGTGCTGGACTGCTTGACAGATCGGGACGAACAGTTGCAGTCGTTGCTCGAGGGTGAGTTTGATCTCGTCGCAGAACTTGTTCAACGGCAAGCCGTTGACGAGTTCCATCACGAAGTAAGGCTGGCCGCGTAACGTCATACCGCCATCGAGCACGCGTGCGATATTGGGATGGTCCATCAACGCCAGGGCTTGACGTTCTTGTTCAAAGCGTTGCAAGACGGCCCGCGAATCCATTCCGGCCTTGATCAATTTGATGGCGACTTTCCGTTGGATCGGTTTGGTTTGCTTGGCGACCCAGACATCGCCCATTCCCCCCTCACCGATTCTTTCGAGAAGAATATAGCGATCGCCGAGCGTGGTCTCTGGAGATAACTCTCGTCTGTGATTGGTGGCGGCGGTGCGAGGAAGGGCATCGTCTTTGGAGTTGCTATCTTCCGGAGGGAAGAAGCTGGTTGCCGCCGAGCCGGAGTCGGGGGCCGCTGAATCGAGCGTCGCGGCCAACGATTCGGAATGCTGGTCCAGAGATCGGTCGGCTTGATCGTGCGCTTGCAACAGGGCCGCGATACGTTTCCGCAGAGTGAAGTCGGAACCGCATTCCCGGTCGAGGGCCGCAATGCGGTCCTGAGGCGCAAGCTCTACCAATTGGAGAAAGATCTCTTGGATGCGTTTCGAGTCGGATGCCATGAGCAGCCCTTTTGCAATGGAGGAGGGGATCCGTCATCCTACAGTGCGAGATTCGGTCAAGAATCGATTGAACGAATTTGTCCGATTAGAAATCGTTTGCCTCGGATTCCAAATCGTGGAGCAGCCAAGCTCTGGCGTAGGTCCATTTTTGTCGCGCTTGATAAACGCAGATACCCAGCGATTTTGCAATCGATTCGTGCCCCAAGCGCGCGAAGTACCGCAGTTCCACGACGCGGGCCGCGAGGGGATCCTCCAGTGCGAGCCGAGTCAATGCGTCGTCCAGCGCGATTAGACGCTGGTCGGGTTCGGGGGCCGCGGGATCGAGCAATTCCTGACGCTGACGGCCCCCGCCACGCTTGATCTGCCGCTGACGGCGCGCCCGTTCGACCAAGATTCTCCGCATGGCTTGCGAGGCCGCCGCAAAGAAGTGACCGCGCGAGTTCCAATTGATAGCGTGCTGGCCATCGACCAAGCGCAGGAAAGCATCATGCACCAAGGCGGTGGCTTGAAGGCTGTGGTCAGCTGGTTCCTGAGCTAAGCGGACGGCCGCAAGTTTCCGAAGTTCTTCGTACACCAGCGGCAACAACTTCTCGGCCGCGTGAGGATCGCCCGAGTCGATCTGGGCTAGGATGCGGGTGACTTCGGACATGCATGCGTGATCTTGCAATTGTGGTTCAAATGGGGGCTCGTCGACAACCGATTCGAAACGTCTCAACTCGACACTTTGAGGTCGCTCGGTTCTCGACATCGACAACGACCCAATATCGCGAGCCCCAAAGACGCCCTCAGATGCAATCACCCGAATCGAAGTGATGTTGGGGACGATGTCCGAAATCGCGTTCGGTCAGGAAAAGGGGGATTCGAGCCATGTTTCCAGGCATGGATTGCATAGGCTGAAGATACGCCGGCGGTGGACTTGTTCCATCGCCTCACGCTCGGATAGGCGATGCAGTTTGGCCAGGAGTTTTCGGTAGGCCACCCCTGGATCTTCGTCCTCCATGGCATCGAGATTGGGAGGAGTTGGATCGGCGACCGCGTCGATGGCGACTTGAAAGAAGGCGCCCTTCCCTTCTTCGACTTGGCACAGGCAGCGATCGCACAAGCGGACTTCCGATTCGTTTGCCATTGTGGTTGCCTTAGCCCTAGGGGGCGAATGGGGTGATGTAAACGGGTTGCATCGACGTCGACATGGATCGCACGGCGATTCTTTCCGAAGGACTCCCAAGATGCGGCATAGCATGGCTACCTTGCAAGCGCATTGCCTCGCAGGTCCGGTAAAGTAAAAGGCCACGTCGGGTGCGACGTGGCCTTTGTATTTCTTTGGATGCCTTCTGTCGAGCCGAGGATTACTTGGCTCGCTTGAAGGTCAAACCGGCTTTGGGATCCTTGGCTCCTGGGGGAACCAATTGCCATTCGTCCGCGCTGACGGCTTTGACGTTGCCACCCAAGGAACCTTGGTCCTTGGTATCCATCATGATGGCATCGCCGTTGGTGCCGAAGTCGCCGCTCAATTGGATGGCAGGCTTGCCCGCTTCCGAAGCCTTCCAGGTGAAGGTCGAGTCTTCGGTGACCGCCAGTTCGATCGTGGTGTTGCCAGCCGTTGCCAACCACTTGCCCACCAGATCGACGTCCGGACCATTGCTGGTGGCGGCGTCGTCGGCGGCAGGTGCTGCGGCTTGAGTGGCAGCAGGAGGATCGAGGGCTTCGAGCATGCGTTTGGCCGTGACGTCCTTGGGTTGATTTTCGACGACGACGCGGAGTGCGCGAACCGCCGAATCCTTGGAGCCGATCACGAGGTAGTGGTAAGCCAGAACGAACGCCGAGGCGGGGTTCTTGGGATTGGCTTTGCAGTACTCTTCGAGCTTGCGAAGCTGGGCCGTGTAGTCATCGGTGTTGTTGTACAAGCTGCTGACAGTTGTCCAGTCCATTCCTGGAGCGGACGCGAGCAGCGAGTTCAAGGCCGGAGCGGCCGACGCGTAATCGCCGAGGGCGAAGAGGGTCAGAGCTCGGACTTCGTGGATGACTGGGTCGCTGCCATTCTTGCGAAGGGCGGCATTGAACGCATCCAAAGCCGACTTGTAATCGCCCGATCGGAACGAAGACAGGCCCGTGTCGAAATCGGTCAAGGATTCTTGAACGGCTGCGCTGGCTACGGGATTCGCCGTGTTGGTTGGCGATGCCGTCGAGGAGGCCGTCGAGCCTTCGCTATTCGAATCGGCCGTGATGTAGTTGTTGACTACAACAGGCTGCGAATAGTCATAAGGCATCGCCGAGCTTGCCACGTTGGCGGCCACCACAGGGGTGGTGTAGTACGGGTTCACGTAGGCGAACGAGTTGTTGTAGAAGCCACTGGTCACGGACCCGAGTCCCCAGCCAACCGCACCCCAAACCACTGGGGAATACCAAGAGCTGCCCCAATAGTTGTTCCAGCAACCATTGTACCAGCCGTGGTAGTGCGGGTTGACGCAGTTGTTGTACCAACCGTTGGACCAGTTGTTGTTGTAGCCCCAACCGTTGCCCCAACCACCGTAGCCCGGGCGATCCCAAGCGGGTCGGTTGAAGTTGTTGTTGTGCCAACTGTTCCAGTTGTTGTTGATGTTGTTGATATTGATATTGCCGTTGTTGATGTTGTTGTTCCAACCGGGACGGTTCCAATTGTTGCTGTTGTTGCCCCAATTGCCGCCGCCGAAGTTGCCCCAACCGCCGTTGTTGTTCCAGCCGTTGTTGCCCCATCCGCCGTTCCCGTTCCAATCGGGACGGTTCCAGCCGCCTTGGCCGGGTCGATTGCCGTTGCCACCTTGGCCGGGTCGGTTTGGATTGACGACGCCTGGCAAGGTTTGGGGACGATCCCCGCCGATGCCGGGACGGTTGCCCCCTTGGCCCGGGCGATTGCCACCGATGCCGGGGCGAGCCGGTTTGGTCGAAGGTCCGCCGTCACCTCCAAAACCTGGGCGATTGCCGCCGCCGATACCGGGTCGGTCACCGCCGATTCCTGGTCGGTTGCCGCCGTTGATGCCTGGCAAGGTCTGGGGACGATCGCCGCCGATTCCTGGGCGATTGCCACCACCGACTCCAGGGCGATTGCCGCCGCCGATGCCGGGGAGTGGAGCGGGCTTGGTCGACGGACCGCCTACTCCTGGGAGCGTGCTGGGGCGGTTTCCGCCGCCGGCGAGATTGCCTCCACCGATGTTGCCCGGGAGTGTTGACGGGCGGTTGCCGCCACCCGCCAAGTTCCCGCCTCCGAGGTTGCCTGGGAGCGTCTGAGGTCGGTTGGCGCCGCCGAGGGACGGACGATTGCCGCCACCCAAGCCTGGGGTTGGGGCAGGGCGGGTCAAACCAGCGTTGCCACCCCCCATGCCGGGACGGTTGGTCGAAGGCAATCCGCCGGGCAATTGCAAGTTAGGACGGGAGCCGGGATTCAGGTTCCCGAGGTTGCCTGGGCTGGGCCGCGCACCGATGTTTCCGGTCGAGGCACCGCCGCCAGGCAGTGTGCTGGGGCGGCTCATGCCGAGCGATGGACGATTGCCACCCATGCTGTTTCCGCCGAGATTCCCTGGCATCGGACGAGCCATGCCGCCGTTCATGCCACCCATGCCGCCGGGGCGATTCATGTTTTGCATGCCGCCGCCCATGCCACCGGGGCGAGCTTGAGGCATTTGCATGTTGGGCCGACCGGCGTTGCCAAAAGAGGGTCGGGACTGTGGCATTTGCATTCGGTTTCCGCCCATATTCATAGGACGCGCCGCGCTCATGCCACCCATGTTCCCCATGCCACCGCCGGGGCGAGCGCCGAAGCCGCCACCACCCATCGACGGGCGAGCACCGCCTCCACCGCCCATGCGTCCGCCGCCGCGCTGTGCGGCGGCTTCCTGGACCGGGCCGAGCAAATCCATCGCTCCAATGACGGCGACTGCAGGGAGCAGCCAACGCATCACGAAGAATTTCGAAAGTCTTTTCATAAAGTACCAACCGATCTGGGCCGAACGCTTCGGCGCGAAAAAACGTGGAATCAAGTTTGAGGTCGAACGGGTCCGTTTCTCGGCACCGTTACTTGGTGGGTTCCGGGGGACGACGCACCACCGTGTATTGGTAGTCCGGCTCTTCCACGCCGTCGGTCAAGCGATGCACGCCGAAGACTTCGAAACGATCTTTGCCATCGGCGACGATCTTGGTCACAGCCGACCCTCGCAAGCCTTCGGGCGAAACCGCTTTGGATTGCAGCGTCCATCCGTCTGGCGTAGCGTGCCACAATCCTTCGCCGAAACCACCATCGGAGTCAAATGTCCAACTGCGATACCTGCCCTCGGCAGCGTCCCAAGCGATCCGTTGGAAGCTCTTCATCAAGACAGTGTCACCTGCGGTGATCAAGATGTCGCCGACGATGAAATTGCCATCTTCGGCCCAACGATAATTGAGGTCGACTTTGGCGTCGGTACCTTCGTTGACCCAATGTCCCACGAGCCATTGAATCCCCTCAAGGGCTTCATGCGGGGTGATCGGGAGGGGCTCATGGACATCTCGCATCGAAGCCAGTTTGTAGCCCGCATCCGTCTTCTTCCAAACGGTTGCAAAGCGAAGCACCGAGACGCTCTTGCCGTCCTTGTCGGTGATCACTCGCGTGCCATCGACGAAGGCTAGGCCGGCTACCAAGCGAATCGATTCGATTTCGGCTTGGGTCTTGGCGCCTGGATAGGCTTCGAAAAACGACTTGAGCAGCGTCTTGAGCTCCTCGTGACCCAGGTAGACCGTGCCGCTGTCGTCGATCAGCTCGGCGTCGGGCAAGAACAGGGATACAACGCCGTCGAGGTCGGCCTTGTTGAAACCATCCATGAGTTGTTTGCTGACCTTCAAGAGCTCCGCTTCGGCAGCTTGTTGCTCGGGCGAAGCAGGCTTCACGGCTGGATCGGTGGCGGCCGGCGTCGCGGGCTTGGTTGTGTCCTGCGACCATCCTGGCGAAGCGAGTCCAATCACCGCCAATGCGAAGGATGCGATGTATGTCGGATGGAATAAACGATGTCTCATGAGTTCTACCTGAGAGGGCCTAGAGATGAAAAATGTACGGGAGTGAAAAAATCACCGGGGTTGTTTGCTGAGAAGACAGCAAGCTAGGATCGCGATGCGAAGCTGCCGATCGAGCCTATCGCGGTTGCTTTCCGTTCGAATGCCCATGATTGTAGGGGATCCATTGCAGTCGGTCACGGATCTCCCTGCCGGCAAACCCCAGAAGTCGACCAAAATTCATAGGAGCGACGTGGTTTCAGGATGTTCCGCAAAGTCGCCCGTAAGCAATCGGTCGAGCGCACAAGGGTTCGCCGCAAGCAGACCTTGTCTACGTCGCCAAAATAAAGCCATTGCAACCGACCGTCAACCGATTCGACGGCCCTTGGACCGCATTCGCTAGGCGGACCAAGGGCATCGTGCGCGACACTGAAACGATTAGGAAAAATGGACGGCCCCCATCGGTCACTTGGGACCACTGCGGCCGTCCGACGGCAATTGCCGGAATGCTCAAAGAGATCAATCCAGCGAGCGGATTCGGACGTCCTTGAACTCGGTCCACATCGGTTTCCCTGCATGCAACTGCAGCGCGATCACCCCTTCTCGCAGCGCCAAGTCGGGGTCGCGATCTTCAAACTCCAGGATCAGCCGGTCGTTGAGGTAATGCCGAATCGTATTGCCTCGAGCGACGATCACGACGTCGTTCCATTCGTGGAGCCGAAACAGTTCGCGGTACGCGTCGGCTTCGATCAATGTCCCCAAGACTTGTTTGCTCCCTTTCTCCCATACCGCGCGTTCCCCGGCCAAACACAGTCGTCCGCGCTTTCCGCCTTCGTCATAGATAAAGCCCGCAACGTTTGGCAGGGTGTTTTCATCACGCAGTTCGTGTTGATAGCCGTGCACCACCCATCGATTCTTGGCTTTGGTCTCGTCGATGCGGCGGGAGCGGTATTGGATGCCGGAGTTGTTGGCATCGTTACACCGAAACGTCAGCCGCAATTCAAAGTCTCGGAAGTCGCCAGCCTTGCAAATCAGGAAGGTGTTGCCCGAAGCCACCTTTTCAGATGTGGTCTCCCCTCGGATCACACCATCGCGGACCGACCACAATCGCGGGTCGCCATCCCAGCCTTCGAGATCGCGGCCATTGAACAGCGGTTTCATGTCCTTCGACTCGGCCGGCGCACGGACCGGATCGTCTGCCCACGCGGTGGCGGTCGAGCCATTACCCGTGATGCAAAGTGCGAGGAGAAGCAAGGCAGCGAGATGCGGGGCGGAAAACAGACGGCAGGGAGCGGATTGGGCCATGCGCACGATACTCCAAAGAGAGGATGAAGCTACGGAACGAGCTTCTGATCATCCTTCGTCGCGTCGCGGGCCACAAGTAGGAGGCGAGAAACCGGCGCATTCCCAAGACGGACTAGCCGGTGGCTCCCAACGCGATCCTGTGCGGTCGAGGCACGGGATCGCAGTGCAGATCGTGGTTGGCAATTGCGTGCTCCAGCTCATTGCGCTGCGAGCACGACTCCTTATCCAAAAAGAGCTCCAACTCCAACCGCATGGAGAGGAACTCGGCCGACGAGACGGGGGACTAACCCCGCTTGGCCTTCTTGGCAGCTTTCTTGGGAGCGGCTTTCTTCGCGGCTTTTTTGGTGACCGGCTTGCTCGCTACCGACTTGGCAGCTTTCTTGACCGCCTTGCCCCCTTTAGTCGAGGAAGCCGATGCTTTTGCGGACTTGGAAGCTGCTTTCTTGCCACCGAATGCTGAATCCCAACCGGCAGCGTACTTCTCATTGGTACCAACTCGTGTAATGGTCACAGAACTACCTCAAACCCATTCGATGAAAGTAAAAACAAAATGGACATCCTGAGCCATGCTCGGCGCGCAGTGCACCGAGCCGGTCTGAGAGCCCATCGGCCACGATGATCATTGCAGATCCGCCGAGGGAGGATGCGCTGTGGTTTCCTGGCTGTCAGACAGGCTCTTATTAACCGATAAAAAATTGGTAGGTCAAGTCGCGTTCGTTGGAATCGCTCTGGGCTTGGACGTGCACCGCGCGGCGTTGCCGCCGATCACCCGCTGTGACCGCTGCCGACCAAGTAGCGGTTCGGGACATTGCGCCACTCCGGCAGTGGCTCCCCGGCGATATCGGATAGCACCCGCAAGTTGTCGTAGATCTGGACTTCGTCGCGATGGACTTGAGGAAGCAGTCCCATCTGCGCGAACGAGATCGGCGACACGTCGACAAAAAGGGTCTCCCATGGAAAGCCTTCGCCCCAAACCAGCCCTCGGACGCGGTGTTTGGGATTGGCTCCTGCCGCCAAGAGCACGCGCATGACCCCAGCGCTGCGGTTGGCGTTGGAATTGACGGTGTGAAACAAGGGCGTGTGGCCGTTCATGCCGTTTGCGTCGAATCCGGCGATCGCATCGACGCTCGCGCCGCAATCTAGAAGCGCAATCGCGGATTCCTCGCAGCCATACTCGGCCGCGACATGCAACAACGTCACGTCGCGCAGCGACACAAAGGTCGAGACCATCGAGTAGCGGCGATGGACCATCTCCGGTTGCGAACGCCCCAACTCCCGCACGCGATTCCCATCGTTCATGATCACCGGTAGCAAATACGGATCGTCTGGCTTCGCTCCATGATCGAGCAAAAGCTGGATGCAGGTCTTGAGACGGTCCGAGCGCAAGTACTGTTCCAGAAGCCAGACCAACGGAGTCTTGCCATCGATCGGAGAGACCGCGTCGGCTCCGGCCGCGAGCGCTTCGCGAACTTCCTCGACTTGGTGGCCATCGAAGCCATTGAGCAATCGCTGGTTGGGATGCATGAAAAAGCCTTATGGGTGTGGGGAGAAGAGCGATCTCGCGAGGCGCAGTCCGCCAGTGACGCAACGTTCTTCCTCCGTGAAACGCATCGCACCGTCGACCTCGCAAACGCGGTTGCCGCGAGCATTGTACAATGTTCGACGGCCTTGGTTGCTCCCCCTTTTTTGGTGTTTTGAATTTCGATCCATGCGAACTCGATCCCCCGTGCGCGCGTTGTGCTCTGTGTTTCTCTTCTCGCTCTGGGCATCGGTCTGGGCTGCAACCTGTCAGGGGCAATGGAGTTGGAAACCGGTTGCAACCGGAGTGGAGGCTTCCTTTCGGGGTTTGCACGCCGTCAGCGATCGATCGATCTGGGCGTGCGGTAGTCAAGGCACGGTTTTGCTCAGCCGCGACGCGGGAGAAACGTGGCAGGTGAGACGCATTCCGGGATTCGAAGCGGTGGAGTTGCGATCGCTGCATGCGTGGAATGAACGCGAAGCGATCGTTGCCACGGCCGGGCAACCGTGCGCGATCCTCAAAACCTCCGACGGCGGAGAGCGTTGGCGAGAAGTGCATCGGGTCGAACATCCGAAAGCCTTCATCGATGGGATGAAGTTCGCCAACGATCGCATGGGGATCGTGGTCGGCGATCCGATCGATGGGCATTGGATGCTGCTCAAGAGCGAAGATTCAGGCGAGCGATGGACCGCGGCGGCCAATCCTCCCGTAGCTGCTGTCGACGGCGAAGCGGCCTTCGCTGCCAGCAACAGCAGTTTGCTCGCGCTCTCGCCGGATAGGTGGCTTCTGGGTACAGGTGGAAATTCTGGCCATGCGCAAGTCCTCCTCAGCCGCGATGCAGGGCAACACTGGGAACGCCTCGAAGTGCCCGGCATCCCGCGTCACGAAAGCGCTGGAATCTTTTCCCTCGGTGCACGGCTCGATGCGGGCAATCCAAACGCAAAGTGGATCGCCGTCGGCGGCGATTACAAGCAGCAGGCATTAGCCGAAAAGCACATCGCGCTGTCCAGCGACGACGGAGCAACCTGGCGATCGCCGACCGGCAAACCGCCGCGAGGCTTTCGATCGTGCGTGGTCTGGGTGCCGCAAGGCAAGGGGCCGTCTGCGACGGGGCCATTCTGGATCACCGTCGGGACCGATGGCAGTGAATGGAGCGCAGACGGCGAAGATTGGAAACCACTGGGCGATGAAACGTGGCATGCGATCAGCGTCAGCCCCGAGGGAACGGTATGGGGCAGCGGCAGCAAAGGCCGCATCGGAAAACTCGTTCGCGGCGATGCGAAGTGAGGACCTTTAGAGTGATGATCGAGGTGGCTCGCATGCGCAGTCGCAGTCGAGCTTCTTACCCACGCGTCCTCGGCAACTCGACGATCATCGTCGTGCCTTTGCCTTCGACCGATTCGGCGCGGATCGAACCGAGATGCCAACGGACGATGGAATCGCAGATGGCCAATCCAAGCCCAGAACC
>JBKCUI010000034.1:0-3659 GCA_046318495.1 Pirellula sp. | reverse complement strand
TCTAGCAGCTTGTTTAGACAGTGAGCGGCGTCGCGCTAGCGGCCGGTGTTACGCACCTTATCCGCCGCTAGCGCCTTGCGGCTCACGTTGCCGTTGCTGATCCTGTTTTTTCAACGGTCTTCTAGGTGGAGCAAGGATCCGATTTCGGATGGCCGCCATCGGATCATCCTCCGATGGGGACAAGACCCATCGAAACGGACTGGCGCAAAGCAAAGCGAGAGAGGCACTCGCTAGCGCAAGTGGTGGAAACGGGCCTGGAGACCCGTTCTACAAGAGAAATTACGAGAGAGATAATGCTAGGTCCAATGCGATTGCGACGCATTCAAGCGATAGAAACCAAGCAAAACACTAGCATTTCGCCATTTTTCAGCGGAGGGCACGGGACTCGAAGACCCTCGATTTTCCCAGGGAAATGAGCCAATTTCAGCCGACCCGACGCACAACCCGAAGCATCTGGAATCAGTGCCTAAAAATCAAGCACCTCTCGATCCAAGACTCCAGATGATCATCGACCGTTGGGACGCTCTCTCCGAAACGACCAAGACCAACATCGCTCGCTGGGTCGAGTGAATACGACGCATGGAAAACTCGCCACGCGGGCATCGGTGTCCGGCAGATGGCACAAACCAAAACTCCAAAAACGGTTACACAAAACATGTCCTGGGAATCGCGTCGAGGCCGAGGCGGGTACTACACCCGCTCTCGCAGGCACAACGGAAAGATCATTCGCGAATACGTTGGATCGGGTCCACTGGCGGAATTCGCGTACCAAAGCGATATGGATCGACGCCAGGCTCGCGCGGAGCGTCGAAAACAGGAGCTGGCCATCCAGGCAATGGATCGTGCGGCGGACCAAATTGCCAAGCAACTGGAGGAACTTGTAAGCGCGATCCTGGAAGCAGGGAAGCGAGCTCGGGCTAAGTTGGATAACTCACGCTAAGGAGGAGACGATTAGGATGGATGCAAACAAAAACTCAACACTTATCACGGCTGGGGTTTGGGATGCTGTTCGGAAGGCCAATAAGGGAGACCATGAAGCGTTGTCCCTTGTGGAGGGGATGCTCTCCGGACCAGCGGCATCGGAGTTGCTATCCGTGGTCGGGGACATGGCCTACCAGGCGGTCGAATCGACGTTGAAGATGGGGCTTGGTGCCGACGAAGACGGAACCAAAACCATCATTCGGGCCAAGATGGCCCAACTGCGAAACGAGCTGGGATGGGCCGAGGCAAGCGATTTAGAGCGGCTGGCAATCGAGCGCGTGGTGCTAGGTTGGCTTGCGGTCCATTTTGCAGAAATCCGATTGGCCCAGTACAGCGAGGATAGCCTTGCCTTTGCCAAGTACCTCGATGATCGGCTCTGCAAAGCAGAAAAACGCTTTGGCTCAGCCCTGCGCACTCTGGCAAGCCTTCGCAAAGACCCAGGGGTATCGCAGGTGCGAGTCCAAGTCTCGACCACCATGGCAACACGTTGAGCGCGCTTGATCCGAAAACGCCGCTTAAAACCGCCGCAAAGTAAGCCTGGAAGGTCTGATGTACCGCTCCGAGGGTACTGATCGATGGACCAAATCGGTTGGATGGTGGTGCCCGTTATGGTTTCGACGGAAGCTACCATCGCTACGCTCAACGGTGATCGAAAGCTTTGCCCAGGTGGCTTGATCCGGTTCGGGCTGCGGGGGATGGCACACAGTGGCACAGAGACACAGAGAAAGTCAAATCGACGGATCTCCTCCGTGCCTCGGTGGCTCTGCGTGAGAACTCCGGCACCTCTGGCGGTCTGTAAATCCGCCATGAGCGCGGAAGCCGCAGCCTATGAGAGTTGCCTACGGCCGCGATGACGACGCAGGAGAGAGCAGAATTTGCATGCGAATTTGTTGCGAGGACGCGGCGAAGGCCCTGCTGGAACTCACAAGCCCGTTTTTCGAAAATCACTTTCTGCGACGAAATGAGATATCGAAACTTCAGATAAAGTCGACTCGATCGATAAGTAAAACATCGCCATACTCCGTATCTAGTTGCAGGTTGAAATCTTGACCGCTAAGTAATTCAATCTTGTCGTAATCAAGACGAATCCAGATTGATCCCGATTCGCCTTGCAATCCTAAAGCAACCATTTGGCTTGACTCTAACGACCTTGTATTCCAAAGCACTTGCCCTTTGGCGTTGGGATCGAAGTATTCAATTGCACTAATGAGCTTACCTACGGGGGACGCGAGGGTTGTTACCCATCGCACTTGAAGGTCGTCAAAGTCACCCTTTATTACCCAGGATGACTTGCTTGGCGAAACAGACTCGAAAGTGAGGCAGCTCTGGTCGACAGATAGCTGTATGCTCTCATTTGAAAACAGGAATACAATCGTCCATTGGTATCTTATCCATTCGTCTTCTAAGTAGTGTAGCGGCACAAGTATATCTTGAAGTTGTGACCTCGGTGCAATGTGCTCGATTATCATGGCATTATCCAGTGGATCGGTGTGCTTTCGCTCCATCGCTTAACAATATTGCCACCCTTGGCAAAATCCAGATTCGTCAGGTATTGACCATTCAATCGCCGAATAACGATCGCGTCACCAAGTTTTGAAATCATTACATCACCCTCCTGTGCCCAGGTTCCAATCCTCGTCTCGCCGTTCCTGATAACGGACGATAAGAACTCCTGAACATCACCGAGTGAATTAGGGCGAGCTAATCCTTGCCGCACTGCGGTTTCTCGCGCATGCTGGGCGTGGTATCGCAAATGCGACAAAGCTTTTGCGCCGGACAAATCGAGTGGATAGACATTATGCACCAGCACTCCGAGCTCGCCGACTTGGTAGACGTGCTCGCCGTGGACTTCGATATTGTAGACTGGCTGCGTGACTCGCGAAAGCGTGACGGACAGAATCACCGCAAGGCCATCCTGACCTTGGAGCGTCTCGCCTTCGACAAGCTCACCAAGCGGGACCCATTCCTGGCGATCGACCGACCAGATTGGGTGAATCGTTGTGCCGGTGATGGTCTCCACAATGCCGTCGGAACCCAGCACGTCGACGCTGGCCACGATATGTACTTCGCGCGTGACGAAGCGCGCGGTGACGACCGAGCCTTCGCCGTCGGCGATCGGCGGACAATCATCGATGGACGTGACCATTGCCAAGCCGGAGACGTCCAGCTCGGGCAGATTCATCGGCAAGAGTCGGCCAGCGCAAATACCATTGGCCAAAATCCAGGCTCGCGGTCGAATCAGCTCTGCATCGACGATGCCACCGTCGCTCCGCTCGACGGTGATCGAAAGCTTTGCCCACGTGGCTTGCTCGGGTTCGGGTTGCGGGTCGACTTCCCATCGATTGGGGTTCCTTGTCGGAACCCGCGCGCCGATCGGCAGCGTCTCAATGGGGACAAGCTGCTCGGTGCGTGTCGCAACGGTTGCATAACGTTCTGGAGGGGCTCAATCGGTGGGTGGCTCGCATTAGTATTTTCGAATCGGCTATTGCCAATGATTAAGACGGTCGCTGTTCTTTAGAGTACTTCATAACTGAGCATGGCTTTCTCATGAGTCGCAAACAAACATTCCAAATGTCTTTATTCTGGCATTCGGCAGACACTCAATTGGAATTGCTCTCAAGCACCTTTGCGAAAACACCAACTCGTTCTTCGGTCCTAAGCACACATCGTGACCGGAC
>JBKCUI010000033.1:0-10544 GCA_046318495.1 Pirellula sp. | reverse complement strand
GGTAAACACCAAAAAGGGTCGGCGAGGCTCATTCCCAACTCCTACGCGACAGCTCGGCAGGAGCCTCGCCCTCCCGGATGACGTCGCCCTCCCGGATGACTTCGTCGTACCGGATCATGTCGCCCTAGATGGCACATGCACCCGCGCGGTCCAGATCGACCGCGCGGCATGCAAGACATCGACGAACCGTTTTTGCTAAATCGCTTGAGCCGCTGTCTGACCGATGCGAGCGCAAAAATCGCCAAACGATTCGTTGTCGAGCTGCTGGCTCTTGAACGCTTCAAACAGCGGCCGAAGCGTCGGCACAATGTCTTCCAGCGGCACGAGATCCTTGTAGATATACGCCAGACGCGTACCCAGTCGCGTGCCGCCCACGTACACCGTGTACTTGCCTTTCGCCTTGCCCACCAATCCGATGTCGGCGTTGTATGGCCGCGCACAGCCGTTCGGGCATCCGGTCATGCGAACGGTGAACAACTCCTTGTCCAACCCGAGTTCGAGCAATGCCTTTTCCAACTCATCGATCACGCCCGGCAACGCGCGCTCGCTCTCGGTGATCGCCAACCCGCATGTCGGCAATGCCACACACGCGATCGACCAGCGCCGCACGTTGGAAATCTCCTCGGTAAGCGGCAATCCTCGCTTCTTGATCAACTGCTCCAGCTTGCTGCGATCCCCCGGCTGAATATTGCAGAACAACAAGCTCTGGTGAGCGGTCAATCGAATCTCGGGCTGGAAAGTCTCGCAGATTTCGCGCAGCGCCATCTTCCAACCGCGATGCATCGCCCCCCAATAGGTGCCGTCGTACAAACGCCCATTCTCGACGTTGAAACCATAGAACCAACGCCCATCTCCTTGCTCATCCCACCCCATGTGATCGCGGTGCTCGACCACATCATCGGGCGTGCAATCGGCTAGCTTCGAACCGTAGTACTCCTCGACCTTGGAACGAAACCATTCGATGCCGCGGTCGTGGATCAGATACTTCAATCGGGCGCGCTTGCGATCGTCCCGGTATCCAAAGTCGCGTTGCACCTTCACCACCGCTTCCGCCACGAGAACGGCTTGCTCGGGGGTGACGAACGCCATCCGAGTCGCCAAGCGAGGAAACGTTTTCTTGGCGCTGGGAGTGACCCCGAGCCCACCGCCGACGACCACGTTGTATCCGATGACTTCTCCGTCGCGGACCACCGCGATGAACCCCAAGCAATTGGTGTACACATCGGTGCAGTTATCGTCCGAAATGGCGATGGCGGTTTTGAACTTGCGAGGCAAGTACGTCTTCCCATAGATCGGCTCGACCACTTCATCGCTGCCACCCTGCAAGGACTCATCGCCCGTGGCCAAGTCCTTGAGCCACAGCTCGTAGTAGGATTTCGTGCGCGGAGACAAATGGTCTGAAAGATCGAAGGCGAGCTTCTGCACGGCAGGTCGAATGTTATCGCGATACGGAGCCGGACACGCCATGGTGTTGCGATTCACGTCGCCGCATGCTGCCAAGGTCGTCAGCATCGAATCGTTGATGCGCTGCATGCACTCCCGCAAGTTCTGCTTGAGAATGCCGTGCAACTGCAAGCCTTGCCGCGTCGTGATCTTGAGCGTCGAATTTCCGATCGTATCGCAGATGTCTAAATGCACGAGCAACTGCTCGGCCGTCATGATGCCTGCCGGAATGCGAGACCGAACCATGAAGCTGTATTGCTTTTCAGACTTGCCCGACTCGGTCGCTCCACCGCGCTGCTCGCGGTCGTCTTGCTGATACGTTCCGTGAAACTTCAGCAACTGCAAATCGTCCTTGCCAAAGTGGGTGCTGTCAGTCAGCAACTCTTCTCGAATGGAGCCTCGCAGATAGCGACTGGAGTCTTTGATCAACTCCACAGCGCTGCGTTTCTCTTCGGGCTTGTCTTCGGGACTTCCGGACTTGGTAGCAACCTCGGTCATGGACATCTCAACTGTTTGGAGGAATTTCAAGCATCCAGCAACGGCCCCTGTCCGCAAATGCTCGGGCGACTATCGCCGATGCTGGAACCATGGCCAATGCTAGGGCCTTTGCCGCGTTTGCCTTTGCGCTTTCGGGGACGGGCGGGTCCTTCACACGTCGTACCCGCTCGTGGTTTTCGCAGCGAAGCCACTCACCCCGCACTCTTGCATTGCTTGCGAGGTGCGATGCACACACGCGGGCACTGCAAAACTGAAACCACGGCGCAGGAATCGTATTGCTTCAAATGCGCCGATGGCTCGGAAGCCGTCCTTCCGGATCCACTCGCACTGCTTTTCTCTTCGCGGAAAAGGGACCCTAGTATATAACAGGACGCGGGTTGCCGGATATGTCAGCTAGGAACCACCTAACTGGCGAAAGCGTAGATTCCCATCTCCCGCAGCAGCGAATGGTGAACCCAGTATCACCCTGCCTTAGTATTAACCCGCGTGATACGCACAAACCTTGATTGAGGCCGCTACATGACAGCCCGCATCCTGGATGGCAAATCGATTGCACAAACGATTCGGGCAGAAATCGCCGAGCGCGTGGCGCACCTTCGCACTCAATGCGGTGTGGTTCCTTGCTTGGCAGCCGTTTTGGTCGGGGACGACCCCGCCAGTCAAGTTTATGTCCGCAACAAAGAAATCGCGTGTGAAAAAGCCGGCATCAGGAGCATTCTCCACCGTTTGCCTGCTGCCACTTCCATCGAGTCGCTGCTGCAATTGCTCGACACGCTCAATGCCGACCCAGGCGTACACGGAATCTTGGTCCAACTGCCGCTGCCCAAGCCCCTCGACGAACGCTTGGTGCTCGATCGCATCCTCGCCAAGAAAGACGTGGACGCATTTTCGCCAGAGAACGTGGGGCTGATGTCCCAAGGCCGTCCGCGGTTCTTGCCGTGCACACCGCACGGAGTGCTGCAACTGCTCCAACGCTGCCAACTGCCCATCGCAGGAAAAGAAGTGGTCGTCGTGGGTCGAAGCGATATCGTCGGCAAGCCGCTCGTGCAATTGTGCATGCAACGCTCCAGCCCGCTTGGCTCAGAGTATGCTAATGCCACCGTAACCTGCTGCCATAGCCATACCCCGAATCTGGGCGAATTCACGCGCAGAGCCGATGTGTTGATGGTCGCCATCGGCCGCCCCAACGCGATCGATGCCACCATGGTCAAACCCGGTGCAGTCGTCATCGACGTGGGAATCAATCGCCTTGGAGACAAACTCGTCGGCGATGTGGAGTTCGAATCGGTCGCTCAGGTTGCATCGGCCATCACGCCGGTTCCAGGTGGAATCGGCCCGCTAACGATCGCCATGCTTCTCGAGAACACATTGCGAGCGGCCGAAGCCACTCGTATCTCCTAAGCACTTGTAGTTTGCATCGAACGCACCCATGGGGTTAGCGTCGAGGCACGAGCTCTAACAAGCCTTGATCTGCTCGATGATGATCAGCAGATGCTTGGCACGCATGATCGAGCCGGCTGCCTTGACAAAGGCCACGCCAGCTTCCAACTCAGGCAGCGTAATGCTCGCGCCTGGGGCAGCGATCGCTGTCGATTCCGCGCGGCTCCGAACCGCTTCGCGAGCGGGACGTTCGGCCGACTCACCGTTGCGCTTTGAAATGCTCTTCACATTCGCCACGTCGGCCGCGGTGACGCTGTGCTCTTGCAAGGCTTCAACGACATCGCGATTGCGCGCTTCAGGATGAGCTGCCAAATAATTCCGAATGCGTTGCGCTTTGCTGATGTCCTTCGACATGTCGTTCGATCCCTTGCTACCTGATGATTGTTTCGTGCTTGATGCGTTTCGCTGTTGTTCTATGCGTTGTAGTTCGGCTTGACGAATCAAGTCCTCGGGAACGCTTTCCACGAGTTCGTCGAGCGTGATCACCCGTTCCATATCCACCATGGTTTAATTTCCTTGTTGAAAAATGAGGTCCCCCGCCTCAGTGCTTGAAAATGAAGCAGATAGGCCATCTATCTCACGACTCCACCATTGCAGAATTGCAATACTTGGCAATCGTTCCTTCGCAGTTCCGCGCAACGCTCTTCTTCATTACCTCTTCACAGAGAACTTAGAAGCGCGTACTGGATTGCAGTTCCTTCAGCAAACCAAGCTTTTGCATGGTGCCCCTGGGCTGATGTTGCTTGCGGCCAACCCCGGGCCGTATCTTCGGCGCGGAACCGTCCGCAACTTCGCGCACGAAGCGCCGCGATGCAAAGTGAACGACCCGGCTTTCTCAAGACTTACGCTCCGACGGCTCTTTTTGCGGAAAGACTGGCGATTCCACCATGCCCCAATGGGATGGAAAGGACGACCTATTCCACGCTTCCTTTCCCCGCGTCAGACCGAGATTTCACCGAGTACAAAACCGAGACGCGAACCGCTTCGTTCTGACATTAACAGAACAAAAAGGTCCGACTACAGAGGTTTGCTGATGAAGCGTTCGAGCGTCCGCTGAAGAACTGAAAGCAGTGCGAGTGTTGTCCAGGGCGGTGAACATCTCCTCTACCGATTACTGTTGTTGATTGAGGATATTTGTCAAGTCAAGTTGTTAGAGATTTGCATTCAGCATGCGATGCGCAATCATGCATCCGACACGACAAATCCGCCAACATGCGACTCGGATTGTTACACGGTGCGGCTTGATCACCCCAGCATGCTCGTTTCGATTCGGCGCGCAGCCAAAATGTAAACACGCACCTCAGATGCGCGACACACATGGCAGCTTCGCACCTCGCTTACGTAGGCCCGAGACCAGCTCAGTCTCCACGCTGACAACGAATCCAACACAGCGCCGCATCGATCCACCGCCATCACCGTCCAAGGTCGAATCCACCTGCTGCCGCTCCAAATAGTTGCCATCGCGCACACCTCGCAAGCCCCCTTGCTGGGTCGATGGTTTCGGCGATCCGCCACCGCTTCGATCAATCTCGCAATTCTGGTCGGATCGCCCCGACACATCGCTGCAAGCAGGCCCTTCCTCGACCAAATTTGCTATACTTTCTGGGCAGAGACGCCAGACGGTGCGCCCTCCCATGGATGCGCTTTAGCGCAACGATTGGCGGTTTTGCGCAACTGTCACTTTCCCATCCCCTGCGGTTCGTGCCGCGTCCCAACGGAACTTCGATGAACGCTGTCAGCCAAGATGATCCTTCTCCCTCCGAGCAACCCCAAGGCCTTAGCTTGGATCGCAACGACTACAACGCAGAAGACCTCAAGTTCCTGAACGATCTCGAACACGTTCGCGCTCGCCCCGGGATGTACATCGGTGACACGACTCTCAAGGGCCTTCACCATTTGGTCTACGAAGTCGTCGACAACTCCATCGACGAAGCCATGGCCGACTTTGCAAAGACCGTCTCGGTCTCGATCAATGCCGACGGCTCGGTCACCGTGGAAGACGACGGACGGGGTATTCCCGTCGAACGCCACGCCGATCTCTCCGAAAAGATGGGACGGGATATCAGCACCCTCGAAGGGGTGATGACCGTCCTGAAGTTCGGAGGCAAGTTCGAAAAGAAAGCCTACCAAACCTCCGGTGGTCTGCACGGCGTCGGGGTCACCGTGGTGAACTTCCTATCGCAATGGTGCGAAGTCGAAGTCCATCGCGATGGCAAGGTCTCCACGCAGTCCTACGAGCGTGGGGTCGCTACCGGTCCGGTGCGCGAAGCCGGCGTCTCCGACAAGCGCGGAACCAAGACCACCTTCAAGCCCGACTCGCAAATCTTCCCAAACACCAAGTTCCTATACGACACCTTGGCGAAACGCCTCCAAGAACTGGCGTTCCTCAACAGCGGTGTCCGAATCCGCGTCCGCGACGAACGCAACAACACCGGCGATGAATTCTACTACGAACGGGGCATCGAAGAATTCGTTGAGTTCCTCAACCGCGCCAGCGATGTGGTCCACAAAGACGTCATCGTCATCGAAGGGACCAAAGACACGATCGGGTACACCATCGCGCTGCAGTACTCGGAGGAGTACACCGAAACCCTTCAGTCCTACGCCAACAACATCCACACCCTCGAAGGGGGAACGCACGTCTCCGGCTTCCGCTCCGCCCTGACCCGTACCCTCAACAACTACGGCAAGAAGGAAAACCTGTTCAAGGATCTGACCCCGACCGGAGACGACTTCCGCGAAGGACTCACCTGCGTCATCTCCGTCCGCGTCCCCCACCCACAATTCGAAGGCCAAACCAAAACCAAACTCGGAAACAGCGACGTCGAAAGCGTGATCAACTCCGCCGTCGGCGATGCGCTCTCCAAGTACCTCGAAGAGAATCCCAAGAACGCCAAACTCCTGGTCCGCAAAGGCTTGCTCGCTGCCGAAGCCCGCGAAGCCGCACGCAAAGCCAAAGACGCCCTTCGCAAACGCAAAGACGTCCTCGGTGGTGGAGGGCTGCCCGGCAAACTCCGCGATTGCATCAGCAACAAAATGGAGGAGTGCGAACTCTACCTCGTCGAAGGGGACTCCGCAGGCGGTAGCGCCGAAGGAGGCCGATTCCGCGACACCCAAGCCATCCTGCCACTGCGCGGAAAAATCATCAACGCGTACAAGAGCCGCGAAGACAAAGTCCTCGCCAACGAAGAAGTCATGAGCATGATCCAAGCGATCGGATCAGGCATCGGCGCCGACCAAGACGTCGCCAAACGCCGCTACAACCGCATCATCATCATGACTGACGCGGACATCGATGGTTCCCACATCCGCACGCTCTTGCTGTGCTTCTTCTATCGGCAAATGTACCAACTGGTCGCCGGCGGCCACGTCTACTTGGCCCAACCCCCGCTCTACCGCGTGGTCAAGGGAAAGAAAGAACGCTACTACGTACAGACCGAAGAGGAAATGAAGCAACAGCTTCTCGAGAAAGGGCTCGGCGATAGTTACTTCGTCGGCGAAGACGGCAACAAAATCGAAGGGGAACGCATGCGGTCCCTGTGCCGCTCCTTGGCATCCCTCGAAGAAGCCATCCTTACGCTCGAGCGCCGAGGAATCTCCCTTCGCGTCCACGCCGAACGCATGGATCCTGAAACCCGCCGCCTGCCGGTGTTCCACCTCGACATCGGCGCCGAAGACCATTGGTTCGTCACCCGCGATAAACTCGACGAGTTCTTGGCCAAACGCCAAGTCCGCATCGATGGCAAGGAAAGCAATCCCGCCGATTCCGCCACCGTCGAATCCACGGAAACGCCAACGCCAGCCGCTCCCGCTCAACGCGACGGCTCCCCTGCAACTGCCCACATCACGGAGATCTTCGAAGTCCGCACTATCAACGCTGGCCTCAAGGACATCGCCGAATTTGGCTTCACCATCGAGGAGCTGATCCCGAAAGATCGCACCGGTGCAACCGATTCGCGCTTCTACCTCTACCGTGAAGAAAACGCCATCGGACTCGAAGACCTGCGAGGACTCCTCCCCGCCATCCGAGAATCGGGTCGCCGCGGTTTGTCGATCACCCGCTTTAAGGGTCTAGGGGAAATGAACGCCGAAGAACTCCGCGAAACCACCCTGGATCCAAACAATCGCACGATGGTGAAGATCGAACTGCCCGATGCGGCCGCCGCCGACGAGATGTTCCGCGTTCTCATGGGGGACAAAGTCGAACCGCGCCGCGAGTTCATCGAGAAGCACGCGCTCTCGGTCCGCAACTTGGACGTATAGCGCGAACCATGCCTCGGGCGCGACCAACTCCGCACGCTCGCGGCAACCAACCCATCCGCACGCCGCCCTCGAGGAGACTCGCATGCTTCGACGTCGTACTTGGTTGACGCTTTTGTTGATGGTGGCTCTACCCCTGCGCTGCGCGCCCTCCGTTTCTGAAGCTTGCTGTCCAGCATTCTTCAGCAACGCTCGCGTCCAAATCGCCGATCAATCGGTCCTTATCGTGTGGGACCCGAGCACGCAAACCGAACACTTCGTTCGCAGCGCTCGTTTCCAAAATGCCAGTCCCGGCTCAAGCTCGGAGGAGGCTTCCCCCAAGCTCGAACAGAACTTCGGCTTCCTGGTCCCCTCCCCGACCCAACCCACCATCGAAGCCACCGATCCCGACCACCCCAATATCTTCCAACCCCTCGAGTGGCAGATCCGACCGCGCGTCGAGGTGGTGGAACGTACCATCCTTACCGAAGGCTCGCTGATACTGTCGCTATTGGGCCTCAGAATGGAAACTCGATTCCTTGGGACAGGAGCGATCGCCCCGAACGCAGCACCGGTCCAAGTCCTCGAATCCAAACGCGTCGCGGGACTCGATGTCGCCGTCCTCAAGGCGAACGATGCCGACGCGCTCACCGAGTGGCTGAGCAGCAATGGCTACGCCGCGCGTCCGGAACTCAAGGTTTGGGCCGAACCGTATATCGCCAAGGAGTGGATCATCACGGCTTTCAAATACGCGGCAACCGGTGAGCAAACCTCGGCCGACTCCGTCCGGATTTCCTTTCGCACCGAACAGCCTCTCTTTCCCTATCGCGTCCCAACCGACCAAATCGCCCCGAGCGGAAAAGGGCACTTGCTACGCACCTACCTCGTCGGCCCAGGCGCCGCCGTGGGTCACTTCCAAGACGGCTCTGAACAACGCCCTTGGACCGCAGGCAAACTCGTCTATACCCAGCCTATCAACCCTGCCCAATACGAATCGCTGCTCACCGGCGCGGTCCCCTTCGACCGCGATGCCCCTCCCAGCGGCATGTGGCTCACCGCCATCGAAGATCGCACTTGGCCCTCCGGTACCGACGACCTGTGGTTCACCTTCCAGCCCGACGCTGAGCCCTACCAGCGCGTGCAACAAGTCTCGCGGTACGTAGAACGCATGGTCCCGATCGATGTTTTGTTGTTGGGGGTCGTGGCGATCGCCTATGCCGGCCGACGCTGGTACCGCTCGAGGCCCAAAGCCTAAGTTTTTGAAGTTGCGCAATTCGAGTATCATCCCAATCCACTTCGCGACTACCCTTGGTTTTTCGTACTCGTACTCCGCGTTAGCAGTACTCGTACTCGTACTCGAAGATACGGCAACGAGTACGAGTAGGAGGGAAACCCAAAGGGCGCAACTTCAAAAAGCCTAAGCGATGCTTTCGAGCGCCGATGCCCGGATGTTTCCTCAGCATCGATCCACTTTGCGATGAGGGCAAAACCGATTGCTCCAACGCTTAGTCACCCAAACAACACCTCCGCGATGCGTGACGCATCCCACTCGAATCCATCCCCGTTTCCTCTCTCGCTTCGGAGTCCCGCGTGCGCATCGTTATCCTCGAAGACGCAGCCGCAGTCGCTTTGGCCGCAGCTGTCGAATCCATCGATATCCTCGGCTTGTCCACCTCAATTGCGCCGGCCGATCGCCCCAAGACCGTAGTCGGATTGGCGACCGGTGGCACGCCGCTGGGTCTGTATCAACTCTGGATCGAACGCCATCGCCGAGGCGACATCTCGTTCTCGCATGTGACGAGTTTCAACCTCGATGAATACATCGGCCTCTCTCGAAACCATCCGTGCAGCTATCACACCTACATGCAACAGAAGCTGTTCGCGCACATCGATATCGATCCAGCCTCCGCCCACCTACCCGAAACCGACGTGGAATCTCTGGAAGAGAGCGCCGCGCAGTACGAATGCTTGATCGACAGCGTTGGGGGCATCGACTTGCAAATCCTCGGCATCGGCACCGAAGGCCACATCGGCTTCAACGAAATCGGCTCTTCCTTCTCTTCGCGCACGCGGGTGAAAACGCTGACCGAGAAAACGCGACGCGATAACGCCCGCTACTTCGATCGCTTCGAAGACGTCCCCTCGATGGCGCTGACCATGGGACTGGGAACGATCATGGATGCCAGATCTATCCTGCTGCTGGCTACCGGCGTCTCCAAAGCACAAGCCATTCGCGCGGCGGTGGAAGGCCCCATCACCGCCATGATGCCCGCTTCGATCCTGCAGTTCCACGAGAACGTTACCATGCTGTTGGACGAGGCTGCCGCATCCGGTTTGCAACACCGAGACTACTATCGCCAATCCGAATCCAATCGGCTCAAAATCACCCCGTCCTAGCCCATATTCCTGCCGTCGAATGTGGTACAACCAACACCTCCCAAGGCTCGGCGAAACACCTGCTTGGCGCGAGCCTGTGCGACAGCGTACCTTTTCCTAACAACACGTCATGTCAAAACCTGCTTCCGAGAACTCCTCAACCTCCTCGCAACCTAAGCCCCTGGATCCCGAGCGACTTCGCCTAGAGGCAGCAAAAGAACGCACTGCGAATTGGCAACGCTGGGGCACCTATCTGTCCGAACGCCAATGGGGCACGGTCCGCGAAGATTACTCGGACAACCAAGAAGCTTGGTTCTTCCTGCCGCATGATCACGCTCGCTCCCGAGCCTATCGCTGGGGCGAAGACGGTTTGATGGGCATCTGCGATCGCCAAGGCCGCCTATGCTTTGCGTTCGCCTTTTGGAACACCCGCGATCCGATCCTCAAAGAAAGGCTCTATGGTCTGTCGGGCCCCGAAGGCAACCACGGGGAAGACGTCCAGGCATGTTCCTAGGACCTCGATGCCACACCGACATGCAGCTAGGCCA
>JBKCUI010000032.1:0-6024 GCA_046318495.1 Pirellula sp. | reverse complement strand
GCAGCCGGATCTCGAGCTCATGTCGATATTCAAACTCATTGTCGCGGGGTCCTTAACGAAATCGCTTTAGCTTTCTGGCGGCCGACCAAAATTGGTCATCCAATTCGGGGCAGAACTGATGCAACAGTTCTCGCATGCGATCGCATTTGGTGCGCAGCACGGAATCGGACTCGGCGCGACGCTCGACGGTTTTTGCGCGCACGACCATGTTCGCAAACAATTCCGCTTTGTCCTCTTCAACGCCGGTGGTGGAGTAATGATTCAAGAACCCCGGATAGCGATCGGTTAGCACCGACGTGTCCGGATTGTCTTGAGCATTTTTGCCGCCGGTCCCATAACGAAAATCGTCTTCGTTGAGCTCGACCCATGCGGCATCCTCATAAACGCGGTAATCATCCGCGTAATCGATGACATGGAACAGTTCATGGTGAAACACCAAAATCTGGTAGATGCGGCTATTGCTGGCGCGTTCGATATCCAGGTAGAGCGTGTTGTGCTCAAAGTCTGGGATCGCAGATCGCAATTGCCCTGCGAACTTGAGCTCGGCACACAGGATCACCCGCTGAAGTCGGCTGTTGCGGATGGCTTCGACGGGATACAGCCGGAACTCTTCCGGAAACCAACGCAAGTATGTTTTCAAAGCCTTTTCGTTGGCAGCGCGTCCTTCGATCATTCCATGCGTGGTGCGGACTGGAAACTCGGGGTCCATACCGATCATTTGAATCTGATAGTCATCGCCAAGCTCTTGGAGAACCGCAGCAGCATTCGATTCCTTCGAGTGGCTAGCGTTCGAGGCACCGATTGCCGTTGTCGCGGATGGGATCTCGGTCGCTGGCGATTCCGGCGCAGCGGATTGCGCGGCGGCCTGGGAAACTGTGGCAAACCAAACGACTGCGCTAAGGCATCGCCAGGGAATCGGTGGGAGAGTTCGCACAAGGCGCGATTGCATGATGTTCGCCTGAGAAGGTCAAGGTTTGTTTGCAGATTCGATGACGGCCGCAGGTTCTGTAGTTTCCGTAGAAGGCACGTCCGAAGTGCTCGAGGGGGCACTATCCATAGCTGCTAGTCGGAGTTTGGCCAAAGCGTAGGCGCTGCCCATGCGAGGCGTTGGATGGATTTTGTTGTAGAAGTTGCGAGCGCGCTCAGGCAGATCCGCATGTTCCGCGATGCGGCCCAAGATCCAATAATCCGCTTCTTCAATCCGATTCCATTGCATGGAGACCAAGTTCGAGAGATCGCTCACAGCGCTATCGATGTTTCCGACATGCGCCTCGGCACAGGCAAGTGTATGCAACGCCGCAGTATCCGCTTCGCGCGACAATATGCTTCGCAGCTCATCGATCCATTCGGGGTGAAGATCCTCGGCAAATAACCCAGCCCAAACCACTTCGTTCCACACATCGGGCGATTTGGATCCAGCGGCATTCGCAACGCGTTCCTCGAGAAGGTCTGCATAGGCACCTTCGTGGAATCGAATCATGTCTTCGAATCGCTGCGTCATGGGATCGTTCGCTTGGTCGGCTGCTTCCACATATTCTCTCATGGCTTGGACGTTCCCACGCGTTCCTTCGAGGGTGGCTAGCCGGATTTTGCCCAGCATCGAATTGGGAAATGCATCGACGTATTGGCGAACCGTCTCGAGCAGTTCGGGCGAAGCATCCTCGCCGGACATCATCATGCTCATCAGAATCCATTGACGCTTGATGCCGGATTTCTCTTGCTCAAGAGCCTCCAGCAAGAACTGACGGCGAGCGGGAGTGGGTTCGGAAGCATAGAGAAGCATGTGGATCGCTGTTTGAATGGCTTCCGGGGTTTTCTTGCGTACCGTGGTCCAGTAACGCTTGACTGGGTGTCCGGTGTCAGGAGCGAGGACCATGCCTGTGAGTTTGGGTTTCACTGCCCAGTCCAACCAACGCGATGCGTGTTCAGGGCGACCTGCATCCAAGAGGCGTTGGGCTTGCAAGGCATAGTTTCTTTCCGAGGGACCTGTGGGCAAGATGCGATACTCATCACCATCCTTCACGATGGCGACATCGATCTCGAGTTGCATCTTGATGTGTGCAATGCGTCCTACGGCATCGTCCCCCTCCATCCGAACGGGGTACAAGTTGACGGTATCGTACATGCGGTCCGAACATGCCTTCAATTGGAAGAACTTGTTCCGCAGATTCTCGGTCGAAATCGCAAGGCGCTCGATGCTGCTGCACGCTGGGGGGGCGAGGTTTGGTCTCAAATCCGTGTCGGTTGGGTTATTCGCTAAGATGTCGCTCCATGCCTCTTGATGGAGGCCTTGGCTGACGACGCGCAGCAACAGTTCCCGCACGACCGATTCGGGAGATTGGGTCGGGTTTTCGGGTCGCTCTACCTTGGCGATTTTGGGCGAGCTTCGGCGGCGTTCTTAGATCTCTTGATCGGTCATGCCACGCATGGTGTAGACCATCCGTGCGGGCGTTTCATAGTTGCGGTCGGTCAAGAGAAACTGCTCAGATAGCGATGCGATGATCTCGCGTTCATTCGCGCTGGGAATGCGATCGCGCAGGGCCGTGATGTCGCTCCACCGCGAGGCTCTCGCGGCTTTGACCGCCATCGCGCAATGCAGCATCTGTTCCAAGCGATGTTCGGTGGCGATCTTGATGGCGGCATCGTCGCGATGCAGCAACAGCAAGTGCGTGACCTTGCGTTCGATCAGGCGTGGATCTTGAACGCCCTTGGATTCGGCCGCTTCGATGGCGGCAAGCACTTGTTCGTAGGCTTCGGGGCGATTGTGATGGACACCGTGCTGGTCCACATTGAGCACCAAAGACAATAAGAAATAGGGCTGCCAGCGATGCGGGGAAAGCTCGATGGCCTTTTGCGCCGAATGGATGGCGGTGGGGATATCGCAGCCGAAGCCGAACTCGCGGCCAGCTTCGTCGTGAAGGGAAGCATAGGCCAAAGCGGCATGGCCCATGCCTTCTTCCGGCATGCGTTCGAGCATCGCGTGAGCCACCGTCTTGGCTTCGTCGATTTGGCTGACGGCAACCAACGCCGCGACGTATTCGTAGCCTGAATCGCCGCTGGAGTCCGACTGCCACGCGTGGCGAGATCGTTTTAGATCGGCCAGTAATGGGCTGCTGGACCCGATTGCATCGGCATCTGCGGGTTCGACGACCGATGCGAAGTTGAGCGGATGGTCGAGGGATTCCAATTGCTTTTCGAGCGCTGAGAGTTGTTGCAATTCCTCTGGAGAGAGGGTGCCAGGGTGAACGGTCAGGGATTGCTCGACACGCATGGAACCGTTCTCGAGGTACTCGCTGAGCAATGTGAGTTCGACGATCCCGATCTTTAGATGTTGGTCGCGGGTGGGTGCCACGATGCGATAACCGCTGGGTGCGATCAGCGTGTTGGCTCTGCTCCATCGGTAGGGGATCAAGCACTCTGCGGGGTGCTTGCGCGGCAGGTCCGCTCCGCGTTCGTTGCGATGGATGGCGTGAAAGAACGGACAGTCCGCAACAGGACTGCGAAAGGTCAAGTCGACGCGATATTGACCGGCGCGGATTTGCTCAAGTGGCAGATCCCGCAATTCGTACTCTCGGTTGAAGGTCGCTTCATCCAAGAGTGGATCGGAGCGATGGAGCAGTCGGACTTTTACTGCCAATCCGGATTGGGCATAGCGTTCGGCCGTCGTCTTCTCGTCTTCTTCGAGCGATTGGCCGAATGCCTCGGTGCGTTCTTCCGCAGCAAAGTATCCCGATTGAACGGCCAGCGAGCGAATCGTGGCGTTTCCGGTAGAGTTGATGGTGATCGTGCGCTCCTCTCGGTCCAGATTCCCATCGACACCTTGTTCGGGGATCATGGTCAAGGATTGTTGGTCTGGATGGGCGATCAGGGCCCAGTGCGCTTGCAGATAACTCGGGATGCACTGCGGAGTCGAACCTGGGAAGGTGGGATCGATCCAAAGCGTCTGCCCGTTGTGCTGCACAGCCACGATGGCATGATTGAAGGCGTTCAAGCAAGGTGCATCGGGAGCTGGGGAACGCGGAGTGGATGCGTTGACCAACGCTACGTCTGCGCGAACGCCGCAGGCGCGAAGAAGGCCGACGAGCAAGGTAGCTTGGTCCTTGCAATCGCCAAAGCGGCGTGCGAGGACCGACGATGGCCGAGAGGGAACAATGGCTGCGTTGCCGAGTTGTACGCCCGTATAACGAATGTTTTGCCGAACCCAGTCGGCACAGCCGTGGATCTTGCTCTCGATCGAACTCCAATCGGCGGCTTCGGGCGAAGCCAGTAGTTCCTGGGCGATTTCGTCGATCGTGTCGCTTTTGAGTCGGGAGTCGATAATCTCTGAGTAGCCCTGGGCGACGCGTTGCCAGGATGATCCGTTCGTGATGGTGATGCTTTGTTGCTGATAGAAGTCGCGAGGGGTGTCGGCTTCGAATGCCTGAATTTCAAGCTGTTTGCGCTGCGGCAATTCCAATCGGGTGCGTCGTCGGCCATCTTTCGTTTCCGTGGATTCGATGAGTCCGTCGGGGCGAGCGGGTCGGTAGAGCAATTCGACGCCGAGCCCTTCGGGTGCATCGATCTCTACGCAAACGTACTTGCTCGGAACCAACGAATCGAACGCAAACCGCTCGGCAGAACCGTATGCGAAAAACGGCTCGCGCTCGCGGACTTCGATGACTTCTTCGATGATCGCTCCTGCTTTGACGCCGGGTAGAGCGGCATTGACCACTAAACGGTCGGAGAGGACACCTTGTTCACGCGAACCGGCGGGCGAGGTGGTGATGTCCTCCTTGCTCAACGTGAATTCGCGACCGTTGGGATCAAAGACACGGGCCTGGATTTCCGGAGGATTTTCGTACCATGGCGCGTACTCCCTCGCGATGATTCCATACTCGCTAACTTGACGCGACTTGAGTTTCCAGACGCGACGATGGGTAGTCGTCAACGCCCCGTTTTCCGCGTAGTGAAAGCGTGTTTCTTCGAGCAAGACTTCTTCCGCATGATCTCCGGTAGGAACCTGCCAGTCGGCAAATGCAGATCGAAGTTCTTCGAATGTATGCGACAAGACCTTGGGCAACGGAGACTGGGCCCAAAGTGTAGAGCAGGAGAGCCATGCTGCGCAGACAAAGAGCATACGCCAGACTTGCAGCGTTCGAGAGGATAGCATGGCAATAGAGCGACCGGGAATAGAGCTGAAGGTACGAGAACGAATTGCTGGATTGTAGCGGCCCAATCCCTTGAATCCAACAATCCAATACGTGCCACCCACCTTATCGTTCCTATCCTCGTACTTTCATGCACTCCAACCCCTGGGAAAACCGGTCAGCCAATTCACCGATTACCGTTGCATTGACCGCCATGGAGCGTTCCAACTCCCTGGTTGACGAGGGAGCGTGTACTAGCTCGATGAATGATTCGCGACTGATTTTGAAACGCAATCGAGTCGCGATCGGCAGAGCATGCGCGCAAGAATGGGCAGCAAATCCCAGGACTGCGGCACGCCTCAATTCGAGGATAAAAAGGACCGGGCGCGACTCGTTAAGCACTGCATATTGGCGATGCTTCCGATCAAATCCGTACAGGGATTCTCAATCCGCATCCAATCACTTCGTCGCAAACACCTGCCGAACTGCCCGCTGACCGCGATGCCAGCGGTGCTGATGCTCTTGAGCGTGCTGCGATAGCGACTCCGGCGAACCCGCCGCGCTTCCTTGAAAGTACTTCTTGAACCGCCAAACCAAATCGATCCACATCGAGCCATCGATCCCCAATCGCTTCAAGATCCGCTCGACTTCCGCCGTCATCTTGGGCTTCCCCAAACTCGGGCGATGAATCGCGGTCCACTTAAGCAACGCCACGTAATCCTTCAGCGACATGGACAAAAAGCCTTTGTCGCTGGCTCGGACTCGCGAAGTGCTCACCTGCGGACCGGGTTTGCCCCGCTCATCGAGCGTGAGGGGCGCTAACCAAGCATCCCGCAAGATCGCAAACCCTCGCTTCGCTCGCTTGGCCTTTGCACGCCTGGCTCGCAGTTGATCCGGG
>JBKCUI010000031.1:0-2208 GCA_046318495.1 Pirellula sp. | reverse complement strand
CCATGATCGGCATCGATCTTGAGCGCCCGAGCGCCGTGAATCGTGCCGATCCGGATCGCGTCCGCGGCTGGAATACCGCCTCGCACAAACGCATCCAACTCGCGATGGGCACCGAAGCCGGGCAAGTAGTTGCCATTGCTGACGTGATCGGTTCCCAGTGTGATGATGCCTCCGGCCGCATGGAAGGCACCGATGGTGGCCATCTTGGCCAGGTAGATTTGCACAAACTGCGGATCGGGTTTCTCGGGCTCGCGCTCGCGGACACGCTGCTGCATATAGGGGGTGAACAAGGATCCTTCATCGAACCAGCGGTGAAACTCCTCGCCGTCGTATCCGAAGTATCCGTAGGCGGTCAGCGTGGCATCAAACACGGTACCGTGCTCGATGAACTTGCGCACGATGGATTGGTATTCGGGCATGTCGGCGGTGATGCCACCCAGCGAATCGTACGCGGAGCGCGTACCGGGCATCGCGTCTCCGCCTAAGAAATGCTCCACGCGATCGATCCCCATGTCGATGGCATCGCTGGGATTCACCGAATTGCGAAAGCCCGAGTCGAGGTGGCCTGTGACGGTCAAGCCATGCTTGTGGGCTTGCTCGATCAGCACGTTTAACTCGTTGGGGGCGATCTGTTTTGCTTTGAAGCCGCCGACACCGCGGGCTGCCCAATGGTCGACTTCGGCGCGGATTTCGTCCTCCGGTTTGTCGCGGCGCCATCCTGGCTGGGCGCGTCCAAAATAGGGTCCGCTGTTGATCAGTTTCGGACCGATTTGCTCTCGGTTTTCGATCCGCTTTCTGAGTGCTTCCATCGCCACCGAATCAAACTCGCCGCACGAGAAGGTGACCGTGGTGCCATTGGCCAGGTAGACCAGCGGCATGACTTCGAATTCTTCGCGACGACGCTTCAATAGCTTGACGTTGTAATGAGCGTGGCAATCGATCAAGCCGGGCAAGATGTACTGGGAGTCGTTGAGTTCGAGGATGGTCGCGTCGGGCGTCATGCGTTGGCCGCGATCGGGGGCGAGGTCCAGCTCCAACGTGTCGAAGCGATCCCCGGAAATGCCGATCCCGCGATTGCGAACAAACATGCCTGTGGCGGTATCGAAGACCCAGCCTCCGCGGATGACCAAGTGATAGTCGCCGGCTGTGGCCTTGGACGCGGACCAGGAGCAGGCGAGGAGGCAAAAAGCCATGGCGATTCCCAAGGCGATCGACATGCTGGGTTGCGAGCGACGTATCATCTTGTTGCCTTGCTTGCAAAGTAAAGTGATTTAGACGGTGGTCGATTGTAACTTGCGGCAGCGGACGCCGCGTTCGACTTCGATGCATCTTCTCATGCGTATTGCAGATAAACGGTCAATGGGATTCAAGAGTCTTTCCTTAAGGGGCAACTCCATCTTGGCGAGCAGTGTGGTAGGAAAACGAATCGATAGGTCGTTGGAGTGGGGCCTTTCTGGGATGCCACGAGAATTGCATTTGTCCGCGGTGATTGGCATGTGTCTTGCTTGGGTAACCTGGGGCACGCTGTCCGCTCAGGAACCCTCGGCGAGCCCACTCCCGGAGGCATCGGCTTTTGATTCGCCGAGCGTTCCAGAGTGGAAGCTGGTGGTGAGTGAAGCCGCTCAAGATCAACTGCGCACGGCGCCTCGCGAGTACGTGGAATGCGAATGGCGTGCTCCGGGTCAAGCTCCGATACGAGTCGCGATCAAGCTCAAAGGGGCTGCAGGAAGCTATCGCGATTGGGATGATCGACCGGGGCTGACCGTCAACGCGGCTAAGTTCAATTCCCAGCATCGCGTGTTCGGCATGAAGAAGTTTCATCTGAACAACGCCGTGCAAGATGAAACCTATTTGTCAGAGTGGTTGGGAGCGGAGTTTTTTCGCGCTGTTGATGTCGAAGTGCCCCGAGTCGGTCATGTGCGGCTGTGGATCAACGATCGGGATATGGGGCTCTACGTGCTGCGCGAAGGATTTGATAGCGGCTTCTTGAGACGCCGCTTTGGAGAATCCAAAGGGCGGCTCTACGACGGCGGTTTCTTGCAAGACATCGATTCCGATTTGGAACTCGACTCGGGCGATGCCGATGTCCCCAAGAGCGATTTGATCGCGCTGGCGACGTCTTGCTATGCGCGGGATTTTGACGATCGCCAGGCTGCGATCGCGGAGAGACTCGATATCGACGGGTTCTTGACGTTCATGGCCATGGAA
>JBKCUI010000030.1:0-12329 GCA_046318495.1 Pirellula sp. | reverse complement strand
ACGGCGGGAATTACAAGAATGCGGGCAGAGATGGCAGAACGAACACAGCTGCATGCCGCAGCGCGTTATCAACGTATCGGCTATCGATCCTCGCGTCAATCAAATCACGATGCTTAACGGTATGACTTAGAATACGATCTTCATGATGGCGGATTCCTCGATTGATAACTGCACGGAATAAACGACAGCGATTTGACCTCAAGCGAGATCCATCTATGCGGGAAGACCAACATCACGCTATCTCAATCTGGGTAAAATAGAGCTTCTTTGTCGCCCCGCATTTGAACCGAGTCTTGAAGCAAACGGTCTCCAGGCAAACGGAATCGAACCAAAGTCGCGAGAATCTGGTGTTGCACTCGATGTGGTGATGGATACGTTCGAGTTGAGCCGATGTTCTTCGTGCAGTCCCGCTTACCCCCCCGGTTTCCAGAGCCGCATGGGGGTCCAAAGCATTCGCAGTCATTCTCCCAAGCAACCATCCCATCATGAACCGTCGGATTCGCCAAATCCATTACTGGCTGACGCTCGCGATTGCCATCCCGTTGGCAATCGTCCTGTCCACGGGCATCTTGCTCCAAATCAAAAAGAACTGGACTTGGGTCCAACCTCCCGAACAACGCGGTTCCACCAAAACTCCCACCGTCGACTTTCCAACCATGCTGACGCAGCTTCAAAGCTGCGATCAAGCCCGCGTTGAATCTTGGAAAGATGTCCAGCGCATCGATATCCGCCCTTCCAAAGGGATCGCCAAAGTCTCGCTTCAGGATGGCTGGGAAGTCCAGCTCGATCTGGCAGACGGCAAAGTGCTGCAACAAGCCATCCGGCGCTCCGATTGGATCGAATCGATCCATGATGGATCGTTCTTCGGCGGGGACTGGACCAAGCTCGGGATATTTCTGCCCGCTGCCATCCTGCTGCTGATCATGCTGCTAACGGGCCTATGGCTCTTTTGGCTCCCCATCGGAGCCAAACGCCGCAAAGCTCGCCGCATCGCCCAATCCAACGCCAACGGTTGATGCATGCATCGCGATCGCGCCATCCCCGGCATCGATCCTTGGAGCAGCCATGGCTCCGTCAGCATTTATTCCGGCATCTCGCGCAAGATCTTTTCCATCGCCTTCCCCTTGGCCAACTCATCGATCAGCTTATCGAGAATTCGCACCTCGCGCATCAGCGGGTCTTCGATCTCCTCGATGCGTACGCCGCAGACAACTCCGGTTACCAGAGTCCGCGCCGGATTCAGCTTGGGTGCTTTGGCAAAGAAAGTTTCAAAGTCGGTCTTATCGCTCACGCGCTTTTCAAGCTGCTTTGGCGTGTAGCCGGTCAGCCACTTCAAAATCGTATCGACTTCGGCCTTGGTCCGCCCCTTCCTCTCCGCCTTGGCGACGTAATGCGGATACACGCTCGACACGGTCATGGTGTAAATGCGGTGTTTGGTCATCGAACTATCTTTCCTCAGGAGCAGCTACCAATCGCACTTGCCAATGTAGTCGATCCCGACGCAGCTCGCAGCGGGGGCGTTCTGCGCAGCGAACGAGCAATGGGCACTGACACGACGCTTTAGCTGTCGGTCGAGAAAGTGAGCGGCGTCGCGCTAGCTGCCGGTGCTACGCCACCCTACCCGCAGCTTGTACCTTGCGGCTCACCTTTCGGTGGAAGCTCCCATTTCGACGGGCGGACGGAGATCCTTCGCGCTGGCAGCGAGTTGCTCCAGTTCGCGTTTCTCCTCAGCCGACAAGTGCAACCCCTTAAACGATTCCGCGTCGATGCGTAGGCCAACACGCATGGCTTCCTCGGCTCGCCCCGATCGCTTGAGCGCCATGTACCAATGCAATCCTGCGCGCGGATCGGTTCCCCGTTTGGCAGCATCCTCGAAATACGGCACAGCTTCCTCGTGACGGCCTGCGATGGTCAAAATGTACCCCTTGGAATCGATCAGTTCGGGCAGCCGGCCTCCGAGCTCGATGGCACGGTCGATCATCGGCATGGCTTCTTCGGCACTTCCTGTGGCTTCCGCAACAAGGCACGCTACGTTGTTGAGCAGCGCGATATCGTTCGGCTCCACCACCAATGCCTTGCGATACATCGCAATCGCCTTGTCCACCGCGTCGCGCTCAAGCCACAGATCGCCGAGGGCTCGTAGGATCAGGGGTTGCGATTCGTACTGGATTGCATATCGCTGCAACCGGGCATCGATGCGTTGTTGGGTCTGTGCGTCAAAGGCCATCGCACCCCTGACCGTCAGAATCCATGGTAGCGCACGTCTCGGATCGGGCTCCTGATCCTCCCAGTCCATCCACTTGCCAATCGAGAATCGACGCGACTCCGATCCCGGCATGCGACAGCCTTGCTCCAAGAGCCTGGCGGCCAATGCGGGAGCCTGGACGCGAATGGAGTCGATCAGCGGCTGGGCGGCAACTACATCGTCGATCATCAAGTAGTTGATCGCGAGTTCCCCATCCACGACCAAACGATCCCCATCTCCGCTGCGTGGACCGAGCGACCGCAAGCGTTCTTCCCTCCAGGCTTCCAAAGTGTGACGGGCCTCTGCCAGTTTCCCTTGGCCTTGGTGCAATCGAGCCTCCAAAACAGCCAGCAACCTCGCATCCGGCTCGAGTTTGCGCAGCTCGGAGAGCCGACGATTGGCTTCCAGGAATTGCTTGGTATCGACAAGAAACTCCAAGTACGCGGACAGCACCCCGGAATTGCGATCGTCCTCGGAGAGCGCTTGCAAGAAGTAGCGATTGGCGAGCTTGATTCCCTCCTCGCGTTCCGCGGAGTGGGTGTACTTGCCCAGTTTCAGCTCGATCTGCTTCGACAAGATCGAGGCCAACATCAAGGCATCGTCTGCAGAAACCCGTGCGTCTCCGCGCGAGGATGCATCGTACAGTAGGAGGGCCCGCTCGATATCGGCAGGGGTACCGCGCCGGCAACGCAACATAGCGAGCAGCCGTCGATCCGCATCTTGATTGCCGTGCTTCGACTCGAGCAGTACTTTCTCGATGCGATCCCAATCGCCCGTTTCGAACAATGCGTTTGCCAACGCGTGGCGGGCTGGCCGGCTCTCGGGAAACTCTCGGACCAAGGTTTCTAAGGCTTCGATCGCATCATGAAAGTTTCTCGCATGCATCCACGCATCGCAGCATTGCAACGTGGCCTCCATCCGATCGGCTCCCGCCTGCATCGCGCGTCGGTAGCTCTCGGCTGCCCCACTGTATCGACCGAGGGCTTTCTCATACGAACCGAGCAGTTCCCAGCGAGTGGCCTCCTCAAGCGACTCCATCTTCTGAATGTGATCATGAAGTTCGGTGAGCTTTTTCGAATCCCGGATCGACTGATAATAGACTCGCAAGCTAGACAGAACTTTGGCCGATTGCATGGCATCGACGGATTGCGTTGCATGCAGTTGATTCGCCCGCTCGAACGCTTGGTGCGCTTGAGCCATGCGTGTCTCGCGGTCGGCGATGGGTTGTTCCTTCGGTGCGCGTTGACTCGCCAACCCGAGGTAGGTCCATGCGACGGGATCGTTGGGACGCGACTGAACTCCCAGTTCGGCCAACGCCATGGCCTCCTCTTCGCTCATCGTGAGCAGTTGGAATGCGGCGTCTTCGAGTTTGGGCGACTTGCCAGCCCATGCCCCGATACGTAGCAGCACCTCGCGCGCCGCATCGAGCTTCCCTTCTCGGACCCAAATCGCGACCAACCGATCGTAAACGCCTAGCTCCGAAGCGCCGCAGGCGATGGCGTGATCGTAGTGTTTTGCCGCGATCGTCGAATCGCCGCGGCGCTCTGCCAATCTCCCCAAAACCTGATAGGTGACGTCCCACTGCGGGCGATGCGTTTCGAGGCTGTGCGCAATGCTATCCACTTCTTGCAGTTGCTCACTGCTGGATCGTCGAGATTCGACCTCCAACAACCGCAACGCCCGCACGGCCTTCCATTCGGTTCCTGTTTCCCCTTCCAGCATCTGCAACTTGTTCTCGACGACTTCGAGCGCTCGGTTCCAGGAATCGATGGCCGCATCGGACTCCCGGGACGCTCCCGATGGCCCTGCCGGACTGCGGAACCATGCGGGTGCTATATCCAGCATGGAATACGCGACGATGCGATTGCGAACGAGCGAATCCCCAGCCCACTGGACGAGATCGCGATGCGTCGATGCGTAGTCCGCATACTCGCCACATAACTTCAATGCCATCCCGGGTATCTTGCTCAAGTCCTCTTCTGACTGGGTGGCCTGTGGCGATTGCAGATGTTGCAAGAGCAAGACACGCGCCGCGTCCTTTTGGTCATTCCGCACCAACTCGGAGACTTGTTCCATCAACGTCGGTGGCAATTTGGAACGCTGCTGGCTCATGGCCTTTTCCAGTTCCGCAATCGCGTCCCGTTCGCCCCAAGCCGTCAATCGAGCCATCGAGTCGCGCTGCAATGGTGCGACGTTGGGATGTTCATGGCACAATTCGACAAGAGCCCGGGCGACCTCTTGTCTTGTTTCAGCCTTTGCGGTTGCCGGTGCCCTCACGACACGGGCATCCAGTTCGAGCCATTGAAAACGCCACTTCCATGCGTCCTCTTCGGATCCGGATTTCATGCCGGAACGACTCGTTGCAATGGCCTCGTCGAACAGCCTCCAATGCTCTGGCGTGCTTAGGCCGGCTTGGTATTGGGCAAGGGTGGATTTGGCGACAATGTACCAGTCCGAAATCGTCTTGGCTTTGATCGCTTGTTCGCACTGCAGCGCTTTGTCAGGGCGTCCAGCTTCCAACCACGCGTTGGCGGCTTGTTGCATGATCGCTTCTTTGTGGGGAGCGAGCTTGAATGCTTCTTCAAAACGCTCTGCGGCTTTATCCAGGATGCGTGTCGCAAAGTAAGCCTGACCGAGCAATCGATGGTTTACAGCCTGGAATTCAGGACTCAACTGCGTTTTCAATGCGGCGTACGGCTCAAGCACCCGGATGACTGCTTCATACTCCCCTCGCTGCGAGTGATACATGGCCCACCTCCCCTTCGCTTCCATCTCGATAGCCTCTGCCTGGGATTCGGACCATGCAGCGGACCCGCGGGCGATGGCCAAATCCATGGTCCGGAGAGCGGACTCCGCACGAGCCCAGTCCTTTTGCTCAATACAGGCAGATGCGATATGAAAATGAAGGCTGGGGTCGTTGGGTTGATCTTCCAATCCCGACCTCCACATCGACAGGGCTTCGTCAACTCTACCGGAGAAGTACAGAACAGTCCCAAGCACTCTCGCTGTCGTGGCAGGGATGCGAGGCGCTTCGCGCAAAGATGCCCTAAAATAGCCTTCTGCCTGTCGCAATCGATCCAACGCTTCAGGCGTACGTTCCTGGATGCTCGATTGCGTTAGGGATTGCAAGAGATGCCCCCCCATTTCGAACGCGATTTGAGAGTCCCCTGGGAATTTCTGAACGGCGGTCTCAAGGGCATGTCCAGCCTGCTCGATGGAAATCGATCTTACGATGCGATAATGCGTCAACCTCGCATCGCGGGAATCGGGTTTGGCTTGGAGCATCCTATCCGCGAACTCCATGGCATGCTGCTTGCACTCGGCAAGGCTTTCTTCGGCGTAAGCGCTTCCTCGGAGCTTCTCTTGCCCCCCCAATAGCAAGGCGCACATGGCCCCGGTTAACTCTTCGTCACCCGGGTTGAGCTTCAAGGCATCATTCAATGCGGACGTGCAATGCTGCATGGCGTATTGATGGACCCAGCGGGGGATGGACATGCTGGCTGGCAGCGTGAAATTCACGTCGTCAATCGTCATGGCGTATCGGCACAGGGCCAGGATTCGAAGCAATTGCGCATCGGGTTCTTCACTCGCGCCGTTGGCCACATCGTCCATCGCCGAGTGGAATTCTCTGAATTGGAGATGGCGAAGAGCAAGTCGGCGACGCAGCGCTTTGCTGCGCTGGGCCATTTCCGGTTGAGAGTCGCAAAGGCCGATGGCCGCGGCGAGGACCGATTTGGCCTGCGCTCGCTGCATGTGACTCTTCGACGTTTCATCGATCAATTCAGCTAGGTCGGCCTGCGCAGCAGCATCTTCGGGATGAAGGGCAATGTAGCTCTTCAGACGGCGGATAGCCTGTTGCAGCTCTCCTTCACCGCGCGCATCGGCGGCTTGGATCAGGAACTCGGATGCCATCGACTCCATTTGCAGGGCGTGGACCCAGTAGGCCGCACCGCCGAGCCCCCCGGCGACGGTCAGCGTCGCGAGGGCCAGTTTCCAATGGAATCGCATTCTGGAGCGGGAGGATTTGTAGTGTTGTCGCTTCATGATGCATTGGGAATGGACAAGACGCGTCCAATAGGGAAGGGCGGGGGATCGGTACCGAGTTTATGTTGGCTATTGCGTTGGGTCGAATCTCGAAGCGAGCGTGGGATGCTCCGACTGGCACCGCCATGGCGGGTCCCACCAAAATTGGGAATCAACTTCCTAGACGTCGTATGGCTCCGAAAGCGCATGTCGCTTTCCTGGTTCACCGATCCGCGGAATCCTTCAGGCTAGGTTTTGCAACTGCCCCATTCTTCACGCTGACTTCGCCGCACCATGCGACAGAGGTTTGCCGCTTTTTTTCCAAGTCGAATGATGAAATACAGGGCCACCTTTCGGATCCTTTCCGTTGGAGCGAACACGTCTCCTAGGCGAAACTCGCAACAACTTTTGCTGCACCTTCAATGCAACCAACCTAGGGCGCACTGCGCCAACTCTACACCTCCACAAGGAGTTTTTTTGGTTCATCCGGGGTTGCCGGAGGTAGAGGTCCATCGAATCGCAGAATCACAATTCGCCCCCCTCCGCACTCCCCTGCTCGCATTTGTTTCGCGACGGAAAAGTTCCTGCGATGTTTTTCGAAAACGCATTGCGTTGGCTCATCAAAAGAGCTCCGCCCCGATTTAGGAAATCGGCTGAACGAGAAAAGCAAGTATTCCTTGCATGTCAAGTTGCACTCGCATGTCGACGATTTTCCGAAAAAGGCAGAATCCTTGCTGCGATTGCTGATGTAGCCAACGTCTCATGCTTGGGTGGCAACATGCGTCGACAACAGATGACATGAAGACGGCCTCATTTCTCTCAACGCACCGAGTCGAAAATTTTCCTAACCTTGCATTTAAGGAGACAATCATGGCATACACATAACGAATAGCGTCTCGAATTTCAGCATTCGCCCGAAAGCACCTCTGGTTCCAGGCGATTTCAAAGTGCAATGCCGTTGATTTCGCGACCGCCTGAAAGACGGAATTGCAAACGAAGTGCTGCGTGCAATCGTTGATTCAGAAACGCGCCACGACGAGCCATCGCTCACCAACGAATCATCATCTAAAGAACTCCTCATTTAAATTCAGGTATACCCTTTCATGTACAAAAAAATCATTTGCGCCCTATCGCTCCTTACACTGGCATTTTCATTTGCGTTACCTTGCCACGGCGGTACTCACACTGTGACATTGAACATTGTTCCCGGTGCCCACGACGACAACTTCGTGACGAACGACGAATGGTGGACTCCATGGGTCACACTTGACCAAACCCTGGCGCCCGGTCACTCTCTGAACTTCAATGTAATCTTTCAAGAACCGCATTATGTTGAGCTCAGCGACACATGGGTTCCTTCTGATGAATCAATCCATATTGAGTTCGGCAATCTTCGAGGTTCCGACTTCGGGACAACTTTCACCTATCGATTCTGGTTCACCGGTATCACGGGCGATTTCCCAGGGCCTGGAACGCCTGCGACCCCAATCACTGGCACAGGAAATGTTCTTGACGGCGTTAACTTAAATCTAGAGCTTACGAACTCCAGCTTCCGCTTCACAGACCTGCATGCCGAGATAACGATCGATGATGGCTTGCTCTTGGGCAGTGTTGCTGAAGTGCGACTGGGTGTTGATTCAGATGAGATAGTCTCGACACCTGAACCCGCAAGTATGGCAATATTTGGAATTGGAGTCGCAGGATTCATCGTCCGTGGCCGGATGGCACGGCGAAAATCAACGCAAAATCGCGATCGATGCTAACGCACAGGCTCGTACGTTCTTGACCGCCGAACCAAAGGATTGTGCGTGCCGTTCACCTATAGGATCGGCTGGGGAATTTTGCTGCGAGGCTGGTAGGAGACTCGCAGCGTTCATACCCTGGCGAACTTGGCCCTCCCCACATGCAATTAGGTGCATCGGTCGGGAGTTGCGTGGCTCCCACGTATTGCCCCCACGCATTGCACCGGGCGTGCGGGACAGGGCCGCAGCGTCCGGTGCCGGGCCTCGTTGAAGCTTGTCGCGCCACAGGGATCATGTGATTGGTGATTGCGACTCAAGTACCTTTTTCCCTACTTAGATAGGATTCGCTCATGAACGCTCCCCCAATTGCCCCGCGCGCAAATGCACCCATCCGCGAACCATCAATCGATCGGCTCGCAAACCACGGTGAACGCTTCGTAGGCATGTTGATCGACAGCATCCTTGACTTTGGTTCTTTGTGCGTAGGAGTGCCGATCGCGGCGATGGACCCGAACTTCGGCAAGCCGGAAGCATCCCCAGGGCCACTTGTATTTGTTGGAGGCTTCGTTTCCTTGATCGCGGTTTTCACCGTAACCGGCCTGCAGTGGTACTGGATCGCGACTTTGGGTCAGTCAGCTGGGAAAAGATTGATGAAGACTCAGATTAGAAGACTCGACGGGAGCAAGGTTGACTTCGTCTCCGGAGTCATCCTGCGCAGTTGGATCGTAAACTTCGCGTTTGGCGCGCTCCACATCGCCACCTGTGGGTTTTTGGGTTGGGTAGTTCATTTGGTGGACGCATTGATGATCCTCGGGGCCGATCAGCGTTGCCTGCATGACCGAATCGCAGACACGAAAGTGATCAAACTCGGCGACTAGCCTACTGAATCCTCCAAGAGCCTTTCGTCCGGTGCCATGCACTGTTGGCGAAGCACCATGCAGCCGCTGAAGCTGCAATGGAAACGATGGCATCGGAGCTGGCGATTGAATTCCTGGCGATACCGTCTTGCTTATCTCGTGGCTAATGCCCAAGAAAACCCCGCGATTCATGGCTTTTCGGTTGACAAAAGCCACCCCGCGCCCAAGTATGCCAATGTGTCGCACTCGTTTTAACCCGTTTTGACATCCATGCTTCACTCCTGTCCATCAATTCTTTGCAACTGCTTGCTAGTTCTGGGCTTACGCTCATGGAACAGCACGCTTTTGCGCGTTTTGAGCTGCGTGCTGGGGTTGTGGGCGATGCCTGCCGTCTGCCAAGCCGGCTGCGGATACGCCCCCCAACCGATGGTGTGGCGATTCGCGACCAGCGATCAATTGCTCACTTGGGACGGCAATTCGGCTGTCCAAGTGACCCAACCGCGTTTTCATGCCACGGATGAGTTGTCAACGCCTTGCTCGCAGTGCCGCTGCCCGCGCCAAGACCAACCGCGTGTGCCCCTCGAAGCCCTGCCGCGCTTTACTCTCGAAACGCTCGGACTCGTTCCCGACCAAGATCGCGTCATGCACCCTTCCGACCCGGAAATTCCGCCCCGTGTCGAAGATGAATCCTTCTCCACACTCGGTTTGAGCGTTCTCGATCGCCCTCCGCGTCTCGCTTAGCGAGCCTCTTGCATTGCACCGTCTCGCGAACCGAACGGCTTGCATACAGAACAGCCGGCCGTTTGCGAACCAGCCGTTGGCCAGCTGGAAGGATCGACGGAATCGACTTTGTGCCGCACCCCCGAGCCGGCCCCACGATCCCTTTCAGAGACCCGCTCGTGCCGAGATCGGACTCCGCTCTCAGTTGCTATGTCGCGAGACCTTCCTCTCAATGCGAGATGGACCGTCTCGAGCAAGAGAAACGAACCCAATCGTCGTTCCTCCGCAACCTCAAACCATTCCACCTAATCTTTCATCGCAAAAAATCGATCCCAATCATGCGTATCCAACACCGTTCCCAACGCGGCTTCACTCTCGTCGAGCTCCTCGTCGTCATCGCCATCATCGGTATCTTGGTAGGGTTGCTGCTCCCTGCTGTGCAAGCCGCCCGAGAAGCAGCTCGGCGCATGAGTTGCCAAAGCAACATTCGCCAAATGGCGCTCGCCATGCACAACTACGAAAGCGCCAACAAGCGATTCCCAGCCGTCTGCTGGATCAGCAGCTCGAGATTGTCCGACAGCTTCTCCGCGCAAGCCAGCTTACTCCCCTATATGGAGCAAACGAGCCTGGCCAACATCATCGACTTCTCCAAGAGCTTCACGATGCAACCGCAAGTCGCCAGCGTTCGCATCCCCATCTTCATGTGCCCCAGCGAAGTCAACGATCGCGCCAACGATGCCAATCCCAGCTTGATCCATTATCCCATCAACTACGCGGTCAGTTGCGGGACTTGGTTCCAGTTCGACCCCGTGTCCAAACGGACCGGCGATGGTTCCTTTGCAGTCAACATGATGATGCGCACCCGCGATATCGTCGACGGATTGAGCAACACCGTGGCCGTCGCGGAAGTGAAGGCATACCAAGCCTCGTTCCGCGATGGACTCAACCCCAACTCCCTCGATGCTCCCATCCCGAACACCCCCGCTGACGTGTTGGCGCTTGGTGGCACGATGACCCAAAACATCGGGCATACGCAATGGGTCAACGGGATCATCTTGCACACGGGCATGTCTCACACCTTCACCCCCAACACCGTCATCCCGGTGACCGTCAACAATAAAGTGGTCGACTGCGATTTCACGAGCAGTCGCTTGGGCTTGACCATCACATCCCCCACCTACACGGTCTTTACCAGCCGCAGCTACCACACCAACGGAGTCAACGTAGCTCTGATGGATGGCAGCGTGACCTTCCTTTCCAACAGCGTAGACCTCGCGATCTGGCGATCCTACGGCACGCGAGCCGGGGCCGAAACGCCGCGGGACTTGAACCCCTAATCGCGCCTCGAATCGTCTGCAGTCCAAACGCAACGCATGCTTCCTCGCTTGCTCTCACGCCCGAGCAAGCGAGGACATGCCGCGCGTGCTTGGGCTGGAACGCAAAAGACTTTTCCTCCCACCTTCTGCGGCTCTGCGGGATGCCACCTACCAATTGCGCTTGTCGAACTAGTCTCGCAGTTTCCCGCGGAGACGCTGGGACTGGGAGAATCCCAATCTATGAGTGACTGTGGGGAATAGCCCACCTGCACGGCGCATCACTCGTCTCGCACTTGAGTCAAGCGGATCGAGTCGCGATCGATCCATAGACTCCCATGGCGAGCGCGCATCTCGAGGATCCATTCCACCCAGCGCTGGTCCTCCGTCACTGCGACCTCCATCGCCACCTCCATCCAATCGTGAGTGCCTTGCCAGCGCTCGGGGCGTACGAGCGGCAAACTGCGAATCACTACGCCCCCCACCGGATCCTCAGGAATAGGCAATACCGAATCCATTTGTATCCTCGCCGTCCAGCGATACACACCTCGCGCCAAGAGCGTTTGCGTGCGCCATGAAGCCACTCCATCTCCCAACCCCGCATGCACGATCGCATAACACGCCGCACCGTCGCGGTCTTGGACTTCGCATTGCACCTGCTCGGATTCGATGACCGGAAACCAATCGGCCAAGGCAACCACACCCACCTGCTCCCCTTCGACCGCATGAAAGTCGATCGGCGTCGGAACCTCTTCGATCAACCGTGGCAATGCCTCCAACCGCTGGGCCAACCGTTCCTTGAGTTCCGCAACTCGCTCCTCATGCACGGATGCCAACTCCGCGTCGATGGGCCTCAACACTCCTTGCAATCGATCTTGCATTCGGTCGATCTTCTCCGACCAAGCCTCGATCGCATCAATGCGTGAAACCAACTGCCGCAACCGCTCTTGATACGCCCCGCGCCATGCGTCCGACTGCATGACGGCCTCAGCCACAAGGCTCCGCGACGGGTCAAACAATCCCGCCCCCGGATCGCCGAACAATTGATCCATCCCGTGCGGCAAGAACACGGCTTTCCCTTTCGACGGAAAGTAAATGCGGTAGTTGTTCTGATTGAGGCTGTAGCCATCCCAGTGACCGCAAATGCGTTCCATGGCCATGAACATCAAGAACCCGTCGATATCGAGTCTCTCCGCGATCGCAGCCTGGCGATCGTCAAAATCCCGCGCATAGCAAGCCGTCGCCAGCGCGATCAAATCGCTCTTGGGGACATCGGCATCGCCCGAGTCGAGTTCCAAATCGGAATCGATGTCTTGCAAGAAACCGCCGTCGTAGAGCCGCCCTTTGGATTCTCCAAACCGGCGTCTCAAGAAGCCGCTGTCGAATCCTTCGCGCAGCACGTAGAGCCCCATATCCCGATCGTTGATCC
>JBKCUI010000029.1:0-4613 GCA_046318495.1 Pirellula sp. | reverse complement strand
TCCTTGACGAGCGGCTCGATGAAGCCGTTGACGATCATGGTGCTGGCTTCATGTTCGGTCAGGCCGCGGCTCATCAAGTAGAAAAGTTGCTCTTCCCCGATGCGCGAGACGCTGGCTTCGTGTCCGATGCTGACGTCTTGATCGAGGATTTCGATGTACGGATAGGTGTCGCTCTGGCTCTTAGGATCGAGGATCAGCGCGTCGCACACGACGTTGCACTTGGATTGGCTCGCATCTTTCTCGACGCGGACCAAGCCTCGATAGGAACTGCGACCGCCGTTCTTCGAGATCGATTTGCTGATGATTTGGCCGGTGGTGTTGGGAGCGGCGTGCACGAGTTTGCCGCCGGTGTCTTGATGCTGACCGGCTGAGGCAAACGCGATCGACAGGATCTCACCGCGAGCCCCCGGTTCCATCATGTAGACAGCCGGGTACTTCATGGTCAGTTTGCTACCCAGGTTACCATCGACCCACTCCATGGTGGCATCGGCGTAGGCCATGGCGCGCTTGGTGACCAAGTTGTAAATGTTGTTGGCCCAGTTCTGGATGGTGGTGTAGCGGCAGCGACTACCCCGTTTGCACATGATTTCGACCACGGCGGAGTGCAACGACTCGGAGGAGTACATCGGCGCGGTGCAGCCTTCGACGTAGTGCACGCTGGCCCCTTCGTCGACGATGATGAGCGTTCGTTCGAACTGGCCCATGTTCTCGGCGTTGATGCGGAAGTAGGCTTGCAAGGGGAAGTCGATTTTGACTCCCTTGGGAACGTAGATGAACGAGCCGCCGGACCAGACCGCCGAGTTGAGGGCAGCGAACTTGTTGTCGTTGGGCGGGATGATCTTGCCGAAGTACTCGCGAACGAGGTCTTCGTGTTCGCGGATAGCGGTGTCGGTGTCGGTGAAGATGACCCCTTGTTCGACGAGTTCTTCCTTGAGCGAGCCGTACACGACTTCGCTTTCGAACTGCGCCTTAACGCCGGCCAAGAACTTCTTTTCGGCTTCGGGGATCCCGAGCTTATCGAAGGTGTCTTTGATCTCTTGAGGGACTTCGTCCCAAGTGCGGCCCTGTTTGTCGGTGGGCTTCAAATAATAGAAGATGTCTTGGAAATTGACATCGATGCTTCCTCCCCAATGCGGCATGGGCTTGGAGTGGAAGATTTCGAGCGACTTGAGACGGAAGTCCCGCATCCATTGCGGTTCGTTCTTCATGTCGGAGATTTGGTGCACGATGTCCACATCGAGACCTTTGCGGGCCTTGAAGACCGCTTTGGATTCGGTGCGGAAGTCGTACTTGTTGATTTCGCCGATGGCGTCATCGGGAACGATGTCGGTCGACATAGTGGATCGTTTTCTAGTGGGAGTTTTGGTGTGTGAGGGTGGAGAAGCGATTAGGCGAGAGCGGCTTCTTCCTTGGCGAGCATCTCTTGGTTGGCAGCATCGGCATCGGGGTAGGCTTTGCGAATGCGATCGTATCCTCGGTCGTGCAGTTCGCGAGCCAGTTCTGGTCCGCCCGTTTCCACGATCCGGCCGCCGAGCATGACGTGGGTGGTTTGGGGTGGGTTGTGTTCGAGCAGTTTGTCGTGGTGGGTGATGATCAGCAGACCCATCTTGTCGCGACCGATTTCCGCGATCGATGCGCTGGCCAACCGAACGGCGTCGGCATCCAGACCGCTGTCGGTCTCATCGAGGATGGCGAACTTGGGGGAGAGCATGGCCATGGTCAAGATCTCGGCTCGCTTCATCTCACCGCCGGAGAAGCCATCGTTGACATAGCGGCGAGCGAATTCGGGATCCATTTTGAGCTGTTCCATTTTGGACTTCAGCTCTTTGCGGAACTCACGCATGGCGATGAGGTCTTCCCCTTCTTTGCGGTCGGGGCGACGGACGTTGGTGGTCGCGTGGCGAAGGAAGTCCGCCATCTTCACGCCCGGGATAGCGATGGGGCGTTGGAAGGCCATGAAGATGCCAGCGCGAGCGCGAGCATCGGCTTCGACTTCGGTCAGATCGAGGTCGTCCAGATGGATCGAGCCTTCGGTGATTTCGTAGTTGGGATGGCCGGCGATGGCCAACCCGAGCGTGCTTTTGCCCGAGCCGTTGGGGCCCATCAGGGCGTGCGTCTCACCGTATTTGATCTCGAGGTTGACCCCTCGCAGGATGGGTTTGCCATGGACCGAAACATGCAAGTTTTGGATTCGCAGAACGTGGGTCATTCGAGGTTGCTTCTCGCCGTATCAAGAGTGCTAAAGGTGTTATGAAATGGAATGTTGTTCGTTTGCTGAGTTGCGTTGGCAACCGCAAAGGGTGCGTCGGGATCAACCTGCCGTGGATATGTTCGAGGGTGGAAAGGATGCGGTGACTTCGGGCATCCCTGGGGCATCGGTATGGTTGCGCGATTGCGTGGGTTTGAATTGGCACGAACCGTGGCCGTCGAGTTTGCAGCAACTGAGTTCGAGTTGTTGGCCGACGGCTTCGCTCAAGACTTGTTGCTCGAGTTGGCAGAGGCTGCGTTCATGATCCTTGCCTGTCAAATCGGGATAGGGGCAAGCATGGACTTCGAGGACCGGCAGCCCGTTCGCGGTTTCGAACGAAGCAGGGATGCGTCGGTTGGCCATCAGGATGGCCAGCGAGCGCATGCGATCTTCGATCGATCCATCCGGTATCATTTCGCGGAACGCGCGGCCCATGCGGCGTGAGACGTTGTGGATGAGCGTGTTGCGGAGCGCATCATCGGGCAATGCGATGATCTCGGTCCACAAGGAAATCGCGAGGTCGGTGTAGGTGACGCCGACTTGACGCCATCCCAAATCCGTCAGGAAATAGGAATAGGTCGGGCGACCGCGGCCAGCCGAGTGCTTGCGACGTTCGATGTAGCCGGCGCTTTCCAATCGATCCAATCGCTGGCGGACAGCGGTGGCGGTGACTTCCAGTTTTTCGGTAAGGTCCGTTACCGTCAGGCCTTCTTGACGGCGCAGCAAATCCAACACAAGCTGATCGACCGGCCTGATCGGTGAGTGGTTGGTTGCGGGAGCTAAGTCCATAGCGTGCGTTGACAGTGCCAAAAAGCGAAAATCGGATGCAACAAGCCGTGCTTGTCAGCAGTATAGGGGCATAGCCAATTTTGACAAGTTTCATTGTGAAAATCCGCCCCGCGACCATATGAGCCGAAAAAGCTGCGAAAACAGGGGGGTAACCATTGGCTAGCAATGCAACTGGCTGGCGACGATCGCAGGTATGGCCGTTGGCGTGCGCGCTGGGGTTCGGGGGCGCGTGGAGCGGTTCGTCGGCCGACGGGCAAGTGCTTTTGTCGGGTGATCCACCTGTTGCAGTTCCCTCCCAAGCGATCGCTTCCGGGCCATCGATAGCGTCGTCGGATCGGTGCCCTTGGGCTGGGACGTTGATGCTTTGTGGTGGGTCGGTGCTTCCCGATTCGATTTTGGACCGTTTTTATGAACTCGGAGGAGGAGCGGGCGGCCGTTTGGTGATCGTCCCTACGGCTTCTCCGAGGTCGGACTTGGCTGGCTCCGACGTTGGCGCGGGAGGACCGGACTTCTCGTTTTGGACCGACTATTGGCGCCGGTACCGATGGGAATCGGTCGAAGTCGTGCATGTGCCGGCAAGCGACTTTCAAGACATGGATGCGTGGGTTGCGCGTTTGGAGCGCGCGACGGCCGTTTGGATGGCGGGCGGGGATCAAAACCGGTTGAGTCAGCGCATTCGAGGCACGCCGGTGGCAGACGCGTTACGACGGGTTTTGGAGCGAGGCGGCGTGGTGGCGGGCACCAGCGCGGGGGCGGCCATCTGTTCGGAGACCATGATTTCGGGAGGGACCCGCGACCCGGAATTTCAGCTCGGCTTTGGCTGGCTGACCGGAACGATGATCGACCAGCATTTCTTGGCAAAACGCCGGCGAGAACGTTTGTCCAAAGCGGTTTGTCTCCAGCCGGGACGGACCGGAATCGGCATCGATGAATCGACGGCGTTGGTCCTGGCAGGATCGACCGCAGAAGTGTTGGGATCGGGGCACGTCCACTTTTACGCAGCCAATCCTGGGGCAACAACTAGCGCAACTGCCGCTAGCGGTGCGCCCTCCGGCGACGGGCCGTCCAGCGACGGCGACGCGAATGCACAGCCGAACAATGCAGCAGAGAACAAGGCATCGTCGAAACCCGTGGGGCCGAGCCGTTCCGAGCTGCCGGATTTGATTTGGAGCGGTGGATCGCGGATCGAAATCGGTCGACTTGGGCTGTTTCGCTGACCCGAGCAGGGGGATTTCGAAGGTGCGCAATTCGACTCTCGACCTGTTTTTCTTCGCGATTTCCCTGGGTTTTTCGTACTCGTACTCGTACTCGAAGCTAGGGCAACGAGTACGAAGGGAACCACAGTGCGCAACTTCAAAAGCGGTGAATTGGGCAGGATGGGCACGCAGGCTTTCCTGCGGGCGCGGGCGGTTCCGGCAATCGGGCGAGGCGGGCTTTTGCTGGCACGTGATTTCGGTCTGCGATGGCCTAGAATTCGGTCATTTTTGCTGTTGCCATCGTTCGGTCGGCCGATATATTACCACCTCCCTAAAACACCCTTTGTGGAGCTAAGCCGGTAGGCATCACGTCGAGTTTG
>JBKCUI010000028.1:0-3744 GCA_046318495.1 Pirellula sp. | reverse complement strand
AACATCGCATGGCACCGTCCGGTTTGAACCAGATTGCCGGTGTGCTTGGCCAGTCCGCTGACCAGGACGTAGAACGCATCTCCGTGCTGCACATAGGGCGCATAACTGGCGTTGGGAATGCCATGCGGATCCACGGTGGCCAGCACCACCGTCTTGAGGGACGCGAGCAACGCATCGATTTCGCGCTGGATGTCGGGAGGTTGACGCATTGGTTGAATCTTTCAATGGCTAGGCACTGTTACCGCAACTCGTCGAGCGCACGCAGCCACGCTTCTGCATCCGCGTCGCTCGGCATCCGCCAATCGCCTCGCGGCGACAACGAGACCGAACCGACCTTGGGACCATCGGGCACACAACTTCGTTTGAACTGCGAAGCGAAGAAGCGGCGAAAGAAAATCTTCAAGCTCTCGTGCAATTCATCGCGCGAATAGGGACGATCAAATGCCGCATGCTGAGCCAAAAGGAGCAGTTTTTCGGGTCCCGCTCCTCCTCGCACCCAGTGGTACAGAAAGAAGTCGTGCAATTCGTAGGGGCCGATCGTGGCTTCGGTCCGTTGATGCATGCTGCGATCGCGAGCCAACGGCAATAGCTCGGGAGAAATCGGCGTGTTGGCGATGTCGAGCAAGATCTCGCGGATCTCGGCGGGCACCAAATGCTCGGCAACGTACCGCACCAAGAACTTGACCAAGGTCTTGGGGACCGACGTGTTGACGTTGTACATCGACATGTGATCGGCGTTGTAGGTGCACCAACCGAGGGCAAGCTCTGACATGTCCCCAGTACCCAAGACAAACCCGCGGCTCATCAGCAGCAAGGTCCGCATGCGGGCTTGGACATTTTCAAAGACCAGATCGGCTCGATGCTCGTCGGGCAATTGCTCCAGTTGCGTTTGCAACCGATCGGCGTCGAGGTCTTTCGGATCGATACCGAATGGATGGTGTTGCATGGTTTGGAAGACGCGCAGACAGCTTTCGCGAATGTCGATCGTCTCCGATCGAATGCCCAGCGCCTGCATCAATCCCAAGGCGTTGGACTTGGTGCGTCCCGTCGTTCCAAACCCCGGCATTGTGATTCCCAAAATGCGCTGGGTTCCCCACCCCATGCGTTCGCAAAGCTTGGCCGCGACCAAAAGCGCAAGAGTGCTATCCAGCCCCCCCGAAACACCGATCACCAGCGGCGAGGAGTCGGGCAACTGCTGCACTCGCTTGAGCAGTCCAGCGCACTGGATTTCAAAGACCTCCGCGCATCGGACATGCAACTCCGACGTCGAAGCCGGCACAAAGGGATGGGGATCGATCGAGCGTTTCAACGGTCCGTCTCCGATCGGCAGCTCGAACGGGATTCGCCGGAACGCGCGCGGTTTTTCCGGACCAGACGTTTGATGCATGGTCGCCATCGCGCGCCGATCTCGCATCAGTCGCCCCAGGTCGATGTCGGCGGTGGCATGGCTGGTGACTCCATCCGGGCCGCTGGCCATCTGCAAGAGCAATCCTGTTCCGATTCGCCGCGACTGGGCCAGGATGCTGCCGTTCTCGCCGATCAAGCAATGGCCTCCAAAGACCAGATCGGTCGTCGATTCGCTCGGGCCTGCGCTGGCATACGCATACGCGGCCAAGCATCGTCCCGATTGCATCGCAACCAATTGCTGTCGGTAGTTGGCTTTGCCGATGGTCTCGTTGCTGGCCGAGAGGTTTAACAGGATATTCGCCCCGGCGATGGCTTGTTGGCTGCTGGGCGGAATCGGCACCCAAAGGTCTTCGCAAATCTCGATCCCCACCACCGCATCGCCGCAGGTGAACAGCAAATCGGTGCCAAACGGAATTTCTCCTAAGGCCTCCAAATCGACGGTGTCTCGATCTGCCTCGGCGCCCGAATGGAACCATCGCGATTCGTAGAACTCGCCGTAGCTGGGCAAATGGGTCTTGGGAACGATCCCCAGCACGCTGCCATTGCACAGCACTGCAGCAACATTGAAGAGCTTGCCTCCCACCTCCAGCGGCAGCCCCACCACCACCAACTGTCGACCAACATGATGGGACAGTCGGCGAAGAGCCTCGATACATCCCTCGAGCAATGTCGATTGCAAGAACAACTCGCCGCACGTGTAGCCGCTCAGCGCCAACTCACCCAAGACGACGATATCGGCATCCGGTAACGATTCCAACGCGCGCTCGATGGCTTCGCCGTTGGCTCTCGGGTTGCCGACGCGCGTCGGAGTGCAAGCTGCCGTGACGCGTACGAAGTGGAGTCGATGCATGGGAACGGATTTCGGAGAAAGGATACGGGCTACGCCCAAGAGTTAACGGGTCGGACTGCGATGGAAGTGCACGTGCTTCCATTTGCCATGCTGTCGATGCCAGACGCGCGTCTCCTCCATGGCAACGGTTACCGGCTTGCCATCGGCTAGCTTTTGCGTCAGGCGAACATAGGCGATGATCCCCACATCTCCCAGAATCCGGATGTGCGGGCTGACGATGGTGGATTGCACCGGACTAGCGGTCGGGCTGCTACCGGCTCCGAGGTTGAAGTAGTACTTATGAAAGTCGAGACCATCGACCAGATTGCCCACCGCTTCGGGTTCAAAGCAAGTCAGACTCGGGCAACAGAGTTCCTTGTACGTATCCCAGTCTGCTCGCGAGATGCACATCAAGAGGCGCTGGGTCAATTCGAGGATCGCATCGCGGTCGGCTTGTACGGTCATAGGCTTTTCATCACGAGACATAGGAGGAATCAAGCGGGGCGTTACAGGGCGTATCGCCACACGCTCTCTATTGTTCTTCAGGGTGCCTTTTCGTGCCACCTAGGCTGGCGTCCCAGCACCCCTTGATGCCATCGATTTCCACCAGTTTTGGCTGGAACGCGTGCCAAATCACCCGCCGAACAAAAAATTCCTTGCCTCCATCGCCATTTTCTCCCCTTGGTGGAAAGGGAACCAATCCACCATAGACATCGCTTAATGGCCACCCATGCAGCAGCGCTCCCAGCGCGAAATGCGAGCAAGCCACGATGTCGTAGTAGCATGGCTACACGGCATGGGCACAACGCTGACCAAACATTTGAAAGAACCACCACCAGTCATTAGAATCCGGAGCGTCTTGGGACCTGAGGCGGAACTCCCGATTCCTTGTCTAATCAACGCACGGCTGCGTTGTTCGGTGGACGACCACCTTGGATTCGCCCCGGACGGCTTGCGAATTCGCGTCGACGGCGGCGAAGCCAGTTTGCCCATGGACCCACGCACGTTGGCTACGGTTCTCGGAAACCAAGCCATCCGTCGACACCATCCCGCCTTCGCGGTTCGCGCGCGAAACGTCGGATGATCGTTGCAAGAACTACTCAATATCCATTCCATCTCGGCTCTTCGTTTCAGGAACGCATCCTATGTGTGGCATCGTCGGCTATGTTGGCAAACAAGAGGCATGTCCCTTTCTGTTGTCGGGGTTGCGTCGCTTGGAATACCGAGGCTACGACAGCGCGGGCATCGCCACCACTGCCGGTCCTGGCGCTTTTCAATTGAATCGCGCCGTCGGTCGCATCGAAAGCCTGTCCGAACAGATTGAAAGCGCGCCGATGCACGGCACGATCGGCATCGGCCATACCCGCTGGGCCACCCACGGTGCCGCCACCACCGAGAATGCCCACCCGCACCTGGGAGGCACCGGTGCCGTGGCCGTCGTTCACAACGGCGTCATCGAGAACTTTCAGACTTTGAAGGAGATGCTGCAAGCCAAAGGCTACACGTTC
>JBKCUI010000027.1:0-4503 GCA_046318495.1 Pirellula sp. | reverse complement strand
CAGCTTGCCTCAGTCGGGATTGGGAATGGGGGCGGGATTCCTGGGATTGGAGTCCGAGCCGTTTGTCGTTTCCGGGGATCCGAGCAAGCCTGACTTTCGCGTGCGCGATTTGACCTTTTATCCTGGATTGGATGCCCAACGGCTTCAACGCAGACGAGACCTTTTGTCCCTCCTGGAGTCCGAGAACTCAAGCCAGAGCAACCCTTTACGTGCCATCACGGAAATCGAGAAGAATGTGCCTCCGCTGGATCGCGCGTTCCAAATGACCCTTTCGCCTGCGGCACAGGACGCGTTTGACCTCAGCAAGGAACCGAATGATGTCAAGGATCGATACGGCCCGCGCAGTTTTGGTCAGTGTTGTTTGCTAGCGCGACGGTTGATCCAGCGCGAGGTTCCTTTTGTCACCGTGGTCCAGCCAGGATGGGATACGCATGAGAACCTCAAGCTGGCCCTGCGAGACGGTTATAGCGGTGCCAAAGTTGGAGTAGGCTTGATTCCAACCTTGGATCAAGCGGTTGCGGCGCTGATCGATGAATTAGAAGAGATCGGCAGGCTCGAGACGACGATGGTGATCGCTATGGGCGAATTCGGACGCACGCCCAAGCTCAACCCGCGAGGTGGTCGAGACCATTGGCCTCGAGTGTTTAGCATGATGCTATGCGGAGGAGGATTGCCCAAAGGATTGGTGTTGGGCGCGAGCGATCGTATCGGCGAGAGTCCCAAAGATAGGCCGATTACGCCATCCGACTTGGCGCGAACGGTGATCGAACGCTTGGGGGTCGCTCCCGAAACACCCCTCCGGACGCCGGATGGTCGCACGATCCCGGTCAATCAACATGGGACGAGCATCCGTGAACTGCTGTAACGTGGACGCTGCAAAACTGGGCACTCGAATCGTCGCAGCCATGGCATGGATTGCTCTATTTGCGATGCAAATGGAGAGCGATCGATGCAGGTGCTTCGGGCAAGAGCCGAGGTATGCCGTGACGGTTCGCAGTCCAGTAACGGCGGCTTTGTGGGATGCGCATCGCAATCAGATCGTGATCGCTCGCGATTCCGAGTTGCAATGCATCGATTCGGATTCGCTTGAAACAAGCCATACATGGCAAGTGAACCTAGAAAAAATCACGCATCTGGATCTCTCCAGCGATGGCGAGCGGTTGCTCGTCGTCGGTGGCGATCCCGGGCAGCGAGGCTGCTCCGCCAGTCTACCCTGGCCATATTCGCCTGATTCAAATTCCATTGACTTCGAAGCGCAGACGCCTTTCGCCGAGTCCCATGAGATCGTGTTGTGCGCCCGATGGCTGAACGATCTTTCGGGCTGGGTCGAAGTCGACTGGGAAGGAAGGATATGCGCCCGAGATGCCCAAGGCCGAGAACGCCTCACGTTTCAGGGGCACACCGGACCGATCTTGACGATGTGTTTGCTCGAACGCGATGCGGTGGTAGCCACTGCAGGTGTGGATGCTTCGATCAAGTTTTGGGAGTTGACTACCGGCCGTTTGATCGTCAGTCTCGACAATCATACGGATCGCGTGATTGGGCTGGCTCCGTTCTTTCAAGAAGAGAGACCCGTGACAGCGGCGAATCCTCAATTTCCGTTCGTATCGGTCAGCAGCGATCGCACCGTGCGATTATGGAATCGGAAAATTGGACGCTTGATTCGATTCGCGCGATTGGAGACCGCACCGAGGGTTATGGCCTGGTTGCCGACACGATTGCAAGTCGCGGTTGCCCTCGAAGATCATTCCGTGGTTCTGGTCGACATGGAGACGATCCAAGTGACACCGCTTGAAGATGACCGGCGAGATCGGGTAGAGGCCATGTTGATGGTGCCGAACACGGATCGGCTGATCGTGTGGCGAGCATCCGGCGCGAAAAGCATCCCCATCTCGCAACCCATTCGCAACTGAGGCGAATCGAAAAGCGAGGTTGGGAGGGCGAGAGAAGTTTGGTGCAGTGGCTATAATACTGATTCATTCCGATGAATCGCCGGACTCTTCGCGCGATCGTGTTCGCAATCCCACTAAAGGAAGTGATTGGACCTTTCATGAAAGTCGATGTTGTTGCTCATTTGCACGCCAAACCTGGACGTGAAGCCGAGTTGCGAGCCGTGTTGGAAGGCTTCGTCGCCCCGACTCGCCAAGAAGTCGGATGCATTCGCTACGACCTCTTTGTCGATCTCGATCATCCGAATCGGTTCACGTTCATCGAGGAATGGGCCAGCCGCGAAGACTTGAACCGCCACGGTCAGTCCGTGCATATCACCGAGGGTCGCAAGCATTTTCCCGAACTGCTCGCTGAACCGGGATGGGTCCAAGTCGTTACGCAGGTTGCGTGAGCTGGCCACGAGGGGGCCTCGCAAAGTGAAGGGCGTACGTGCGCAACGCTTGCAGCGCGGACAACTTTTGTTCGCGCCAGGCATTGTTTAGCCGAAGATGGTTCGCGGGATTGAGTTCCGCAACCTTCGATCGAACAATGAATCCATACTTGCTTGGATGGAATCGACATGGCATTTCGGCCGTTGATCTCCAATCGCGATCTCTTTCCACTCGAAGAGGACAAAACATGCATGCTAAGTGGATCGTGTTGTTCGGATGGTTGATTTTTGCTACGCCAGCATCCTTTGGGCGAGCTCAAGATTCCGCTGCTGCCGCAAACGCTTCCAGCCAGGAAAAGCTCAAGAGCATTCGGGCTTCGGCGATCAAGTACTTGCAGACGCAAGGCCAAGCCAAGGACGGCACATTTAGCATTCAAGCCGGACCGGGTGTGACGGCGTTGGTCTTGACCGCCATGCTCCGCAGCGGCGTTCCGCTGGAGGATCCCGCGATCAAAAAAGGGATCGCCGCGATGCAAGGCGTGGTCAAGCCCGATGGCGGGATCTATGGCAACGGCCGGCTCAAGAATTACGAGACGTGTGTTGGGATCTTGTTCTTTGCCGAAGCCAATCGATTGGCCAAAGACGGGCGGTACGACAAGATCCTCGCCGATGCCAAAGCCTTCTTGATCTCGTTGCAGTATGGCGATGGGAGTGTCAAAACCGATTCGCCCGATTACGGCGGCGTGGGATACGGCGGTGCAGGTCGCCCTGACATGTCGAACACCGCGTACTTCTTAGAAGCCCTCCACACGCTAGGAACGCCTGAGACCGATCCTGCGGTGCAGCGCGCGTTGGTCTTTATCTCCCGCTGCCAGAATCTCGCGAGCGAGCACAACACCAACCCGCTCTCGGCCAAAGTCAACGATGGTGGGTTCTTTTACAAACTGCCGGCGGAAGCCGATCTCGAGTCGGCCGATCGCAGCGCCCCAGCAGGTGGTTTGCGCAGTTACGGCTCGATGACATACTCTGGGCTCAAGAGCATGATCTATGCAGGGCTTACCAAGAATGACCCGAGGGTCGAAGCGGCTGCAAAGTGGATTGCCATGCATTACTCGCTGCAAGAAAACCCTGGCATGGGCAAAGCCGGATTGTTTTACTACTACCACACCTTTGGAGTCGCCCTCAAAACGCTTGGGGATCCCACCATCTCGGATGGAGATGGCAAGGCCCATGCATGGCGGTCGGAATTGATCGAGCAATTGGCCAGCATCCAGAAGTCCGATGGTTCGTGGCAGAATGACAACCAGCAATGGTTTGAAAGCGACAAGAATCTATCGACTGCGTTTGCGCTGTTGGCACTCGCCTATTGCCAAGAGTAATCTGCAGCGAGCCGAACGCGGCGAGTCCAATAGGAACTGCATCATGAGCGAAGGCCAGAGCCCGACTGCAACGCGGCTCGAGCGGGCGCTTCGCATTGCGTGGTGGATGTCGATCGCGGCCCCGCTGGTATTGATTGTGTGGATGATGCGATTGGGGAACTCGTATGCGTTGCTCGATTCCTTTGGAGCGATGGTGGTCGATCGCGATCCAATGCTATGGAACAAGAGCATGGTGTGGATCGCGATCTCCATCGCGATGGCTTTGATCGGCGCATGCGGCAGCATCGTTGGGTATGGACTCGGGGCTGCTAAATGGCGATCGGTGCGGGTCTTGCTGGTGTGGATGGCGATGGTCGCCGTCTGGTTTGGGACGTTTGCCCGTCGACACGACATTGCATGGTGGGGCGTGTGGTGTCGGGCGAGGGTGCAATTGGCTTCGCTGGAGACGTTCGCAGTTGTTTCTGAAAGGCACTGGTCTGATCTTTTTCCCGATCCGTTCGGTCGTGAGTCGACGACGAAATTGGATCTCATCTACGATCGATCGGCGGAAGGAGTCGCGAGTCTGCTTCAACAGCTCGGACCCAACAACGTCTATACCAACCGAGATACAACCATTGTGATGTTTGGGCGGGGTGCTGTTCCTGGGACGCATTTTGAAATCCCTTCCATAGAACGCACGGAGGGCAAAGCCATGCGATTGGAGCTGTCGGGTAGCGATAGCGGCTATTGGTTGGAGCGACGCTGGGACGCGGAGTTGCCGCATTCCTTTTCTGGAGGATTGAACGCGGAGTATGTGCTGCAAGA
>JBKCUI010000026.1:0-3136 GCA_046318495.1 Pirellula sp. | reverse complement strand
TGGGTGCCCCAACGGGGCGAAATAAGGTAGCCCAGGGCAACGCCCTGGGGAACGGGTCCCACACCATCTAGCCAGCCCTGAAAGGGCGACATAACCGGCGCTGTTGACATTCGATGCACCGTCGTGATTTCGGGCCTTCAGCCCTAGTGTTCCATTCGCGTCCGACACCCAGGGCGTTGCCCTGGGCTACCTTATTTCGCCCCGTTGGGGCACCCAGCATTCGAACATATTTCTCGTGCCACGGAGGCAAGACATTATCGAGTCTCGTACCGCGACGCCGGAGGCCTTACGGCCAACCGCTAGGAAGAGGCGCATGGACCGCGCTACGATTGGCGTTCGCACGCATCGTCCAGTCGTTCGCGAAGCACTTCCACCGTGTGCACAAGTTGCACCCACTTGAGGAACGCATCCTTGGTCGGGATGCGCTGAGCGTCGCGGCGACCGAATCCCCGTTCGCTGATGCCGATCTCGTCTCCCAATCGGAACAAACCGATTTCGGCGGAGGGTTCGTCGGCATCGAGGGACGCGTCGGCTTCTCGGCGGCGCGTTGTGGTGGGCTCGCACGCCATCACACGATGAATGGCCCATACCGCAGCGCACTCGGCATCGTAGCTATCGACAACACCTTGGAACGAACCGCTTTGAACGTAGAACTTGGCCATCATTCCCTCCTGGATATCCGCCGCACGGGTTGCGTGCATGAAAACACTTCGTTGGCAGCTTCAATTGCCTGACGGGAATCATCATCGTCAAGCCGCGTGACACGTCCGGTCCGCCTTGGCAAGATTTTCGGGGAAGTCCGATGGGAGCGACGAGGTGCCGAAAGCGTCCAATCGTAGCGGAACGGCGTGAGCCGTCCGGTGATGCGGCTAGTACACATCATCGAGTCACTTAACGCGAGACCGGAGGCCTTACGGCCTACCGCTAGGAATTAGGGATTGGGGAGTGCCGGCGCAGGGTATCGGCAACCGAACAAACCACGCACGGCGCATCAAGGCAGGCGGCGCGTTCTTTTCACTTCGGCCGAAATTCATTAGTCTACGTTCGTCGGCGAGCACTCCTTCCCCGCGAAGGACGCGCCTCGCTCCCCCCTGCCCTGCGTTCGATCCCCTTACTGAGCCTCGTTACCATCCATGGTCAGCGCCACCGAGTTCGAGACATCGATTGCTATCCCAGACTCTTGGCAGCACCGCCATCTGCTAGGACTCGAACAGCTCTCGGCCGATGAAATCACCTTGGTTCTCGACCTAGCCGATCGACTGCAAGCCGCTACCGAACACGGTCGTCGCAAACTCGATCTGCTCAAGGGTCGCACCGTCGCCAACCTCTTCTTCGAGAACAGCACCCGCACCCGCAATAGCTTCTCCCTGGCTGCCAAGCGGCTCGGTGCCGACACCGTCGAGTTTTCCTCATCGGGCTCCAGCGTCGCGAAAGGGGAAACGCTTATCGATACCGCCAAGACCATCGAAGCCATGATGGTCGATGCGGTTGTCGTGCGACATAGTTCGCCCGGCACGCCGCATCTGCTGGCCCGAAGCCTCGATTGCAGCGTCGTCAACGCGGGCGATGGTCCGCACGAACATCCCACCCAAGGTCTCCTCGACATCCTCACCATCCGCCAACGCCGCGGCTCGCTTCGCGGCCTCACCGTGGCGCTGGTCGGCGATATCGCGCACTCGAGAACCGCTCGCTCCAACATCTGGGGACTGCTCAAGCTCGGGGCGCACGTCATCGTCTGCGGACCCGCCACGCTGGTCTCCAAGCGTTGGGAAGAACTCGGCGTCGAAGTCGCCTACGACCTCGACAAGATCTTGCCTCGCTGCGATGTCCTCAATCTGCTTCGCATCCAATTTGAACGCCAAGCCATCCGGCCGTTCCCGTCGGTACACGAATACACGCTGCTGTATGCCATGAACGAAGAACGTCTCAAGCGGAGCAAGCCCGAGATCATGATCATGGCGCCGGGCCCGATCAATCGCGGAGTGGAATTGACTCCCGAGGTGGCGGATGGCCCGCAATCGGTGATCCTCGATCAAGTCACCAACGGGATCGCAGTCCGCATGGCCACGTTGTGGTTGTTGCTTGGCAAGAAGTGATCGCCGCGTTGACGCGGAGGGAGCGCGGGCGTCCCGCCCGCAATTCGCGGCCCAATCGTAGCGGCACGGCGTAAGCCGTCCGGTGACACGGCTAGTACGCATTCTCGAGTCCCTTACCGCGAATCCGGAGGCCTTACGGCCTGCCGCTCGGACTTCAGGTACCGCGCCGCTTGTCGCAATACCGCTTGCTTCGCCCCGCGCACGCACTGCGGAATGCCCACTCCATCGTACGCGTTGCCGATGAGTTCCAATCCCGGGACTGCACTCGCCAACCCTCGAATCGTGCGAACACGATCTACATGACCCACCAAATACTGCGGCATGGCCCGTTCCCAACGCACCATGTGCTCATGTGCCGGTGGAGTTGCCGGTCCAAAGAGCGCTTGCACTTCACGCCTCGCCATCCCCATCAACTCCGCATCGCTTCGCTCAAGCAACTCCGGTCGCACCGCACCACCCATAAAGACGCGCATCAACACCCGGTCCGGTGGGCAGCGCCCGGAATACTTTTCGCTCGATAGGCTGATGGCCAAGCAATCGCGACGCTCAATCGTCGGTGCGATCGATCCAAAGCAAAAAGCATCGGGCCGAATCTCGCTGCGCTTCACGTCGAGGACGGCGATGGCCGACGACGCATACGGAATGGATCGCAGTTCCGATGCCAAGGCCGTTTGATCTGCTGCCAACAACTCTGCCGACGCATAAGCTGGCAATGCCAAGATCACCACATCAAAGTCCTCGGGAACACGCGACTGTCCTTGGGCATCGCGCAGCGTCAATCGCCATCGACCGGCGCTGCTCGCATCTTCGCGTTGATCGGAGTGCAATGCCTCAATGCGTCGCAGTTGCGTTACGGCCGTGTTTAAGTGCAATCGATGGCCAAGCGGTTCCGCAAGCTTGTTCAGCCACCACGTCATGCCGAGCTTCGGTGCAACAAATTGATCGTAACGCGCGCCGCTGGCTTGCCGAGCCGACTGTTGATCGGACGATGGCTGGCTTCGTTTGGCCCACGCGGCTCGGATCAGCCCGCCGTGCTCTTG
>JBKCUI010000025.1:0-3562 GCA_046318495.1 Pirellula sp. | reverse complement strand
TCGGGCTTGGTGATCGTACACGTTCGGCGGTAGCGTGGCAACGGTTGCGATGCCTGTGGCGCAGCGACGATGGTACCGGCAGCTACTGCCGACGTTTTCGCGTAAACGATAAGGTCGCCGGAGCGAATTACTCTCCGGTAGTCACAATGGGAGGGTAACACGATGAGCGCATTCGAGTACAAGATCTTCTCCGGCGTACCCAAGATGTCGAAGGATGGCCAGTCCATCGACTGGTCGGCCGGCGAGGCCCAACTCAACAGTTTCGTCTCACAGGGCTGGGAAGTCGTCTCCTCCCACACCACGACCTACAGCATGGATAGGTCGGGGGCCGGTAGCCACGAACCGGTAATCACCTTCCTGCTTCGGAAGCAGAGGCAGAATTGACAGCCGGGCCGAACAAAAAAATGCACCCGAGTTGGCGTCGGCGCGGATCTCACATGGAACGTCGCTCGCGCCAACCGGGTGATTTTAGGCGTTCGTCTCCGAAAAGAATCGCTACGTCTGTCACAATAAATGAAAGAAACAACATGAAGATATTCACGCATCCGTCGATTGTCCTGTTCGTGTATGCAAGCTTTTTGGGTTGTATGTCTCAGTTGCCCAGCGCAAGCCCAGAGACAAGCGTTGTATCACTCGCCAATGATAACGAGAGTGTGCAGGCTACGGTTGCCCAGTTCGTCGATGCATGGAATCACAATGATGTAAATGAAATGCATGACCTCGCGTCCACGGACTCGCTGTGGATTCTGCGCAATGGAAATGTTTGGCGAGGCAAAGCGGAGGTCAAAAAGTTCTATGCGATGGTTCGTCGAATCCCCACGGATAATCTAGCAATTGAAAAGCTAGAGGTTCGTTCCATGTCAGCGCAGGTTGCATTGGCCACAGCAAGAATGAAGTACAACTTGGATGGCACGGAGTTTCACACTCGAGATTCATTCGTCTTTGGTAAGCAAAGTGGATCTTGGAAGATCGCACATTTCCAATCCACAGTGATCGAACCTGCCATTGTTAAGAACGATCGACCTGACTTTGGAGCGGCGAGTGATACTGATAAGACTCCTAGTCCATGAGCGACCCAAGAACAAGATGCGCCGAACCAAGAGTTGCACCGGTGCCCGCGATCGGCGGGCTTTGGAATGGAAACTTTTACTTCGCGGGCCGCGGTGAACGCATGCGTTCTGACTTCCAGAAGTATTCGGATTAAATGGGCCAAATCTGACCATGAGATATCGTCTCTCTTCGATTTTTGCAAGCTTTCTGGTTGTTGCGGTCCTTTTGTCCTGGTCAACTTGTGGTGTCTATATTCTGCGAGGTGCATTTCTAGCGTTCCTTGCCGTCTTGGTCTCCAACTTCACCCGTTATCGCGTCGCAAAAAAACTTCGATGGGCTGTGTACCTTTCTGCGCTTATGCTTGCGGCTCTGGTAGCGTCGTTAGGACCAGCGACGGGATACTTGATTCACCATAGTATTGGGCGCGGGAATGCAAGAATTGCCGGAGCATATCGCATTGTGTATATGCCGGTAACCGATTTCATTTCAGCACTACCCGAACCAGTTCCAAACATCTTCCGAAGCTACGTACTACGATCCTTACCCGACGACGCGATCCTTGACGAAGACTGGCCAAAGCAGGAAGAACTCCTTATCGGTTGGACAGTGCCAAACAAGAAGGAACGAATCGGTATGGGGATATGGAGACGCGGCAGATGAGGCAGAACAAAATGTTGGACCGAAGCCCCCGTCGGTCCGTTTCGAACTTTAGAGACCGTGTTTTCGGGGGCTCGGTCAACATGTCCGTTCCGGTCCATCGCTAGCTATAGGGCAATCAACCAATGTTCAAAAGCAACATGATGTTAGCTGGCTACGTATGTATGGTACTCGCTGTTGTGCTATTATTCGTCGCATGCGAACGATATTCATCTAACGCGAAAACGGTGGAGACTGCAAACCAGTTGTTGAGCAACTCGCCAACTCGCAAAATGACTACTCAAGCAATACTTAGATCAAACATTCCAGTGGCAACAACTTATTCGATTTTCTTTGCGGTTATCTCCGGAGTCGCCGGCGCGGTTCTCCTTGGTTCGTCCCAGAAGAATCCGTAAGCCAAGCGTATGCAACTGGAGACCTCCTTCGACAGAGAAGTGTTCATGATCGAATCACGTCCCATGGCAGACGATAGGCAGACGGCACTGGCCATGTTTCGCTTTCCATATCGTGAACTGGAGGCTGAGGAGTACGCGGCGCTGTGTGCGCACACGATTGATCCCAGGTCATTTACCGAATACCGGCGCTACCGCTACTCTGAACCGGCGTTGGATCAATGGATCGAGAGGCTTCATGCGTTGCTTCAATCTCCGGTCGAGCTCGATCATCTCAGGCGAAAGAACTTCCGGACTTCAGATCTCGAATATCGATTATTGAGCATCGGTTTATGCAACGAAGCGGAAGGAACCCTGAAATGGTGTGTTCTTCAAGGCGATAAAGTCCGTGCTGGGCAAAAGCTTTTGGAGTTTGAAACGGAAAAAGCGGCTTTCGACTTACCATGTCCGCGAACTGGGTGTGTGAAATGGCTGTGTTCAGGTGACACTGAGATTCACTTGGGGCAGCCACTCATCGTGATTGAGCCATCCGAAATTGACCATGAGTCGGCGAACGTTCAAAGCGGAGAAGCATGGTGGTGCCCAACCAATGGCACTTACAATTGTGAGGGATGGCCTCACCTATGCAAACTGCTGGAATGGCCGGGTTCGCCTATCAATAAAATGCTCCCGAGCGGCGGATCGGGCGTTTCCTGAATTCAATGTCCCTTGACGGTGACCGGCTGATTCTGGCCGTTCGTGGAGGAGAGGAATTAGAGTGAGATTGACGAACACTGAGGGCGAGCTGAACCTTGTGATTGCCGGGTATCAACACGGCGAGGGTGAGTACGGCGACGGGTTCAACTGCCTGAACGTGGATGGAACCGTCCTGCACCCCCGGGGCGATTGGAGGTTCCGTGGGAAATTCTGCTCGATCGGCTCTCTCGCGGCATTGGCCGATTGGTTTGATGTGATCGCCGCAGGACAGGTTCCCGACGTAGCGTCAGTCGGAGGATTCACGAGCCACGCGCTGTCCTTCGCCGTATTTGGCAGCGAACTGCGGACCAATTACAGCCACGCCCCGGAGTTTGTGCCAACCGGCACGGGGATTCTGCGGGTCACGTTTGGTGACTCAACCCAACCGCCATGGGAAAACTTCGAGTGGGTGTCCATGGATTTTGCTCTGGCGAACCTGAACCTATGTGCGATGGCAGAGGAAATTCGCGAGCAACTCCGGGCCCACCCACCGCGGTGAGCATACACGACGAACAAGCCGTTGCACACGGAGCCGCGGGCCGCGTGGTTTCTCAAATCATTGACGTTCGCCGCGGCTCGGTGAACGGTGTCATTCGTGGCACCAGCGGCTGACCTGATCGAATCGGACCGGTGCGGACGAGAGTATCAAGAATCTGCGACTGCTGAACCGTCGCGGTCTTGCGTGGGATGGGGCGCCGGTGCGTTGCTTCGCCGAATTGGTTGTGGCG
>JBKCUI010000024.1:0-27585 GCA_046318495.1 Pirellula sp. | reverse complement strand
CATGAGATGGATCTGGGTACCATCGACTGCGATGCGGTAGTTGTTGTCCTTGATCGCTGCCGCCATGCCTGCGAGCGACGCGTCCGTGGGCGGGGTGCTAGGAGGATCGCGTAACAGGATTAGGTTCTCTTCGAGATGTTTGGGGGGGACGCGATGTTGGACTGCGTAACGCACCAAACGCCGAGCCAGATCGCATTCTTTGACCGTCGACTGGGCCCTCGAGATGACTTGCGTGGTCAGCACGCTGTGGATTTGGAGCTCTTCGCAAAAACCGAGTAGCAGCGTGTTGATCGGCGAGGAATCAGCGTCGGTGAGTTCGGTGATGTTGCCGATGCCCATCAGCATCGGAGCTTCTGGGAACATCTCTCGGGTCGCTAGATAACGCCCCAGAGAGTTGGAAAATACGCAGCCGATCGGTTCAAAAATCTGATCTAGACGAAAGGGGATACCGTGCTTGGAGAGTTATTCGACCGACTCGATCAAGCTCGGGGCGAAGTCGCTTGGGTCATCTGGGACCACGACTACTTCCACTCCCCAATCCACTGCAGCATGGCGATTGCGCGAGTTGACCGACAAGACCAGGCTTGCCCCGGCCCGCGTCGCCCGTTCGACTTCCTCGGGATCGAACGAATCGATCGAAACCTTGGCCCCCAAATCGAGCACCGTCTTTACCGCATCGCCAACGGTCGACCAGGACATTCCAGGTTCGCACCCCAGATCAATCCTGTCAGCTCCGTCGCGCAGTAGGGCTTCTGATTGTGAGCGGAGTTCCGCCAGCGACAATCGCGGTGCGTAGTTGATTTCGGCGATGATCTCGATGTTGTGCAGTCCGTAGTCGTCCGCTTTGAAGCGTTTGCGTCCGAATCGCAACGGCAGATCGCGAACATCTTTAGGGCCGCATTCGACCGGGATAGGAATGGATGCTTGCAGCGATTCCAAATGCGGTGCGAGGTAGCCAGGCAGCATGACACGCGTCGCTTCCGAGGGGATGCGCATGTGCTTCATCAACCAGCGTGGAGTCATCAACGCTGCAACGGTGATCGGCAACACATCGATCGAATAGTCGAAGCCATGTTGCGTGGCGAGCATCGATACGATCTCGCGCACAGCAGACTCCGCGAGCTTGCCCGTTACAAAGTGGATGGATGGTCGTGAGTCGTTCGTCATGGTCTCGCATCGCGCAGGTTCGAGCGAACGCGCTCGAGTTTTTTGATCAAGAAGTCAACGCAACTCGCAATCATCCCTCTTGACCCACGATGCACTTTACTAGAACATGTGGCGAGCGAGAAGCACTTTGAGATCAACGATTGGATGCGTCGATTTCGTGGCCGGTGTTTCTCGCTTTTTTTTTGCCATCGCGACGCGACTCTTACAACGATCACGCAACGCGCATCCGAGTTCCATGCATCGACTCTATCATGATCGAAATCCTGCTTGAGGATCCATGGTTTCTCGTGATCAACAAGCCGCCGCACCTGCTATCGCAAGCCCTTCCGACGATTCCATCTGTCCAATCGCAGTTGATCGAGCAGCTAGCCGATCGCATGCCAACGACGCCCTTTATCGGAATCCCGCATCGCTTGGACCGCATGACCAGCGGTGTGATGGTGATCGCCAGGAACCAGCGCGCTCTCAAGCGGCTATGCGAACAGTTCGCATCGCGCAAGGTCTCCAAGCAGTACTTGGCATGGGTCCACGGGATCGTGCCCGAATCGGCGCGATGGCAAGACTCCATGCGCAAGGTCCCCGATCAACCGCGAGCTGAGATGGTCGCCGCGGAATCCGAGGATGGCCGCATCGCCGCGCTGTCGTTCGAAAGGTTGCAGATCCGAGACGCGATCGCAAGCGAGCGGCTCGATGCAGGCGGGCAAGCCGAGGCCCAGGGGAGTCGCAGTTTGGTGAAGGTCCAGTTGGAAACGGGGCGCATGCATCAAATTCGGTTGCAGTTTGGAGCGCGCGGGCACGCGATCCTCGGCGATGCGTTGTATGGCAGCGACTGCCCTTGGGGCGAGAGGCACGCGGATTGGCGAGAACCCCCGATCGCCCTACATGCTTTTCGATTGCAGTTCTTTCATCCTAAGACAGGGGAGGCCACAAGCGTCTGCGCAAAACCTCCTCGAGAATTTCCGTGGGAAATCGACGACGCGGCGTGGTCGGCTGCGGTCGCTTGATCGAGCCCTCCGAAGCCTTGACGGTCACCTACCATCCTTGGCTTGGCACGCCATGTGCGGTACAGTGGTCCGTGCAATGGCAGGTGCAATTTTGGCACGGCACGTTTCGAAGCACTGGGAGCGATCCTCCTCTGTCGTGCACACCACTCGGTTCACTTTTTGGGAGAAGAAATATGGGGCACGCCGCCGAATTTACAGATGCTGGATTTGATGAGGATGTTCTGAAGTCGGGCGAGCCCGTGCTGGTCGATTTCTGGGCCACGTGGTGCGGTCCTTGCCGCCAAATCGCTCCCTTGATCGATGAATTGGCAGTCAAGTACCAAGGTACCGTGAAGGTGGGCAAGGTCGACGTCGACGAAAATCCGGAGTCGGCCGCCAAGTATGGCATCAACGCCATCCCAACCTTGCTCCTGTTCAAGGACGGGGAAATCGTCGAGCGTTTCCAAGGTGTCCCACCCAAGGCACGATTGGAAGCTGCCCTCGATTCCGTCGCCAGCTAATCTGGCCACGCCAGGCCCCCAAGGCCGTCCTGCTATCTTTGCAAGCGATCGATTCGCCTGATGCCAATCGATCGCTTATTCCTCGCCAAGCCACCTTTTCGGGTGGCTGGTTGCATTTTCAGACCATCGCTCTCCAACGCGATTCCCACCTCTGCGGCCCCGAGCCCCGAAATGCGTCTCGCAGGGATGGCTTGTACCAAGCCGGCTGCTGGCCGGACCGGCATCGAAGCTGCGTCGATTCGAATCGTCGAATGGGAAAACCGAGTCTTCCCTTTATCTATATCTATGCATCACGATTCCGGACAGAACGGGTGCGGGGACATCGCTTGCCAAGCGACTATCCCTGATGGAAGCACCGAATTTTTTGGGGTTGGCCAGCGGTGATTTTTCCGTCTTGTCTCCGAGCGAGTTGGCACAAGATTTGTATATCGATCCTTTGTCCTCCCGTTCGCGTAAGTCAATTTGACACGCGAGGGCGCAGGACCTCACCCGCACTGCTGAAGGCCTCCAACAGGGGGCTAGGCCGTGCATCCAACAACAACCTATTCCTTAGGAGCCCATCCCTATGAGCCGACCTATGTCAAGCTGGAAACTCTGGATCCTGGCGGCCGCCTTTGCAGGACCCATCGGATATTGGCTGTTCTCGCAGCCGGGTATCTCTCCATCGCAGGCCTATGCGCAACAACTGGCCGAATCGAATGCGGCTCGCGCCCAACTCGATCCGGGCTCGATCGCCAACGCCGAGCAACTCTCGAAAGTCTTTCGCGAGGTCTCCAAGTCCGTGAAGCCCTCGGTGGTCAGTATCAAATCGCTAGTCGATGAACGCGCGGTGAACATGGGACGCCAACGTGGCTTGCCCCAAGGCCTCCCTCCCGAGTTGGAGCAGTTCTTCGGCGAAAGTTTCGGATTGCCGCGCATGCCGCAAGACGACGACGAAGTCCCATCCGCCAACGGAGGGAAAATCCAAGCGGGACTTGGCTCTGGCGTCATCGTCCGACCGGACGGATACATCCTGACAAACAACCACGTGGTAGCCAAAGCCGATGAACTCGAGGTCTACCTGAGCGACGATACGAAGTACATCGCCAAGGTCATCGGCACCGACGAACGCACCGACCTCGCAGTTCTCAAGATCGACGCTACCGGACTGGTCGCTACCCCGATTGGCGATTCCACCAAATCGGAAGTCGGCGATTGGGTCATCGCCATCGGCAGCCCGTTCGGACTGACCCAAACCGTGACCGCAGGCATCATCAGCGCCACCAACCGCACCGGCCAAGGAATCACTCCTTACGATGACTTCATCCAAACCGATGCCGCCATCAACCCCGGCAATAGCGGTGGTCCACTGTTGAACTTGCGCGGTGAGATCATCGGCATCAACACGGCCATCGCGTCGCGCGGAGGCGGTTACAACGGCGTCTGCTTTGCTGTTCCCAGCAACACCGCCGCCCGAGTCCTCTCCGAAATCATCGAAAACGGTACCGTGTCGCGTGGCTTTGTCGGAATCATGCCGACTTCAGTAACCCCTTCGATCGCTGCTCAGCTTGCGTTGCCAGAAGGGCAAAAGGGTGCGGTCGTTCAGCAAGTTACGAAGGGCATGCCCGCCGACACGGCTGGTATCAAAGTCGGCGACGTGATCGTCGAAATCGACGGCAAGCCGATCCAATCCGATTCGGCGATGCGACGTACTGTTGGCGAAACGAAACCCGGCACGAAGTTGAACTTCAAGCTGTTCCGAGACGGCAAGACCGTCAGCCTGCCAGTGACCGTTGCAGCCCTCGACGAAAGGGCACTAGCGCAAGAACAAAGGAGAACGATGGAGCGAGCCCAAAAGCTCGGCGTGCTCGTCGAAGATGTGCCACCCCAAGTGGCCAAGAAACTCGACCTGGAACCGGGTGAAGGGGTCTTGATCGCTGGCCTCGATCGTCGAGGACGCCTCCCTGGCGTGCGCATCGGAGACGTCATCTTGTCGGTCAACGGGACCAAGGTCGGATCGCCGGACGAATTCAGCGAAGCCGCCAGCAGTGTTCGCAAGGGCGAATCGCTCGTCCTGGTTATCCGGGATGAACGCGCGGATAAGATGGTCACCATCCAAGTCCAGTAAAATTCTATGTCGAGCGTAACGTTCAGACATACAACTGGACCTTAAGAACAGCGAGGGAGGATGCCATCATCCTCCCTCGTTGTTTTTCATCATCACAGGGTTATCTAGCAACCCTTTGCAGCTCGCCGAGATCGCGGTTCGGAACGCGGCGTAGACATCATTGCTTGGCATCCAAGCCGTGGGTCGACAGGCCGAGCGTCTCAGTGAAGCGATCCATCGCATTGGCAACGCAAACGGTGTAGATCAAGTGAGCCGTTTGGCGATCGGAAAAGACGCTTCGCAGCGTAGCGATATCCGCATCGGTGATGCGAGTCGGTTCGCACGTCAGCTTTTCGGCGAACGCAAGTGCGATGTCGGTCGAGTCCGAGGCGCGAGCAGGTTGCATGCGAGGTCCGATCATGGCGATCGAAACGGCCGCATGGTTGCAACAGGCAACACGCCAGACAACGGCTGCCTTCAGCGCGGGATCGAGTTCCGCATCATCGAGCATGGCGGTCCATGCGTGGATGAGCTCCGGTCCTGCGCCGGGCAACTGCGCGATCGTCCGTTGCCAATCGTTGACGGTAGAATCCGCATCCAATTCGAGCGTCTTGCGAGCCTCGTCCAGAGATGCGAGCGCCACGCGCGGTTGGCGATCGCGGGCTTCTGCAGCTTGCTTTCGCGCCACCGCATCGGTCCACGGTTTCGGACGCACGATCGAGGATTGGATGGCGACCAGCGAGGGGCCTTGATTCCATCGCTCTTCCGTGGGTGTCATGAAATCGATCGACTCCCCTCGCATTTCATGATCTTGAGGCAATCCCACCGAGTCGGTCCATCGATTCATCGAATTGAACCGCGAGATCGCGTAGACCAGCTCGATGACTTCCGGATCGGTGAACTCAGGTCGCAACGATTGGATGTCTTGTTGCGTCATGGCGAAGGGCAAAAACGTCATCTTGCGAGCCAATTCGACTGCCTTGCGAGTCTTGGCATCGAGCTGTTGCCAATCGCGGTCCAACGCTGCAATCTGGTTGTCCGATAGTCCTGCCGCTTTGAGTTTGTGCTCTTGGTGCCCTAGGCAGTAGTGGCAATTGTTGCCTCGCGACACGATCCAGAAGCATTGCGTCTTGAGTTCATAGGGAACCAACGCGTTGGCTTCATTGCCCAACCGCTCCGACTTGAGCCAAGCTTCCGGCAAATAGAAGCGTCGCGCCCGACCATTGATGACGTTGGAAGCAGGACGGCTCGGGTCGGGATTGACCACGGGGACGCTATCGGGAACGGGGAGTCGAGGCTGCCGGTCTTGAAGCCGCTGTAAGACTGCTTTGGTTTCGGCTCGAGTGTTGGGAATGGGTTTGGGTTGGTCCGACGGGCGGTCTTGCGCGACGGCGGTGTTCAAACCGCAAAGGGCCAACAGGATGGGAGTCCATGTCTTGATGTTCATGATTGGCTTGCAGTAGGAATGCAGAGAGTCCGGGGAGGGTAAGAGGTTGGACGGCAGATGCGATGTTGTTTATCGATCGCAGGGACCGTCGGGCCCCCGAGCCCGCACGCGGCAGACTCGGGGGATTTCATCCGGAGAGTAGGGGCAGGAACGCTACTCGGTGATGGCGCTGGTGGTCACCATTTCGGCACCATCGCGTGTTCCGATGGCGCGATAGACGTTCAAGTCGATGCTTTGAGGCACCGAGTGGGTCGAACCATCGACGAAGCACACATTGACTAAGGAACCGTGGTAGGAGTTGGCAGTCGTCATGATCCGGCCTGGTGGGAACATGCAGGAACGGCCTTGCGGTGGTGCGATGTGGTAGTACTCGGTGGTCGAGTGATACCCGCGGATCCATGGGGCACCGATGTCCGAAAAGCCTTGTTTGCTGATGTCGTTCATGTCGATGGCATAGCAATCGCGATAGGCTTCATCGGCCGTCGTGATTTGCGTTCCGGGTTGGAAGGTGTCGGTCTTGGCCGTCGACTTGGTTTGGTTGTAGTCGCCCGTCAATCGCTCGGAGATGGCGGCGGTGTTGCTCATGCCATCGGTGATCGCGGCGAGCTTGAGAAACGAGTCTCGATAGAAGACGCCGTTGCAATCGGGGATATTGGTCATCGGGTTGGCCGTGGTACGGCTCCAAAGAGGGACAGTTCCCGAGTTGACGTAGTAGCTGTTGTAACCACCGGCGGTCTTGGGAACGTTGGCTGCGGGATCGGACGGGCAGCGGAATGAGGCCACCGACGAGAGTCGAGCAGCGTCGTTGTTGGGATGATTGAAGTCCACCGAGAAATCGACCAACGAGTAGACTTGGTTTTGCTCCATGAAGGGGAGCAACCGAGCATGCACCGAGATGCTACTTGCTGGGCCGAGGCGATCGGCGGTCCGAGAAATGCGCGAGGCAGGGAGTCGTTTGTACGCAGACTCGTAGTTGAGCGTCGCCAAGACCACTTGGCGCATGTTGTTGGTGCATTCCATACGCCGAGCGGCCTCTCGGGCAGCTTGTACAGCCGGCAGCAACAATCCGACGAGGATGCCGATGATGGCGATCACGACCAAAAGTTCAACGAGGGTAAAGGCAGATCGATAGGTTCGAATGGATTTCATTGTGATGTCTCAGAAGCAAAAGAATGGGATGGAATCCGTGCAAGGATCGCCGCGAGGCCTGTCGTGCCACGCGTCGATCGGATCGATCCGAACCAGCCAATCGAATGGGCCGGCTCGGATAGAGGAGACACGCCTCCGCACGCAGGGTGCAGCAAACGCGGCTCGAAAAGGATCAATCCAAGCGGTTCGAAGAAGCGAACCGCTGTTGGTTGCCGCCAAGCAGAGGATGTCGGCGCTAACCCTCGGCATTCCAGAATGACGAGAGCAGCGCAGCGGATCGCGGCGGCAGCGCGTTAGAGACTTCTGGGTGGGCGGTCGAGAACGTGCAGATCCCGCCCCAACATCACATCATCGCCCACGAGAAAACGGCCTAAGCCGAGGCGTGGCAAGACTTCAAAATCCAATGCGTTGGGCAGCACGACCGGAGAAACCACATGATCGCGGAGAATCGACTCCAGGGGGATTCTCGGTTGGTCGGGATGCGGACAGCGGCACTGGGTGCACGGCGTCGCGGTGTGCTCAGCCGACATGCTCATGTTCAAGTCCGGCAGTTCCGACTGAGAACGCCCATCCCATACGATCAACTCCGCAGCGTTGGCAAATCGCCAGATCATCTGCCGATTCGAGTCGCCGCAGCGAGCGTGCGCCGTTGTAGAGAACCACGACGCGGCGATACACCAAGCCAACCCCATCACCACCATCCAGCGCATGCAATGTCCCAATCGCCCGCTAGCGCACCACGTTGCCTCGCGGCAATCCGTTCGGATTGTGTCGGATTCAAATCGCATGAAATCGCGGAAAAGAGGAGGAGGGTCGATTCGCCACCCTTCCACTATCGGGAAAGGGAACAAAACTGTCAACGAAAAATCGGGAACAATGCCACGGATGTCTCGAAATCCGTTCCGGCTGGCATAATCCCCCCATGACGGGGTTCAAAAATGGCGGGACAGTTGGGAATAGGAGTTCCGATGCATTCGCAAACATCCGATGCGGGCTGACGCCCCTCCTCCATGGCTTACCGTCTGCGAAACGAATCCAATCGGTCGCGACCTTGCTGGTTGAGCATCTCATATTGAGGCTCGCGGTCTTCGCAGTCCACGATCAGCCACTTTCCGTTTTCCTTCTCGAACCTCAAGCGAACCCAGCGAGGGACGGTGCCTCGCATGCCTGATTGCTCGCCTTCAACCATGGCATTCAACCGGACGACCGCCGTGCGAGGCGTGCGGCTGGGACCGATTTCGACCCCATGAATCTTCTTGATCTTCGCGTAGTGGAACCGAACTTCACGCAACCGGTCGCGATAGTGATTCAATTGCGGGGACGCTTCGGGATGGATCTGTGCCAAAACGCGGTCGGTGCGGTTGGCTTGCAAATCATCCGCCAGTCCGTAGAGCGTGCGAAGCAACTCTTCCCGTTCGGTTTCGACCCAAAGGTTCATTGCGATGAGCAGGACGGTCAGCACTCCCAATCCAGCGGCGGTTCGCAGCGCCCAAGGATGCCCCGTTTGGATCCACGCGAACACAGCCAATCCGACGGCGAACAGCCCCAAACCACCGACGAGCCAGATGTTTTCAAACAACCAATCGAACATGCGCGTTGGCCCTCGGCAGAAAAGCGGCATGCCATCAAGCAGTCGTGCTGTCCGCACTCTCTTTTGCTGCTTGAAGATCTGCTCACGCCATCATCTTACCATGCGCAGCATCCGCAAAGCGATTCGAGGACGCTCAATGGACACCGCGTCGACCTTCCGCTGCGTGAATCGCGCAGCGCACGGAAACATTCCGTCGTCTCCGAAAATTGGGATCGTTTGAAGACTGCAGCGGGCTCGAGCCTATCGGTCCAACCCGGCGATCGCAAAGGCGACGAAGATCGATTCGCGCGCAGGATCGAAGTCGTTGTCAAAGCAAACCATCAACAGTCGGCGGCCGTCGGCTAATCGCGGCCCCCAGGCCAACCCCTCGGGCTTCTCCGGAGCTTTTTCCCCAGACAATCCAAACGCGGGAGCGAGCAGATCGATCAGCAATCGCTTGGCCGCAGGCCTGGTTCCAGCCGGCAATCCGTCGCGCAGGGAACTCACGGAGGAAACGTCCGATGCGTCGCGGAGATCCGCCAAGTAGATGTTCTTGAACTTGGCTTCGATGCCTGCATTGCTGTCCCGCTCCAAGACGAGAAAGCGATGTTCATCGATCGCAAGGACTTCGCTCACCCCGGTCGAGACGTGATCCAGAGGATAGATCACTTGGCGGCTGGGGACCTCTTTGTCGGCGGCATTGGGCAGTACCAACCATCGCGTCCACAGACCGTAGCACTTGTTGTTTTCGATGCGCCCGTCTTGCACCAAAGGACCTTGCATGGCTGCGACGATCGTTTTGTTGCCCGGAGTGACGGCGATGCCTTCGAGTCCCCGATTGGGAAAGGTACCGAACACCAACGGTGGTTCGCGGCGATCGCTCAACCCAAAAGCATCGGGTACCGTCACGCTGGATTGCAGGTTGCCATTGCGATCAAACGTGTCGATGAAGGGACCGTACTCATCGCTGATCAATACGCGGCCTTCTCCAAGCCAACGAATCCCTTCTGGATCGTAACTCGTAGGACGTTCGGAACCCCGCCATGGCTTGAGCGATTCCAAGCTTCCCGTCAGCGGTTGGCCTTGTGCGTTGGACAAGCGGTGCGTGGCGACCAATTGGAACGACAACGACCGCGAAGCAGCATCCCACTTCAAATCGAACTCGTGGTACCGACAAGGAAACGATGCAGCACCATCTCCGGCACCGCGATCCGAGAGGACCACATAGCGATTGCCTTGCCCGGTGTAGTCGAGCGCGGAGAAACCACCCAGTGCATCGATCGGCGTGTTGGTCTCGAGCATGCCCGAGAGCCCGCTCAGATCGGTGGTGGTCCCCGGAATGCGGACCTCAGCAAGCTTTTCCACGGCCCATGTTTCTTGCCCGTGAACCAACGCATGCCCAGATAGGAACAGCAGGGTTGCCAGGCAGCATGTAGAGGCTACCAGCCAGGATCGAATCGTCGAACGCATATCGCGGCTCTGTCTACTATGAAGTGCAAGCAGGACGTGTTCCATCGCATGCAACGGCATGCTTCCAAAGAAAAGAGGATCGCACTTGTGATGCGATCCTCTCTGCAAACAATCCGTGGGCACGCGATGCTAACCATCGCGAGAGGATCACTGATCGACCGGGGCGGCGATATCGCCGTAGTCACGCGTGCAAAGCGCGACGAACGCAGGACCAGCGATGCTTTGTGGGATGTATTGAACCGAACCGTCCCCCATGACGAAGTGAGCGCCACTGCCGTGGAACGAGTAGAACTCGGAGTCGTTGGTGCAGTTCATGAAGCAGCTACCGACGATGGTGGTATTGCCCGAGCTACTGGTATTGTTTTGCAACCCTGCGGCGTTAGCTCCGTCAACACTGAATCCACCGTTGATGTCTGCCCATCCCCATCCATCGGCTGTCACGCGGGTGCCGAAGGCGATGTTGCCCGTTCGAGGATTCGCTACACGCTTGCCGCTGACGTACATCGAAGGACGCCCTGCACCTTCACCAATAACGAAGGTATTGGACAGACCATCAAGGATCGCCGAAAGCTTAACGCCTTCAGGACCGCGGCCCATCGCACCCCAAACTTCGCGTTGGCCGAGGCTAGGCAATCCGGCTGCGACGAAGGCAGAGTTGCGAACGGCGTTCACCGAACCATAGTCTGCGAATCCCCAAACCGGCTGATCGGAGCGGGTGTTGTTGGTGATGGCTTGGTACAAATTGGTCGGCGGCAACTCGCGGGGCGAGGGGGCCGACGGGCAGATCATGATTGGAATCTGAGTCGTCGTCACGACATCGTTCACGGCTTCGAACCAAGGACGGTTGAAGTTGTAACCGGTGAACGTGTTGCCTTGCTCGATCATCGGCAAGATCATCGAAGGCCAAGCTTGTTGGTAAACGAAAGGGGTGGTCAAGCTGATGCGGCTGGGGGGGAGTCGCTTGTAAGCGCTTTCGTAGTTGTGAAGTGCCAAGCCCAATTGGCGGGCGTTGCTGCTGCAGCTCATTCGGCGAGCTGCTTCGCGAGCGGCTTGTACGGCCGGCAACAGCAATCCAACCAAGATGCCAATGATGGCGATGACGACCAGCAACTCAACCAGCGTGAAACCGCTTCGACGGCTGTTTCCACGAATTCCAACGTAGCTCCGCAGCATTATCACTCTTCCTTATCGTTGTGAAGAAAACCTTCCAATCGGTTTCCAGCGAGACTAAACAGCACCTCGGTCGCTCACCGCGGTCGGACGCTCCTAACCTGTCGCTGCAAAACGCTTTGGTCGCGAAGAGTGTAGGAATCTTCGTAGAAATAAAGATGAAGAACGCGCTATGAATTCAAAAAGAATCGGTGAACCAACCCACCGGCGCCCCCGATGTCCCATCACTCTGGGCGCAGAGAGATAACGTTTGTGTTATTTGCCGACTGTGCACCCAAGGGATCGAAGCCAAGGCCGTTGGGATGAGCCAAAGAATGATTGCGGTCGATTCAGCGGTCGATATAGACCTGAGTGCTCTCGTCCTTCACGACCGGAACGGCCCGCAGTGCACTCTTCAGAGAGGCACGCAGGATTTGCGTTCCTTGCCTATGGTGCCGGACGGCGACTTTCACGGTGATTTGCTCCTTAGCCTGCAGCTTGGCCAGCGGGGCGAACAAAACCGAACGTCCGTTGGCTTGGTACTGCAACGGCCCCGAGACTTGTTCGAGCTGCGCGGCCTCGGGGAGTTCAATCGCCAATTGGATGTCGGTATCGGGTCGCGTGCCGATGTTGGTGATCTGCACGGTGTACGTGGTCACCTCTTGGTTTTCGATCGGGTCGTTGTCATCGTCGATGTTGAAGGTCAGTTCGCTTTGTCCTTCGACGTTCACTTCGCGCTCGATCGGATCGGCGCGAACGCCTTCTGCGTCCGCGGACATCAAGACAACGAAGCGTCCTTCTTCAACAGGCAGCAACGTGACTTCGGTTTTGGCGCGCGTGCCAGCCGCTAACTCTTCGAGGTTCCAGACGACGGAGTGTTCGTCGGGTTGATAGGTTCCTTCGTTGGTGGCGCTGATGAAGTTCATCCCGCGGGGCAATCGAGCCACGATGTAGATGTTCTTTGCAACGGCGGTTCCCAGATTCTCGATCACCGCTTCGTAGGGCGCGGGGCGCTCAAGGTGACGAAGCTTGGGGCCGACCAGATGCAGTTGCAGTTTGGGGGCTCGGATCTCGATCGGGTATACCGATTCGGAAGTGGCGCTGTTGGTCGCTGTCGCGCGCACGATGTTGTTGGCTTTGCCTGCACCGACGGCCATGAGTTCGATTTCAAAGCGTTGGGTTTCGCCCGGAGCCAAATCGCCGACTGGATGCAGCAACGCCTTGGCTCCCGTGCTGTGCCGGAATAGCGATGGGACATCTTCTTCCAATTGCACGTCGCGAGCGGTCCCGGTTCCGGTGTTGGAGACTTCGATGGTGATCACCGTGGAATCGCCCCCGAGCATCTCTGGCGGAGCCGACTGCTTGACCGTGATGCGAGGTTGCGTGCTGATCGTGCGCACCGAAGCTTGAGCTTCAAACTTGATGCTGGCTACCGATCCGATCTCCCCTTCGGACTCCGGGATCAACTCCATGCTGATGGTCGATTCTTGGCCGGCTGCCAACTCGCCGAGTTTCCACAACAGCCCCTCGGCGCCGACGCGTTCTGCGACCGGCAGTGTTCGAACCAGACGCGATCCTTTCGGAATGGCATCGGTGACTTGGACATCAAACGCCGTCGAGTTGCCGACATTGCGCACGATCGCGGTGAAGGTCGCGGGCACGCCGACTTGAACCTCCAAGGGAGCTCGTTTCTGAATCTCTAGACTTGGATTTTGCGAACCGTCGAATTGACGATTGCCCGGCGCTCCGCTGGCGAGAGACCAATGCCCACCGCGCGGCTCTGTGGCGTTTGCACCGCCAGCGTTTCGCGAACCCGGGACTTGGTTTGTCAAAGCGTTGGGTGCATTGGAAAGGGGGGCATTGGATGGGCTGGTGAAACCGCTTGGCAAACCGGCCGGAGGCGCGGAAATCGGTGCGTTGCTGCGCTCCATCGAACCTGCTGCATTTCCGAGGGGCGATGGGGCGTTCGCACCTTCCATGCTGCGTCGAATCGACGGTGGATCGCGATCTAGAGCCGGTGGGGCAACCGGCAGTGGATTCTCTGGCAACGGTGCTCCCAAACTGGCCACAGGACGGGAGGTGTTGGGAAAGCCAGCAGAGCTGCTGGGAGCATTCTCCGATTGCGCAGGTGGTGCGGTCGATGCGCGGCTCGAATCGAAACCGCTGCGACTGGAGCTGTTGGGCGATTGCTCCGGTGAGACGCCAGCGAGGGGTTGCGACGCGTTCGGCATCGCTTGTTCGAGCGCGCTTGGCACGGCGGGTAGGTTGCTCGGCACGGATGGCAACGAGGAAGCCATCGGAGCGAGATCGGGCAATCCGATGACGGATGGCAACGATGCGCTCGGGAGCGTTGTTGGAGGCGCAGCGCGTTCTAGACCCGAACTCGATGGCAGGCTACTTTCCGAGCGACTGTCGATCGCGCTCGGGACGCTTGGCACGGGTGCACCGCGCTGTGCTGGTATGTTCGGTGGTTCGACCGGGGGCGCCGTGCGCGCTGCGTGGTTGAGCAACGCAGGCGCTTGCTCGGTTGATGCCGATTTGGGCTTGAGAAACTTAGACGCTCCAAAGGGTGTCGGCTCAGACAATGATCGCGGACTCCCGCTCGCGCCGGAGGAAGCAGCAGGACCTTGAGCAGGTGTGGTGCTCGGCAAGTTTCGCAAGTTGCTGCCGGGCTCTTGAGGGCTCGGCGCGTAGTTCGCTAACTCGACTGCGTCCGGCAGATTAGAAGTGGTCACTGCGTACGAGACCGGATCGTCGTTTGCGTCGCTCGGCTCGAGATGCGGAGCGGTTTGGATGGGAGACGGCTTGCCTCGATCATTGCTGCGGACGAGAGGAGGCGGAGGGCCGTCCGACGTTGATCCCCAACCGCCGTCGGTGGAGCCAGCTTCGAGAAATCCTCCATCGGGACCGATGGAGTGACTGGGCACAACGATGGGATGCGCCGCTTGGTACTCGTAGGGCGGGTGATCGATGGCGACCGGCGTGCTATTGATGCGAGCGTCGCGCTGAGCGACAGCGATCGCAAGAACCACGAGCAAGCTGGAAAACAGCATGGCTGCAGCGATGAAAATGTATCGCGACATTTCTGTTCGTCCCTCGCTCCGATCCTTCGATTTCCCTGTTCTAGGCGTTCGTGCCCGAACTGCCTGCGTCGGCGCGAATCCGTCGCGCAGACCGACCTATCCGATCGACCTACCGGTGCTGATATCAAAAACATCGAGTGCGCTGAAAGAGCAATCCAGGGTATTGGGGAACGCTAGCAGCCGTTCGCATCGTCGAGGTCGATGCGGCTTAATGCAATCGATGTCCAGGGTGGACTTCCAATTCGTTTTCCACGATGACGCCCGGGGCTACCGACCGGATCGTCTCTTGCGCGATCTGTTTGTGGAAGTAGCTCATGACTTGCCCACGCAATCGCAAGGCATGGTCATCGATGACCACGTCCAGCGCGTGCAATTCTTGAAAGGGGCTGGTGCGAAGGAGCATCTGCGCTGTTTGCTGCAGCGTCTCATCGACCGCGTTTGCCTCGTCCATCGCGGCGTCCGGCGCTTCCAGCATGGCAGCAGACGGTCGTCGATCCACAGATTCCCAGCGAGATTCCCAGCGCTTTGCCATGACTCCATCCTTGTTTTGGTGACCATGCCAGGGCGTTTTCTTCGGGAGCGGGATTCAGCCTAAAGCACCCCAACGCGCCCCGTCAAGCATTTGTGTCCGATCAGGCGTCGACGATCGGAGCGAAAAACCGGGCAGAACGAAAAACCGGGGCGAAAATGCTGGCCTTCAGTCCGTTTCAGGCCGCGAAAAGTTGACATTCGATCCAGCCGTATCGTAATCTGGATAGAGAGGTGCGTTCGCTCTGCTGGCGCCCGGAGGCCGCCGCATGGGCGGAAGGTTCCGGTCGCCTCGCACCCCTTTTCCTGAATCCACCCCCATTTGTGAATCAAGCCCGGTGTTCTTCACCCAGCTACGGAGTTCTGCAAGCATGTCGTCATATCGTTCGAGATGCATGGCCATTGGGTCGCGATGGTTGCTGGCAGCTTCCTTAGGGTTGCTCGCAAGCCCCTTGTCGATCGCGCAAGATCCGGCAGCCGCACCGGAGTACAAGGTCAAGACGATCGACCCGCAGCAGTGCAACGACAAACGCCGCAAAGAAAAGAACGAACTGCTCACTCCAGAAAAGTTCGACTTGGCCGGCCTCGAAGCCTACTACCGCGACTGCCTTTTCGCCCGCTTGACGCAAATCGATGCCGTCGCGATGAACCAAGCCCGCGAGGAACTCTTCGCCGACATCGAAACGCTCGAGCGCAAGAGCAAGGGCTCGCAAGAGTCGCTCGTTGAGTTCAACAAGATGATCGCGAAGCAACTCCGCGAAATCATCGCCAAGGACAACGACGGCAAGTCGTACCATCCCAGCGCTAGAATCGTGGCGGCTGTAGTCGCCGCGCGTTTGAATCGCCAACCGCAAACCCCGCAATCGGGCGGATTGCCCGACCCGGAAGGGGCTCGCATTCTGATCGGTCTATTGGTCCCGACCGAAAACGACGGCATGATCGCCACGGCGCTGAGCCACTTGCCTCGCCATTGGAATTGGCCGGGGATGGACGAACGGATGATGGAGAGCGCCAAAACGCGCTTCGTCACCAGCGTTCAAGCCTTGTTGGCTGCGGGCAAGCCCACCACACGCGGCTTGGAAGAAGACGCTTATCTTCGCGAATTGATGGTCGAGAATCTGACGATCATCTCGAACGGCAAAGGGGAATCGGCCAAACAAGCCTTGCCGGTATTGCTCTCGATCATCACCCCCGCGATCAAGAACTCCAAAACCGAGTCCGAATGGTTGGTCGAGAAATCGATGTGGAGCTTCGGTCAATTGAGCTCCGTAACGCTTCCACCGGAAGAAGTCGTCGCATTGGAGCGAGGCGCCATTCAGTTCTTGGCCAGAAGCCTCGACAGTTGGAACAAACGATGCAATCAAACTTCGGCAGCCGCCGCCAATAGTTACATGGGACGTTCCGGTGGCGGTGGAATGGGCGGTCCAGGAATGGGTGGGCCTCCCGGCGCTGGCGGACCTGGTGGCAGCGGTTTGGCGGGCGGCGAAGGAGAATCGGGGGCAGGTGGCCCTCCAGGTTTCTCCAACCGAGATGCCAAGCCCAAGAACCCGTTTGATGAGCAGCCAAAAGAAGTCCGCAACGCTCGACGCATCCTGCAGCAACGCTTGGAGCGCATTCACCTCGGCTTGAACGGTTACGGCAAGAAGTCGACCCAATTGCCAACCAAGGGTCTGATCGCTTGGTCGGATGATTTGCACAAAGCCCAAATCCTGAAGATCGTTAGCAGCATTGAGTCCCTGCAAGGCATCCTCAACAGCGACAAGATGACCGGATTGGACAAGGTGCAGTCGATGACCCGCCGTCCGATCTATGAACTGCAACAAGCGTGCACGGCTATCACCGGCGATGAGTCGGTGGCCGTCGTGGCCCCTCCGCCGACCGAAGACACGGCGACCGAAGGCGCTTCGACGGACGATGGTTTCGGTGGCGGTGGCAACGAATAGGGAACGCCGAGGTCTTTCTCGCAGCCGTCCTAGAGTGTTCCTCGAGGATCCCGCTGAAGAGATAGACCTTGCGTGGAATCGGTAGCATCATGTCGAGCACCCTTGGCCCCACTCCCGATGCGTCCGGTTCAGCCGAACCCTCCAAACTCTCCAACGAGCCCGCTTCTCATTCGCCGAGCGAAGTCACTCTGCATGGCGAACACCTCGTTCGCGGCGCGGAAACCGTCGAACTGACCGAAGTCCATGCGCTAAAGTCGGACGAAGCGAATCGCGACTACGAAAAGACCGCCATTCGCATCGACGATATCGTGGCCATGGCATCTCCGGTGCTTCCTTCGTCGACAGCCACGTTCGCGCCCATTCCCAGTCCGCCCGTGCATGAACTGGTCGGGCAATCGCTGGACCACTACCGCATCGAATCGCTGGTGGGCGTGGGCGGAATGGGAGCCGTGTTCCGCGGCCGCGACCAGCGGTTGGACCGCGTGGTGGCGATCAAGGTCGTCCCGATGGCGCATCGCCGAGCCGATGCGATGCGACGATTCCGAATGGAGGCCCAAAGCGCGGCCAAGCTCGATCACCCCAACATCGCTCGCGTTTACTACGTCGGTGAAACGGAGCGATGGAGCTACATCGTCTTTGAGTTCATCGAAGGGACCAACCTTCGGCAACTCGTTCTAGAACATGGATTGCTCACGGTCGATGATGCGACCAACTTCACCTGCCAAGTTGCCGAAGCGCTTCAACACGCGCATGAACGCGGTGTGGTGCATCGCGATATCAAACCCTCGAACATCCTCATCGGCACCGACGGCAAAGCCAAGCTCGTCGATATGGGACTGGCTCGAACCACCGAGCTCGATCGGTCCACCGGAGATCTGACCGCGAGCGGTGTCACGCTCGGGACCTTCGATTATATCTCCCCCGAACAAGCGCACGATCCGCGAGATGCCGACGTCCGGAGCGACATCTATTCGCTCGGTTGCACGCTCTATTTCTTGTTGACCGGGCAACCTCCGTTCCCCGATGGCACAGCGCTTCAGAAACTGCTGATGCACGGAACGAAAATGCCCGAGGACCCGCGGTTCTTTCGCAACGACCTCAGCGATGCGCTGATTGCAATCTTGCGCAAGATGATGGCCAAGAAACCGAGGGACCGCTATCAAGAACCCGCTGACCTGGTCAACGACCTGCGGATGTTGGCCGCCATCGATTCCCTGTCTTGGGGGCAATCGGCCCCGGGCGAAACCTTAGCCATCCCCGGTTCGACGCGCCCATGGTGGGAAGCCGCTTTGCCATCGATCGTATGTCTTGTCGTTATCTCGATGGTGACGCTCTGGTTGTACAACGCCAATCAGCTCAACGCCGTCTTCCCGATCCCGCGCGTGGAATGGAATGAAGTCGCAGCGAGCGACGCTTCGAACCAGGGAGCGGATAGCCAAGGCGCGGATGTGTCTAGCCCGAGCATGCTCGCCTCCGCCCCCACGGTAGAAGCAACGCGTGAGGATGCCTCGGTCGTAGCCAACCGTACCGCGACGCCTTCACAGACTGCGCGCTCTGCTCCCAGCATCAACCCTTCGAGCGCAACCCGCGCCAAGACAATCGTCGTCTCTAGCGACTCGTTCACGCCGCGTTCGTATCTCCAAACGCCCCACGATATCGTGAACACATGGGACGAAGCGGTCGACAGGGTGTTGGCGGACAAACAAATCGATCGCATCGTTTTGGATGCGGATTCGCTGGTGGTGCAGCGGCCGATCGAATGGCTTCGCGCCACCGACCATCCTCCGATCATGATCGAATCGGCGCCCGGACGACGTTGCAACTTGACCTTCGATGAATCGGCTTGGAAAGCCACCGCCATCGAGTCGCCAGCCTGGATATCGCTCGAGGGAGGCAACTGCACCTTTCAAGGAATCGATATGGAATGGTCGGCCATGATGGACGAAGGTCGTCCGCAAAGCCTCTTCCAAGTGGCTGGCGGTGCCAAGGCTGCCTTCATCGCATGCACCGTGACCGTCAAGCATGCAGGTGTCTCGCCGTTACCATCCTTCCTTCAAATGGGCAGTCGTCCCACGGAGAATCCCCCGTCGACCACCATCGCCTCGGTGTCCCTCGATCGGGCAGCAATCCGCGGACAGTTGGATTGCATCCGGATGACGAATACCGAAAAAGTCGATGTGTCCATGCGACAATGCTGGATGGTGGTAGCCGGTTCGACGTTGTTGGCCAACGGAGCCGCAACGCTCAACCGTTCCCCGCGGGTACGGCTCGAAATCGATCACTCGACTTTTTTCACCCTCGCGCCGTGGGCCCGCATCCGAATGTCCATGACGCAACCGTTTCCCATTGCCATGGTGCGAGTCGCCAACGAATCGATTTTCTCTGGCAGCAACACCCTCATCGAATGGGATGCCTCCAATTGCACCGACTGGACCTTTGCCGCGCAAGCCAAGAAAGTAGAAGACCTCGGTCGATGGATCGATCTGCGAGGCCTGGACAATGCCTACGACGTTCCCACCATCGTGAAGCTGGTCCAGGTTCTGATGTCGATGTCGAGCGAAGAAGTCCCCATCGATAGCGACACGAACTTGCTCCGACACGAACGAGGGATGGAGCTTCAAGCGGCTTGGCAACCGCAGGTCCGCGTCGAATCTTCAAAAATGCATCTGCACTCGCCAAAGCTCTTCCAGTGGAACCACGGTGTGTTTCAAACCGGATGCGATGTCCAACAGTTGCCCAGCTTCCCAGGGGCCAACACCAACGCAGGGACAACCCCTGCAACGTCCAGCGGCACCCCGGGCGATCGCCCGTAAACCGTCCGGCGGCGGAATCCAGTGAGAATTTTTCTCCCGATCGCGCCCTGTGCCGTCCCCAATCTCGCCTGATCGAGATACCTTGGAGATGGAGTTAACTTCGCCAATTTTCGCGCGCAAAGGGGTCTGTTATGTGGGGTGTTCTCGGTGCACTGCTCGTCTTGTTCCTTGTTTTCCTAGGCTTTCTGGCCTACCTCATCGGCCTCTACAACAGTTTGGTGCAACTGAGGAATCGTTTCCAAAACGCATTCGCCCAGATCGACGTCCAATTGAAACGACGCTATGACCTGATCCCCAATTTGGTCGAGACCGCCAAGGGCTACATGAAGCACGAAAAAGAAACGCTTCAGGCCGTCATCGCCGCCCGCAACTCCGCCATGGCTGCCGGCCAGCGGGCTGCCGCCAACCCTGGCGATCCGAAAGCGATTCAGGAACTTTCGACCGCAGAAACCGCGTTGGCCGGTTCGCTCAATCGATTCATCGGACTGTCCGAAGCCTATCCGGATCTCAAGGCCAACCAGAACATGCTCTCCTTGCAAGAAGAACTGACGAGCACCGAGAACAAGATCTCGTTTGCACGACAAGCATTCAATGATGCCGTGACCAACTACAACACCGCCATCGAAAGCTTCCCCGGCAATGTCGTCGCGGGTTTCGGCAACTTTGTCCGAGCGAGCTTGTGGGAACTCACCGACCCGGTGCAACGCGAGCCTGTCAAGGTGAGCTTCTAGCGATCGCTCCAGACGCGCATACGCTCCGCAGCGGCATGCCGACCATTCGACATTGCGCAGCTTCATCCACATGAAGCTGCGCTGCCATTTCTCAACCGATCGCATCGACCTCTTCAAGCCCTTCCATCGAGGTGGACTTTGGACTTCTTTGCACATCAAGACCGAGCGCGACGCAATACGCTATGGTTGATTTTCTACTTTGCGCTAACCGTCATCGCGATTGTGGTGACCGTCTATGTGGTTTTGCAATTGGCTCTGATCGCGTCCACGCCCGCACGTGCGGAGCCATTCCATCTGCAGAAACTCTGGAACCCGCCCCTGCTCGTTGGTGTGCTGGGACTGGTTAGCACCGTGATCGGATTGGGCAGCCTCTACAAGATCATTACCCTCGGTAGCGATGGCAGCCGCGTGGCGACGCAGTTGGGGGGTGTGAAGATATTGCCCAACACGCGCAATCTCGATGAACGCATCTTGCTCAACGTCGTCGAGGAGATGGCCATCGCCTCGGGCACTCCCGTCCCACCTGTGTATTTGCTCCCCAACGAATCGGGCATCAATGCGTTCGCAGCAGGAACTACGCCACAGAATGCCGTCATTGGCGTCACGCGAGGCTGCATGGAAACGCTGTCGCGCGATGAGTTGCAAGGCGTCATCGCGCATGAATTCAGCCATATCCAAAATGGCGACATGAAGCTGAACTTGCGATTGATGGGACTCCTTCATGGAATCTTGCTCATCGCCATGATCGGCTACTTTCTGTTTCGCATGGCAGCCCAGATGCCCGTGCGCGTTTCCAGCAGCAAAGACGACGATGCCAAAGGTGCGCTCGCGTTCATAGCCGCCTTGTTCGCCATCGGGTTCGCTTTGGTCGGCATCGGCTATGCCGGTGTTTTCTTCGCGAGCTTGATCCAATCCGCCGTATCGCGACAGCGCGAGTTTTTGGCCGATGCTTCGGCCGTGCAATTCACGCGCAATCCCAGTGGCATCGTCGACGCTTTGAAACGCATCGGAGGATGGAAATCCAAATCGGTGATGAAAAGCGTTTACGCCAAAGAAGCCAGCCATATGTTCTTTAGCCAAAGCTCCCTCTCCAGTTGGTTCGCAACCCATCCGCCGCTGCCACAGCGCATCCAACGCCTCGAACCCACCTTCTTGGGATCCTTCACCCCGACCGTCGCCGCCGTCCACCAAGAAAGCGATGTTCGGGATCCGAGAACCTTGGGCTTTCAACGAGGCTCGGGGGCAACCGCCAACGCAACGGCCCCAACTCCCAACGCATCCGATGCCGGGCAATCCTCCGCTGCTCACCAAGCTGCATTGCAAGGCGTCGACCACTTCGAACACCATCCGGTCGATGCGGTGGAACACGTTGGCCAACCGGAAGAGGAGCATATCCAACACGCCCAGAATCTCATCGGCGAGATCGATCCTGCCCTCGTTGAGTCCGTGCACGAACCCCTCGGAGCCGTCGCCATTGTGTTCGCGTTGTTGCTCGCACCACAGCGCGATCCAGCGCGAAGCAAGCAATTGAGCATTCTCAAGAAGTACTATCCCAATGGCCTGGCGCCGATGGTGGAAAAAACCACTCTGAAGACCGATGCTTTGGAAGTGGAACAGAGATTGCCGTTGGCATGTATGGCGCTGCCGGCCCTCGATCAACTCTCCGATTCCCAATCCGGGACCTTGCGCACGGCGGTCCGCCAAATCATCGAAGCGGACCAACAATGGACGATCTTCGAATACGCATTGCAGCGGTTTATCACGCGCAGGTTGGTGCTGCGGAATAAAGAGACCCTCGAGAAACGGATCAAAGATCGCCAGTTGTTGGCGCAACCGTTTCAAATCGTCCTTTCGACCTTGGCCCACTTGGGAGGGAACGTCCATGCCGGGGCTGCCTACGAAAAAGGCTGGCAGTCTTGGAAGAACGGGCCGACCCCGTTGCCGATCTGCAACAAAGACGAATGCACGCTCAAGTCCCTCGATCGTTCGCTCGATCGGCTCGCACATGCTTCTGGGCATGCTAAACGCAGCATGCTTCTAGCCTTTTCGGAATGCATCGCAGCCGATGGACGCGCGACCATCAACGAGATTGAACTGCTCCGCGTCATCTCCGATGCGCTCGATTGCCCGATGCCTCCCGTGCTCGATTTACCGCCGCCGAGAGCGGCGTCGTAAAGGCGAGCGCGAGCGTCAACGCAGGACTCAGGTCGCCTCAATCGGTTGCGTTCGTCGCGTTGGCTTCATTCGGCCGGCGAAGCCGCCGCTGCGGCCGCCGCTCTTCGAGTGCGTTGGATTGCCATCCAACTTGCGAGCGGTTTAGCCAGCGAGATCATCGCGACACCGACGAGGATCGTAATCGATGCCAGAATCATTCTCGGGCCGACAGGTTCGTGCAGGATCCACCATCCCAAGAACACTGCCACGATCGGGTTGATGTAGCCGTAGGTGGAGACCAAGGTCGGTGAGGTGTGCTTCATCAACCACACAAAGGACGTATAGCCGATCAGCGAACCGGCGACGACCAAGTACGCCAGCGACCACCACGCTGCGGAAGTCACTTCGGTCCATTGAAATTCGCGCAGCTCCCCCAGCAGTGCGCTTGCGATTAGCATCCACGCAGCCCCGAAGACCATCTGCAACCCCGAGCCTGCGAACGGCTCCGTCGGCTGCGATGCATACCGCACATAAAGCGAACCGATCGTCCAGTTCACGCATGCCATGACCAGTGCGATCAATCCGCCCCAACCAATCGCTTGGTCGTCGGACAACCAATTCGCCGGACCGACCAAAATCGCCAACCCCGCGAATCCAACCACCAGTCCGATCAGCGTCCAAGCGTTGGGCTTGGCACCCTTGGCCGCAGCAATCTTGGCGCTCTGTTCGCGACTGGCGGTTTGTTCCCCTCTGGCGGGATCATGCTTCGAAACATCCAGCCGGCGCTGCCCCCAACTCGCGATCCCCCATTCGGCGATCACGAAGAAAACCGGGTTCAGGGAAATGACCAAGGTCGCCATGCCAGAAGGAACGGTTTTCTCCGCCCACGAAACCAAACCGTTTCCGCCGAGCAACATAAAGAACCCACCCACCGCATTGTCGATCAACTGCTTGCGTTGGAAACGGAGCCCGCGTCCGGTCGTAACCAGACTTCTCCAAGCGACGAACCCCAACACGATCAGGCCAGCGATGGCAAATCGCATCCCTCCCATCAAGAACGGAGGGATGCTCTCGACCCCGACACGAATCGCCAGGTAGGTGGATCCCCACACGACGTAAAGGGTGAGGAGTGCCAAGATGATCGCAAGCCAACTGGGCTTCGACGGGTTTGTCATAAAGGTGCTTTCGATCCATGCGTGCGTTATCGCGTTACGACCGGAGCGTTCGGCGCGCCCCGGTATTGCCACTAACGTAGCCCGAGAGAGGAATGGGCGACCCGATGCCCGGAGAGGCAATCGCAGCGGCGAGAGGATAGATTCAATACGAAGCGCTGCAGCCAAACCCATCGGTTCGACGGCGTTACGACTCGTACGGCCATTGATTGCGTGTCCACAATCCGCCGTCCACGTACAACGTTTGACCCGTAATGAAGGAGGCAGGTTCGGAGCAAAGGAACAGAACGCACTGGGCGACGTCCTCGGCGTTGCCGCACCGCCGCAGCGGCGTGATCGAACCCCAGGTTTGGGCATATGTGGGATTCTCGGCTCGGGTTCTAGCGTTCTCAATCGCTCCCGGAGCGACGCAATTGACGCGTATACCCAGCGGTCCAAACTCGGTAGCAGCGCATTTGGTAAGCATTTCAATCCCCCCTTTGCTGGCGCAGTAATCCGCCAAGTTGGGGAACGGGACGTGGTTGGCTCCGGATCCGATGTTGACGATCACTCCCTGCCCTGTCCGCTGCATCCAGCGGCCGGCTTGCTGCGTGCAAAGAAACGTGCCCTTCAAGTTGGTGCGAATCGTCCGATCGAAATCCGCTTCCGCCAGGTCGAGCAGCTTCGCCCACGTCTGCACCCCCGCGTTGTTGACCAGCACCAGCAACGGCAGCCCCTCCCGCTCCAGGGCGGTGAACATGGCAGCCACTTCTTCGGCATTGCCTACGTCCGCACCGAGCGCCAGACCGCGCCGCCCCTGCGCTTCAACGCTGGCCACCGTCTTGGCTGCGCCTTCCGGATCTCGGTAGTGGTTCACCGCGACGTGGTACCCGGCCTGGGCCAGATGCACAGCGATGGTTTGCCCGATGCCGGAACTGGCCCCGGTGACTAATGCCCAGCCTTCGAGCTGCTCTCTTTTCATTGAAATCGTTGGGAAATCGGGGAAAGGTGTTTGTGACTCGCAATCGGGTTGCGATATACTTATAGGTTGCAAGGAGGTGATCCAATCACCCCCTCGAAAGCCGAATCTCGTCCTCTGCTGCTGGAGTCAACCCATGGACCAACCCATGCGGGATTTTACCGACTTGTTGCTCTCTCGGGGGGTTATTTCCCTCGACCAATTGAACGAAGCCAAGTCGATCTCGAAGAAAGAAGACAAGACTGTCGGGTCTGTCTTGGTCGCTTTGGGATACGCCACCGGAGAAGAGGTCACGCAAGCCTTGGCGGAGTTCCACCGCTTCGAGTACGTCGACCTGCAGAGCATTCGCATTCCGGACCACGTTATCCAGCTCGTCCCGGAATCGGTCGCCCGGGAAAACAAAATCATCCCCGTCTCGGATGAAGACGACACGATCAAAGTCCTCGTGTCCGATCCTTTCGATATCGAAACCATCGAAAAGCTCCGGTTCATTCTCAACCGGAAAGTCGACACCGCCCTCGCCCCCCAGGAACACATCCAGGAAGCCATCAACCGCTACTACGGGCAAGTGGAAGGGGAGTCCGCTGACTCGATGTTGCAAGAGTTCACCGACACGCAAATCGACTTCACCGAAACCGAAGAAGACAAGATGACCCAAGACGAGGAGGGGGATGATTCCGCTCCCGTCGTTAAATTAGTTCATCTTATGATCCAAGAAGCAGTCCAGCTACGGGCCTCGGACATCCACGTGGAGCCGTTCGAAGACCGCGTTCGCATCCGGTACCGGATCGACGGGGTGTTGGTGGAACGAGACAGCCCCCCCCGACGTCTCTTGGGCGCCATCCTGTCGCGTCTCAAGATTCTGGCAAAGATGGACATCGCCGAACGCCGCCGCCCTCAGGACGGTCGGATCAAGATCACGGTCGGCGAAAAGGAACTCGACCTGCGGGTTTCAGTCATCCCAACCAACCACGGTCAGTCCTGCGTTATGCGACTGTTGGACAAAGACAACATTCGGGTCGGGGTCAAACAGCTCGGCTTGGGCGACCGGGATTTCAAGAACTTCACCGGCCTGATCAAACGCCCCAACGGGATCTTCCTGGTTACCGGCCCAACGGGTTCCGGAAAAACCACCACCCTCTACGCGGCCCTCAACGCCCTCAACCGCCCCGATCGCAAAATCATCACGGCTGAGGATCCCGTCGAATACTACTTGCCCGGGATCAACCAAGTCGAGGTGCGACACAACATCGGACTCGATTTCGCGCGGATCATTCGCGCGATGTTGCGACAAGCACCCAACATTATCCTGGTCGGGGAAATGCGAGATACCGAGACCGCCCAGATGGGGATTCAGGCCAGCCTGACTGGACACTTAGTATTCAGTACGCTGCACACGAACGATGCGCCCCGTGCTGTGACGCGGATGACCGACATGGGGGTTCCGGGTTACATGGTGGCCAGTTCCGTCATCGCGGTCCTGGCCCAGCGGTTGGTGCGCAAGATCTGCACCCGCTGCCGGTTCAATTTGAACCTCAGCGAATCGGTTCTGGATGAAGCCGGCATCCCGCAGTCGGTCCTCCCGTTCGCCAAGTTTGCGAAAGGGAAAGGTTGCCCATATTGCCAGAAGAAGGGGTACCGCGGCCGGATCGGGATCTACGAGCTCATGCTCATCAACGCTCGGATCCGGGAAATGATGTTTGCGTCGAAATCCTCCGCCGACCTTAGAACCGAAGCCATCCGCTCGGGACTGACCACGCTGTACTGCGATGGATTAAGAAAAGTAATCAACGGCATTTCGACCTTGGACGAAGTCTACCGATCGGCCAAGAAGACCGAGCAAGAGCACATCGCGATCGAGCGGGTTGTGCAGGAAGTGCTGGCCGGTTCGGTAGGCGGGACCACCTAACCCCCTCCCCTGCAGTCCTCGGTTGCACCGTCTTGAAGTGGCATCGACTTGAAATGGGATCGTTGCCGGGTAACGCTCGGCTCGGCGTTATCCGGAACACATCCGCATCGACCGCTCGGGGCCCGTATCGCGCGTTGCATGCCGCTTAGAGGCGTGGAAACGCGGGTTTGTCTGGTGTTTTTTGCTGTCCAAAGTTCGGTCTCAGGGACTCTGGAGTACAATCGAATGGTGCCCCGGAAAGCGTCTGGCTTTCCATCCCTTTTCACCATTCAACGCATCGAACTCCATGGCATCCCCTCTGATTGACAAGCTGCTACAAGCGGCGATTAAGCAAGGCGCGAGCGATATTCACATCGTCGTTGGCCAACCCCCGGTCTTCCGTCTGCACGGTCGGATGCGAAAACTGGAAACGAAGGTCTTGGAACCCGACGATACGATGCAGTTGATGAAGAGCATTGCGCCGGAGCGATGCCAGCGCGAACTCCAGGAAATCGGCAGCGCGGACTTTGGCTTCGCCTTTGGCACCTTAGCCCGCTTTCGGGTTTCGATCTTCAAGCAACGCGGCTTCATCTCGATGGTGCTGCGTCAGATCCCCAACGACAAGCTCACCCCCGAGCAACTGGGGCTCCCCGAGTCGGTGGTCAAGATGGTGTTGCGACCGCGCGGATTGGTGCTGGTCACCGGCCCGACCGGTTCGGGCAAAAGCACCACCCTGGCGAGTTTGATCGATTACCTCAACATCAATCACGACC
>JBKCUI010000023.1:0-6670 GCA_046318495.1 Pirellula sp. | reverse complement strand
CCCATGTCCCAACCATCGCCCTATCGTAGCCCTATCCCTAACTCTACAAAGCACTCGCCCATGATTCGCACTGCAACGCTCGCGTCGCGCACACGGCAATACCATCGCCCACTGGGAACTCGCCTCGCCAAGTTCGCGATGGCCGCGTTGGCGACCGGCATCATGGGCGGAGCAGTCACGGCCCAAGAACCTACAACTCAAACGCCAGCAACGCAGAGCGAGCCGAAACCCTCTGCGCCCAACAAGGATCGCTTCACGGTTTCCCCCGAAGCGGCCGCCATCCACACCCGCGGCTATGTCTTCGATGGCCACAACGACCTTCCTTGGGAAGTGCGGACCAAGACCAAGCGCGGTTTCGATGAACTCGACATCGCATTGCCCCAGCCAACGATCCACACCGACATCGCTCGCTTGCGTCAAGGCAACGTCGGAGCGCAGTTTTGGTCGGTCTACGTTCCAGCCGATACCATCGCTGCTGGCAACGCCTTTGCGACCACCGTCGAACAGATCGAACTGGTCAGAAAGATGATCGATCGCTACCCCGATGTGTTCGAGCTCGCTCTCGATGCGGATCAGATCGATCGCATTCGCGCCAAGGGCAAGATCGCTTCGCTGATCGGCATGGAAGGGGGCCACAGCATCGAGAACTCGATCGGCAAACTTCGCGAACTGTCGCGCATGGGGGCTCGCTACATGACCCTCACGCATAGCGATACGCTGGAGTGGGCCGACTCGGCTACCGACGCTGCCAAGATCGGTGGGTTGTCCGAGTTTGGCATGGAGGTCGTCCGCGAAATGAATCGCTTGGGCATGCTGGTCGATCTATCCCATGTCTCGCCAGCCACCATGCACGATGCGCTGGACGTCAGCACCGCTCCGATCATCTTCTCCCACTCGTCGGCCAAAACGGTCGCCAACCATCCTCGCAACGTCCCCGATGATGTCTTGGCTCGACTGCCGGACAACGGCGGCGTGGTCTTGATCAATTTCTTTTCGGGCTTCGTCGTCCCCGAATCGGCTGCGGTCTTGCAAGAGATGCTCGAACTTCGCCGCGCGTTGCGATTGAAGTACCCCGACTCGCGCGAAGACCAAGACCGCGAGTGGAAGCAATGGCAAGCCGCCCATCCCTACCCCGCCGGGGATGCAGAGATCGTGGTCGATCACATCGAACAGGTCGTGCGCGTAGCCGGCATCGACCACGTGGGCTTGGGATCGGATTTCGATGGCATCTCCAAATGCCCGGTCGGATTGGAAGATGTTTCCAAGTATCCGGTCCTGACCGAACTGCTGCTGCGTCGCGGCTACAGCGAAGCGGCCATCCACAAGATCTTGTACGGCAATCTGCTGCGCGTCGTGCGAACCGCTGCGGCGCGGTCCGAGTCCAAAGGCTGATCGCCGCCGGAATCCAGGCATTCGATGCCACAGCGTTGGATTTCACCGCGTTGGATTTCAACGAGGCGACGCGAACTTCGCTCGCCGAATTTCATAGGACGGGTATACTGACCTGCGTCGGCCTTGGCGCATCCCCGGGGCCGATGCCACCCAAGGTGTGCGCATGCCCATGAAAGATCTCGTGACTCGTCCTACGATCCCCCAACGCGAAACCATCGCTGCCGCATTCGCTGCCGCGTACCACGCACAGCTGCCATGGCGTCAGATGAACGTCCGCGCCCGGGCAGCGATCCTCGGTCGATTGTCCGCTTGCATCGCAGAACAGCGGAGCGAACTGGCTGCGACGGTCCAGGTTCCTCAGCGAAGTGGATACGCCGAGACGGTCACCGCCGAACTGCTCCCGTTGGCCGATGCGGCCCAGTGGATTCGCCGCGAAGCCGCCGACGTCCTGGCCCCGCGCACACTAGGCAACCGTGGCAAACCCCTTTGGCTCGGTCGTCTGAAGTCCTCGATCCATCGCGTCCCTCACGGCTTGGTCCTGATCCTGGGCACCTGGAACTACTCGATCTTCTTGACTGGGGTGCAAGTCCTCCAAGCCCTCGCGGCGGGCAACGCTGTCGCCATCAAACCTGCTCCTGGATGCGAACACACGACGCGAATGCTCGTGCACATGCTGATCGAATGCGGCGTGCCCGAGAACTTGATGGTCGTCCTGGATAGCTCCATCGAAGCCGGAAAACTCGCCATCGAAATCGGCGTCGATCACATCGTCATGACCGGCAGCAGCCAAAGCGGACGCACGGTCTTGTCCCAAGCCATCCCGTCGCTCACTTCGGCCACCATGGAGCTGAGCGGTTGCGATGCGGTGTTTGTTTTGCCGGGCGCCGACTTGCATCGCGTTTGCGATCTGTTGCGATTCGGACTGAGGCTCAACGGCGGCGCGACCTGCATCTCGCCCCGACGCGTATTCGTCCCCGACAAAATTTCCGAAGTCTTCCACCGCTTGTTCCTCGATCGCTTGTCCGAGCCCGAACAGCAACAATGGCGAACGCAGATCGCCGCTTCCACACAAAAGAAGCTTTGGGAAGGCGTCCACGATGCATTGCAGCGCGGGGCCACGCTGCTATCCGGAACGGACCCAGCCAAGATCGCTCCGGCGGCGAACCCCAATGCGTCCACGGGCAACGCTTCGCCTCCCGCATGGGTCAGCAGCGGCCACATCGTTCTGAGCGATGTACGTCCCGACATGAAGATTTATTCGCAGGACGTCTTTGCACCGTTACTGATGATCGTGCCGGTCGAGAATTGGTCCGATGCCCTCAAAGCCGATTCGCAGTGCCCCTACGCGCTGGCCGCATCCATCTTCGGCCCCTACGAAGACGCGCTGCGTTTGGTACCGTACATTTCGGCAGGCACCATCACCATCAACGATCTGATCGTCCCGACCGCCGATCCGCGCGTGCCCTTTGGCGGGCGCGGCGAAAGCGGTTTTGGTGTGACCCGCGGCACCGAAGGTTTGCTATCGATGACCAGCGTAAAAGTCGTCGCCAACCGACTGGGAACTTGGCTCCCCCACGCCAATTTGCCACAGCCCGGCGATGAACAACTCCTAGACGGCCTGCTACAATTCTGCCATGGAAGGACCTGGAGGCACCGATTGCGAGGCCTCCGGCAAATGGTTCAAGCGATTCTCTCGCAACGAAAAAGAAGCAAAAACGAATGATTGAGCGATCTGGACGCAGTCTCAATGCAGCGGTGGTCGGTGGAGGATTGGCTGGCCTGGCGGCTGCATGCACGCTCGCCGCCCGAGGACACCGCGTCACCGTCTTTGAAAAGAACGAATGGGTCGGTGGCAAAGCTGCGGTCCATAAGCAAGACGGGTTCCGCTTCGACATGGGCCCGACCATCTTGACCCTTCCTTCGGTCCTCAAACGCATCTTCTCCGAAGCGGACCGACGCCTCGAAGACTACATGGAGCTCGTCCCTCTCGACCCACAGTGGCGATGCTTCTTTGACGATGGTGGCGTGCTCGATCTGGTCGCCGACACTCAAAAGATGAAGGCCAACCTCGAGAAATTCTCGACCATCCCCGGCGTGGCCGCTGGCTACGATCGCTTCATGCAGATCTCCAAGAAGCTGCACGAAGTCTCCGACAAGTTCTTCTTCTGGCGAAGCGTCGGTGGCATCGCCGACACCATGGAAGTCGGCGGCGCGTTTTCCCCGTCGGTCTTGATGGACGTGCTCAGCCTTCGCATGGGTCGCTCGGTCGCCGGTCTCGTCCGCTCGTGCGTCAAAGACGAACGCGCCGCGCAAATGATCGACCACTTCACTCAATACGTCGGCTCGTCGCCCGAAGCGTCCCCGGCCGTTCTTTGCGGCATCGCTCACATGCAAACCCAAGAAGGGGTCTGGTACCCCATGGGCGGCACTCGAGCCGTGCCTGTCGCGCTGGAGAAATTGGCGCGCGAACTCGGGGTCGAGTTCAAGACCAGCACCGATGTGGCCAACATCGAACACGATGGCACACGCGTTACCGGACTGGTAACCACCACCGGCGATCGCTATGCCTTCGATACCATCGTCTCCAACTGCGATGCGGTTCGCACTCACCGCGAATTGCTGCACGGCTCCACCGCAGAAAAGAAGTTCGACAAGCGCCGCGCCTACGAGCCGGCTTGCTCGGGCGTCGTGCTCTACTTGGGTCTAAACAAACGCTACGACCACATCCTGCACCACAACTTTGTCTTCTCCAACGACCCCCACGTCGAATTCGATTACATCTATCGACAAGGCAAACCCGCACCCGATCCGACGGCTTATGTCTGCGCTCCGGCCAGCACCGAACCAGCCGTTGCACCCGAGGGTGGCGAAGCCCTTTACATCTTGGTCCATACCCCTTACCTGCGACCGGGTCACGATTGGTCGAAGATGCTTCCGGAGTATCGCGAAGTCATCCTCAACAAACTCGAAACCACCGGTGGCATGAAGGGCATCCGCGATCGCATCGTCACCGAAAGCGCGTTGACCCCCGAAGGCATCCACAAGCGTTATCGCGTGCTTAACGGCGCGATCTATGGATTGGCTAGCCACGGACGTTTCGTCGGTGCCTTCAAACCAGCCAACCGCTCGCGCGATTTGCAAGGCCTCTACCTCGCCGGTGGAGCCGCCCACCCTGGACCCGGCATGCCGATGGTCATGATGAGCGGTTGGATCGCTGGCGATACCGTCGATGGCGATGCGCAGTCGGGCAAACTCTCGCGTCGTACGGCTCCTCCAGCCGGAGTTTCCTAAAGTTTCCAAACCGTCGACCGCAATGGCGCTACCACAATCCAAAACGTGGTTGGTGGACGGATTCTGTCGAACGACCCGCCGCATGGTGAGCCGGAGGTTCACTTCGTTCGGCGTCCAGTTCGAACAGCCTCCCGAATCCCTCGCTCCGGCCGATCAATCGCTGGTGGTCTTCGCCAACCATATCGGCTGGTGGGATCCGATTGTGGCCATGCTGCTGCGCAAAGCCTACTTTGCGCAACGCACCTTCTACGCCCCCATCGATGCCAAGGCCCTCGAAGCGTATGGCATCTTCCGTCAGCTCGGTTTCTATGGGTTGGAATTGGAATCGTATAGCGGTGCCGCTGCCTTCTTGCGCACCTCGCGCGAGATCCTCTCCCATCCCAAATCCTCCCTTTGGATCACTCCCGAAGGTCGCTTCGTCGATTGCCGCGATCACGAAGCGCCGCTGATGCCGGGATTGGCCCACCTCGCCGCCAACTCGCCCGACGTGGCGTTTGTTCCTTTGGCGATTGAGTATCCGTTTTGGGAAGAAGCCAAACCGTCGATCTTCGTTCGCTTCGGCAACCGGATTCCAGTCGATGGAAAACGCTCGAAAGCCGAGTGCGATCGGCAGCTTCATCAGGCCTTGCGATCGACCCAACAAGCCCTGGCGCGGGATGTGATCGCCCGTCGCAGCGATGCCTTCGAGATGCTGATTGCCCCGCGCCGCGAACGGACCAGTTGGTACGACACGGCGCGAGCTTGGTCTGCGTGGTTCCATGGCAAACCCTTCGACCCGCGGCATTCCAAGATCGGCCAACCCGAGCGCTAGCATCGCTCCTCATCAGCCGCTCGGCGTTAGCCGCAGTTTGTTTTCATTAGCCGCATGGCGTTAGCCGCGGTTTGTTTTCATTAGCCGCTCGGCGTTAGCCGCGGTTTGGCTTTGTTGGCGGAACGGCGTAAGCCGTCCGGTGACACGGCGGCAACACATCATCAAGTCTCCCAACGCCACACCGGAGGCCTCACGGCCTGCCGCGAAGATCGGACACGGACCGCGGGCGTCCCACCCTTTGCCATACTCTGCTACGATGCAATACGTCGATCTTGCATCGACCCCTTGACCGCCTCCTTGCCCCAACCTCGCGATTGCCCCCTTTGATGCTCTTGTTCCTCGCCTCGCTGGCCGCTCTCTTGCTATCGTCCCTGCCGGTCGTCATGTTCCTCCAAAACATGCGTCGCTACCTTCCTGCCTGCAACGATCCGCAGCGTTTGCAATCCATCGTCGAAGTACCGGTGAGCGTTTTGATCCCAGCCCGCAACGAAGCCGCCAGCATCGGCCCCGCCCTCGACTCCATCTTGGCCAGCCACCATCGCCCGTTGGAAATCCTCGTGTTGGACGATGCTTCCGAAGACGCCACCCCGACAATCGTCGAAAGCTATGCACAACGCGACCCGCGCGTCCGACTGTGCCGCTCGGCCGGTTTGCCCGAAGGTTGGAATGGCAAGCAGAACGCATGTTGGCAACTGGCCCAATTGGCCCGGCACGAACGCTTGCTGTTCCTCGATGCCGACGTGCGATTGAGTCCGGATGCCATTGGGCGGATGGTGGCCGAACAAGACCGCTGCGGCGCGCCGTTGGTCAGCGGCTTTCCGCTTCAAGAGACCGGAACGATCGCCGAGCGAATGCTGATTCCGTTGATGCATTACGTGCTGCTAGGGTTCTTGCCCATCGATCAGATGCGAGCCAGTGCTCAGCCTGGATTCGCGGCAGGCTGCGGGCAATTGTTCTTGGCCAAGCGTGAACCGTACATGAGCGTCGGTGGTCACTCGGCCATCGCCAACTCCAGGCATGATGGGATCAAGCTTCCCAAAGCCTTTCGTCGATCGGGGTACATGACCGATCTGTTCGATGCCACCGACATCGCGCGCTGCCGCATGTATCACAACTTGCCGCAAGTCGTTCGCGGGCTGCTCAAGAACGCCACCGAAGGGATCGCCAACCCGACGC